>NZ_LHCD01000059.1:0-16979 GCF_001262595.1 Methylobacterium sp. ARG-1
AACTCTCACGTTGAAGAGATTGATCAAAGCTGATCACGTAATTCTCAGACGGAGCCTCACAATCGATCCCGCAGCGCTTCACAGCGCAGCAAAATCGGTGAGCTCAAAAAGAGATCCGACGATCGGCACGAGTCTCTCACTTGCCAGGGCACGAAGCCCCAGCCGCAAGGACAAACGCCGTCCGCGTCTCCCTTCCTCAAATCCAACAATGTCAAAGACCCGCGGTACCGGCAGAACCGGTACCGCTGCAGACGAGGCGTCGATCCGGGCCGAGACCCTGATCCACCGCTTGTCCGACTGGGAGAACCGTGATACTGGCCAAACCGTCCGGTCGGCCGCCTCAGCGGTGGAGGGCGTTTAGAGCCCACCAATCTCCCTGTCAACCCCGTTGTTCAGCCCGCGGAAGCGGAGAAGATCTCAGGGTCGGCATCGAACAAAAACAGCAGACCGCCCGGCAAACCCGCCGGCCAATCGCCGATCCTGTCAGAAGATGCTTCAGCGCCCGGGCCACTTCCGCGGCCGGCGCCGATGGACAGCTCTATAGACAGGTGAACCGGGGCCGTCAACCGGTTTGTTGCGGTGCGATCGTGGTTCGGCGTGGATCCGGAAAACCGGCGCGCAGCGCTCAGTAGCCCTTCTTCACCTGGGCCAGCGCACGGCCGAGACCCTGCGCGATGCGCGCGCGCTCGTCCGGATCGGCATCACGCGCGACGAGAGCCCGCTGGCGCCGCGACACCAAGGTGAGTCGCTGAAGCCCGTACTCGTCGTCCTCGACCGTGACGATCTTTGTCCAGAGCGGATTGAACCGCCATTCGTGCCGCTCACCCGTGTAGCTGACCCGGGCGAGCAGGATCTCGATCTGCGAGATCATCACCTCCTCGAAGGAGCGGCCGCGTCGGAAGCTGACCTTCAACGCCGCATAGATCGCCAGCATGTCGAGGCCGAAGAACCCGGCCACCGGCCAGAACCCCATCCGCCAAGCCCAGACCGAAACGGTGAGCGAGACCAAGCAGCAACCGGTCATCACGATGCGGAAGCCGAGACGGCTCAAAGATTGATGCGGCCGGATGGTGGCGGAAAAAACCGGCCGATCGATCGTGTCCGGGTCGAGCCCGTGCGGATGGACGGAAGGATTGCCGGTCGCCATGCGATCCATATAACGCGCCGATGCCCGCCAGAAAGCCTCCGCCCTCGGTTAACAGCCCCCCTCGACGGCGTGCCGCAGGCGAGACCGCGAAAGCTGCGGCGTCAGGGCGCCTCGGCGGACGGATCGGTCCGGCCCAGACCGCCCGAATCGAGACCGCGCCGGAGGCGGTGGAGCCGGCGACGCTCACCGAGATCTTCCGGCGCTTCCATGCAGCCGAGCCGGAGCCGAAGGGCGAGCTGCACTACGTCAACCCGTTCACCCTGCTGGTCGCCGTGGTTCTGTCGGCGCAGGCGACCGACCGCGGCGTCAACCTCGCCACCGGCCCGCTCTTCGCGGTGGCCGACACACCCGAGAAGATGCTGGCGCTGGGCGAGGAGACGGTCCGCGGCTTCATCCGCACGATCGGGCTGTTCAACACGAAGGCGAAGAACGTCATCGCACTCTCGCGCATCCTGGTCGAGCAGCATGGCGGCGCGGTGCCGGCGAGCCTCGAGGCGCTGCAGGTGTTGCCCGGGGTCGGGGCCAAGACGGCGAGCGTCGTGCTGAACATCGCCTTCCAGGTTCCGCGGATCGCGGTCGACACCCATATCTTCCGGGTCTCGAATCGGATCCCGCTGTTCGTCGGAAGCACGACCGACAAGGTCCAGGCCGGGCTGGAGGCGATCGTTCCGGAGCCCTACCGGCTACACGCCCATCACTGGCTGATCCTGCATGGCCGCTACACCTGCAAGGCGCGCAAGCCCGAATGCCCGCGCTGCCTCATCGCCGATCTCTGCCGATACCCGTCGAAGACCGCCGCGTGACGGCGTGATGGGCGGACCCCGCAGCCGGTCGGCGGCACGTCCCGGCCCGCGCCCGCAATCCCACCCTGCGGGCCAACGCGTTGTGCTGGAACCCCGGTTCGGCTAGTTTGAACGGCAGTAGCCGGGCCCTCGGGCAGAGGCCGTCCGGCTGCCCGACCTCAGCATCCGGTCGCCGCGCCGCGGATTCCTCCCAATCGTCGCGCATCAGGAGCCTCGGCCCATGGACTTCCTCAAACCACGGTACACGCCTATGAACCGCCGCCGTCGCATCTACGAGGGCAAGGCGAAGGTCCTCTACGAGGGGCCCGAGCCCGGGACGCTCATCCAGCACTTCAAGGATGACGCCACGGCCTTCAACGCGAAGAAGCACGAGATCATCGACGGCAAGGGCGTGCTGAACAACCGGATCTCGGAATTCGTGTTCCAGCACCTCAACGACATCGGCGTGCCGACGCACTTCATCCGCCGGCTGAACATGCGTGAGCAGCTGATCCGGGAGGTCGAGATCATCCCGCTCGAGGTGGTGGTGCGCAACGTCGCGGCGGGCTCGCTGGCGACTCGGCTGGGCCTGGAGGAAGGCACCCAGCTGCCGCGCTCGATCATCGAGTTCTACTACAAGAACGACGCGCTCAACGACCCGATGGTGTCGGAGGAGCACATCACCGCGTTCGGCTGGGCGACGCCCCAGGAGATCGACGACATCATGGCGCTGGCGATCCGCGTCAACGACTTCCTGTCGGGGCTCTTCCTCGGCGTCGGCATCCGGCTCGTGGACTTCAAGATCGAGACCGGCCGCCTGTGGGAAGGCGACATGATGCGCATCGTCGTGGCCGACGAGATCTCCCCGGATTCGTGCCGGCTGTGGGACATCAAGTCCTCGGACAAGCTCGACAAGGACCGGTTCCGCAAGGATCTGGGCGGCCTGATCGAGGCCTACACGGAAGTCGCCAAGCGGCTCGGCATCATGTCGGAGAATGAGAAGGTTCAGGGCGGCGGCCCACGCCTCGTCCAGTAGGCTGGGCCTCGCGCCGCGTCTGACCCGAAAGCCGGCGGCCACCTTACGGGACGATGCTCTAAGCGGGCGGGCGTCGTACCGGTGCCGGACCCGCTTTCGGAAACCCCGGGCGCAGGCGTGCGTGGGTCGAGAGATCCGGGTCGAAGCCAGGGTGATAATGGGGGTCCTGCACCAGCAGCGGCCCCCATCGCTTTTTGAGCGCCGCAATCTCGCGCTCGTGGCGGGCGCGGGCCTCCTGGGTCCAGCGGCGGCTCGCCGATTCGCGGTGATGCAGCACCGCCCCCGGCACCAGCAGCGTACGGTGACCGGCCGCGTTCAGGCGCAGGCACAGGTCGACATCGTTGAAATCGACCGCGAAATCCGCATCGTCGAAGCCGCCGACAGCCCGGAATTTCCGGGTCTCGACCATCAGGCAGGCGGCGGTGACCGCGGACACCGCATGGGTCGCGCGCAGGCCCGCGAGGTAGCCCGGGGCGTCCCCCGGGAAGTGGCGGTGCGCGTGCGTGACCAGGCCGCCGGTGCCCAGCACGATGCCGCCGTGCTGGATCCGACCCTCGCCATCGAGGAGCCGGGCGCCGACAGCGCCGATCTCCGGGCGCAGGGCCTCCCGGGCCATCCGGGCGAGCCAATCCGGCAGGAACGCCTCGACGTCGTTGTTGACGAAGACCAGCAGCGCACCGCGGGCGCGGGCGGCGGCGGCATTGTTCATCGCGGCGAAGTTGAACGGCCCGGGACAGGGCACGACGCCCCCCCTCCCCTCACGCTCGAGGTTTCGCAGGAAGGCCAGCGTCTCGGGCTCGCGGCTGTCGTTATCGCAGACCAGGATCTCGAGGTTCGGCCAGTCGGTGCAGGTCGCGAGGCTGTCGAGGCAGGGGCGGAGCAGGTCGAGCCGGTCGCGGGTCGGCACGATGACGCTCACCAGGGGCCGCGGATCGGGCAAAGGGTGCTCGACCTGCAGGAGGCCGTGCTCGTCGACGACGATGCGGCTCGCGGTCTGGCCCGACCGGTCGAGGTGGCGGCGCAGGGCATCGCGATGGCGGTGCCGCCCCCCCTCCCCTGCCGGCGACACGGTGTCGACGGGGTCGCCGCGCCGGATCGCGAGGATCTCGGGCAGGTGGCCGATCGCGCGAGCGCCGTACCGCTCAGCGATCTGGAACGCGGCGTCGGCGGGCCCGCTCGGCTGCGTCTCCGGCGCCAGGGCTCCCGGACGGCAGGCCAGCAGGGGCTCGAGATAATCGACAGCGGCCAGCAGGTCGGCGTCGAAGACCGGCGAAAGCAGCGGCCGCACCGGGCCGCGCGCGCGGTCCTGAATCAGCGCATCGCCGTAAACCGCCTGGAGTTTGGGATCGGCCGCGAAGGCGGCGGCGATGCGCGCGGCCGCGCCTGAGACGAGGACGCCGTCGCCGAACACCCGGATGGCGTCGCGCGGCGGGGACGGCGCGGGCGGGAAGCGATCGAGGATGCCCGCCGGGAGCGCGAGCCGATGGTCGATCCCGACCAGGGCCGCCAGCTTCTGGCGCGCGCGCAGGCGTCGCCCCTGGAGCCGCGCGAGCAGGATCTCTCCCGTCGCCCGGGGGCGGCCGAGAAGATGGCGCAGCGCACTGAGCATCGCGCGGCCGGGGCGGCGCGGGATGCCGAGATGCAGCGTCTCCGCAAGCTCCGGCGCAGGCCGTTTCATGGCCGCCGCATCATTCGAGATCCTCGCCGAAGGTCGTGAGCGACAGGGCGGGATGGTAATACGGATCGTGGCGGATCACGTCGCGCCAGCGCTCGGAGAACCGGGCGGCCTCCTGCTCGAAACGGGCGCGCTTAGCCCCGACCGACGGCCCCCGGCTGACGGATTCGAGATGGGCCAGGGTGGCGGACGGGGTCCAGATCGTCTTCCAGCCGGCGGCGCCCAACCGCAGGCAGAAATCGACATCGTTAAAATCCACCGGGAAGGATTCGGCGTCGAAGCCGCCGACAGCTAGGTACTTGTCGCGCGATACGGCGAGACAGGCGGCGGTTACGGCCGAGACCTCGTGGGCCACGCGGAGGCGGCCGAGATGGCCCGGCGTGTCCCCGGGACGGCGGCGCAGGATATGGCCGGCGCGCCCACCGAGGCCGACCACCACCCCGGCATGCTGCAGGGTGCCGTCTGCGTAGAGGAGCTTTGCACCGACGGCCCCGACCTCGGGGCGGCTGGCCTGGCGGACCATCGCGTCGAGCCAGCCGGGGTCCAGAACCGCCACATCGTTGTTGAGCAGCACCACGATCGCGCCGGTCGCGGCGGCGACGCCGTCATTGACCATGGCGGCGAAGTTGAAGGGTCGCGGGTCGATCAGGATCCGGACCCGCGGATCCCGGCGCAGCTCGTCGTAATGCGCCAGCACGGCCGGATCGGCGGAGCCGTTGTCGACGATGATCAGCTCGAGATCGGCATAGGCGGTCTCGTGCAGCACGCCGCGGCAGACCCGCTCGATCAGGTCGAGGCGGTCGCGCGACGGGATCACGATGCTGGCCCTCGGGGCGGGGCTCGGCAGCGGCCAGTCGAGTTGGATCGCGCCGTTGCGGAAGGCGGCCCGGACCGGGGCAGCTAGCCCCTCGAGACGCGCAGCGAGCGCCCGCGCGCGTGCCGGCGGATCGAGGACATCGCTGGTCATGCGGGCGAGGACGCGCGGGACATGGGCGCCGCGCGCGCCGGCGACGATCGCGGCGGCCTCGATCGCCAGGAACGCCTCGGCCATGGATCCGAGCGGCTGGGGCGGCAGCCGCTCGAGCAACGTGCGCGCGAACAGGGCCGCGCGGCTCGCGTAGCCGGTGGCGAGGGCGAGATCCGGGCTCCAATCCGGTTTGAGCCGCGGCTGGTCGTCGGGGCCGAGTTCGTCGCCGTAGGCGAAATCCGCCCTCGCCAGGGCCGGCGCCAGCAGGGCGAGCGCGTCTGGGGTCGGGATGTCGCCGGCCCGGAGCAGGCACAGGGCGTCGGCCCCGGCGATCAGGTCGGCCGCGGTGGCGCGATCATCCCAGATCCGATGCGCGACCCGAGGATCCGGCGATGCGGGGCGGGCATCCTCCCAGGCGACGCCCACGGTGTGGGCCGGGTGGCCCTGCACGGCCAGCGCGTCGAGGGTCGCGGCGAGCGCCGCCGCCTCGCCGGATCGGATCAGGACGAGGCAGCGGATCCGCAGCTCGGTCGGAATGGCCCGGACCGGGCGGTCCCGCGATGCCGCCCAGGACTGGTACTGCGTCAGCGGGGTCACCGCGCAGGCCCCGCGCAGCGTATCGCGGTAGCGCCGCTCGGACCCGCGTGCGCGTTCGTAGAGCGCCGAGACGAACCGCCAGGGCCGGCGCAAAAGGCATTGGGCGAGCACGGAGACCTCGCGCCGAGCCCCGACCCGCTCCAGCGCAAAGCCGGGGCCGGCCGACAGGCGGATCTCCCGGGTATCCGGGGGGATCAGGCCGAGCCAGTGGGCGTAGCCGTGCGCGGCGCCCGGCAGGACGAAATCCTGCGGCGTGCCGTCGGCCCCGCGCAGGACCCGCAGGATCGGCCGGCGGGGTACGGCACCCGGATCGCCGGCATAGCTCAGCACGATCCAGCCGGCCGGGTTGTCGGGCAGGACGAGGCGGCGATCGAAGACGGGATCGTCGGCCGGCTCCAGCCGGAAGCGCGTCGCGCGGCCGAGCCAGATCGCGCCGTGTCCGGCTTTCCCCGTCAGCGCGATCGGATCGACAAGACGCGCCGCGGCATCACTGGGCAGCGTCGCCTCCGCTGGCGGGCTCCGCGGCGACCGCCGGCTTCTTGCGCCGCGGCTTCGCGGCGGCCTTGCCGCCGGCGTTCTTGCCGCTGCCCACGCCGACGGTGATGTCGTAATCCTCGGCCGCGGCCGGCGGAACCGTGAGTTCCTCCGCCACGATGGTGGCGAAGCCCTGCGCCTCGCCCGGGCCGACGACCACGCTGGAATGTTCGACGCGGCTCGCGAGCACCTTGCCCTCGTGGCGGATCTGGATCGTCACCGGCACGTCGAATCGCCCGGGGGCGCCCTTCGGGCCGAGCAGGACATTGGCCTCAACCCCGACCTTGACGGTGACCGAGCCGTCCTGGCGCCGGGCGCATTCCCGGGCGAGACGGCCGACCGAGAACTGGGTCCGCACGTCGCTCCCGGCGAGGACGCGATAGGCCGCGCCGTTCTCGGCCACCTCGACCGGGGGGCAATAGGGCGGATCGAGGCTCTGGGCCTGCGACGGCGGCACGGTCGTGCCGCCGAACTTGAACAGGTTGGAGAGGACGTTGCCCTCCTCCGCGCGAGCCGGGCCCGCGGCTAGCGAACCAGCGAGGATCAGGCCGCACAGGCTCAGAAACAGGTCACGACTTCCGATCATCGCGCGGCTCCCGAGCGGCATCGTCATTTCAAGCTGTCGAACCCGGCCGCGAAGCCTTTCATCGAAAGTGGAATGCCGACGCCTTCCTCGGGCGTCTGGAACACGATGAAGGTTGCCTGCGTGCCGCCCTTGAACTGGCGGATCAAGCCATCATCCATCACCACCTCGGCCACGCAACCGGTGGTGAGGCAGCGCACGAAGCCGGCCCGGCCGACATCGGTCTGGTCGATCTTCAGTCCGAGGCCGGAGGGAAGGAGCACGCCTAGCGGCGCCACCACGCGCAGCAGATAGCCGCGGTTGTCGGCGGTCTTCAGGACGATCACCACCAGGGTGAGATTGGGGCGGTCCTCCGCGGCCAGATACTGCACGAGCGCGCATTGCTCGGCCTTGGCGCCGGCCGGCGTCTCGCAGCGCAGCTGCCAGTCGTCGAAGGTCTTGCGCACCATGCCCTGGGCGGCGGCCGGCCCGGCGGAGGCGAGCCCCATGGCGGACAGGGCGAGGGATACCGGCAGCGCGACGCGCCGGACCACGCGCCGAAAACGATCGAGCCTCGCGTGAAGCGGCACCACCGAACCCTTCGGAACGCCACCGCCGAGGACCGGCGGGGCCGTAAAATCGCGGGTGTTCCGACCATGGTCAGCCCCGCGCTGTCAAGCGATGCCGGCTCCAGTGTTGCCCCTGGGCGCTACCCGGGGGTTGCAGAACGACCTAAATGAAGGTCGCTTTTCCTCCAGCGCAGGATCCTGAAGCTGTGATGCGCCTGTTCGCCCTCTCGGCCGCCTGCTTGCTGGCCACCCTCGCGCAGGCCGGGGCGCAGTCGCTTCCGGTCTCCGAGCCCACCTACGTGGAACGCTCCCTCAACCGCTCCGACACGCTGATCGTCGAGCATCCGCCGGTGGCGGTGAACCCGTATGGCCGCCGCAACGGTCAGGCCGCGATCGCCGGCTATTGCCGCGAGGGCGGCCTGGTGCGCCGCCGCGACGCCTTCGGAAACCCGGTGATCATCCGCCAGCGCGAGGTCTGCGACAGCGTGGCTCCGCGCACGCTCGAGCCGGGCCATGTCGATCCGCGGCCGGCCTGGCCGGCCGAGACCGTCACCCGCCAGAAGGTCCTGCGCGCCAAGGGCTGAGGCCCGATCAGCCGTAGCGGTGCAGGCTGGTGCCGTTGCGCTTCAGCCACGCCTCGGCGGCGTCGACGTTCGGGCACAGGCCGTGCAGCAGCGCCCAGTACCGGGCCGAGTGGTTCATCTCGCGCAGATGCGCCATCTCGTGGGCGACGAGGTAATCGAGCACCATCGGGGGCGCCAGGATCAGGCGCCACGAGAAGTTCAGCTCGCCCCGTGCCGTGCAGGAGCCCCAGCGGCTGCGTGTGTCCCGCAGGGTGATGCGCACCGGCCTCTGGCCGAGCCGCGGCGCGTAGCGCTCCACCGCCTCGACGAGGTCCCGCCGCGCCTCCCGGGTCAGGTAGTCCCGGATCCGGCGCGAGACATGCGCGGGATCGCAGGAAACCGAGAGCACCGGCTCCCCCTCCCCCACCTCGACGCGGACCGCACCGCTACGGGTATCGCGCAGATGCACGCGATGCGGCTCGCCGCGCAGGGGCAGGATCGCGTCTGGGACGAACAGGACCCGCTCGGGCACGCGCGCCAGCCGCGCCGCGATCCAGCCGGCATGGCTGGTGGCGAAACGCTGGGCGGTGTTCACCGCGGTGCGGCTCGGCAGGGTGATCACGACCTCGCCGGTGGCGGCCGAGACCCGCAGGGTGATCCGGCGCGCGGTCGGCCGCCGACGCAGCGCGATCTGGAAGCTGGCTCCCTCGTGCTGGACCTCGAGATGGCCGGGATCGGGGCGACGCAGCAGCGCGAACGACATGGTTCCGTTCTAGCCGGCCCCGGACCGACGCTCCAGATCCCGTCGACGGGAATCGCTACGGTTGGCGCGTACTGGCTGGTGCGCGCGGCGCCGCTGCGTCAGCCGGCGAGCGCCCGGGTCCAGATCTCGGTGTCGGGCATGACGAGGAGTGCGGCCGCGGCGAGCGCGATCCCGTAGGGGATGCCGGTCTTGGCGTCGTGAAGGTGCAGCGCGAAGGGCAGCCGGGCGACGCGCATCGGCAGCGGGTAGGCGCGCG
Source organism: Methylobacterium sp. ARG-1 (assembly GCF_001262595.1). Lineage (NCBI taxonomy): Bacteria > Pseudomonadati > Pseudomonadota > Alphaproteobacteria > Hyphomicrobiales > Methylobacteriaceae > Methylobacterium > Methylobacterium sp. ARG-1. The sequence goes on from NZ_LHCD01000059.1 coordinate 9,452, forward strand.
CGGCCAGGATCGCCAGCGTCAGGGCGCCGCCGAAGATGGAGGCGACCAAGAGATAATCGCCCAGGCCCTCGAAGCCGAGCCAGAGAGCGGTGGCGGCGGCGAGCTTCGCGTCGCCCCCGCCGATCACTCCGAAGGCGAACAGCGTGAAGGTTCCGGCCAGGACGGCGGCGCCGGCCCCGAGATGGAGGCCGATCTCGGACCAGCTCATCGGCCCGGTCAGGGCGAGCAGCGCGAAACCCGCCACCAGAGCCAACGAGATCCGGTTCGGGATCAGCATCGTCAGCAGGTCGCTCGCGGCCGCGTAGGCCATCAGGAACGGGAACAGCACCAGGAGGCCGAAGCCCGCCGTGCCGAGGCTCACGATCGCCGATCCTGCGCCAACCATCTCGGGTCCAACCCTATCCATGCCTGCCCAATCAGCGGCTCGGGATCGAGGCCGCCGCCGACCGGCGAATCCGGCCGGCCGAGGCCCCCTCGCGCCACGCGACGGAGCCTCGGACCTGCCGCAGATCCTGACCGCTCGGGCGTCGATTACTGGGTGGCGGTCAGGTTGCCGGAGATGGCGCTGAACTTGGCGGACAGCGAGGTGCCGACGGTCTTCAGCGCGCCGATGATGACGACGGCGATCAGGGCGGCGATCATGCCGTACTCGATCGCGGTGGCGCCGGACTCGTCCGAGGCGAAGCGCGAGAACAGGGTCTTCATAGGAGGCGATCCTTCGAACAAGAACTTATAACGTGAAGCTTGTGAGATGACCGACGAAGATTTCTACGTCCCGATCGGCGGCCGCTGCAGACTGTTCGATACGCCTTGAAAATCGGTTAAATCACGCCTCGATCATAGTTCACGCTGGTCCGTCTGCGAGCTTAGTGAAGGATCAGTTTCGACGCCGCTCGACATGCCGCGGCATTACTCATGCTTAGCGGTTCCTTCACCGATCCCGGGCTAGCGCTACAGCTTCAGGCGCCGCCTCGCGCGGGCGCCGGTCGCTTCCGAGAACCGCCCGATGCGCCGCACCCTGTCGAATGGGGCCCGAGCCGGCCTCGTCCTCCTTCTGACGGGCGCGTCGGTCGCGGCTGCCCAGCCGGAGCCGCTGCCGATCGTCACCGTGCTGGTGGACAACGCCAAGGTGATCCGGCTGCCGGAGAAGACCGCGACCGTCATCGTGGGCAACCCGATCATCGCCGAGGTCACGCCGCAGAAGAACGGCGTGCTCGTGCTCACCGGCAAGAGCTTCGGCTCGACCAACCTGATCGCGCTCGATACCGGCGGCAGCCTGATCGCCGAGACGATGATCCGGGTCGAGGCGTCGCGGGATACGACCATCACGGTCCAGCGCGGCCTCGACCGGGAATCGCTCTCCTGCACGCCGAATTGCCAGCCGGCGGTCCAGCTCGGTGATTCGGCGAATTACTTCGGGACGACCAGCGGCCAGGCAGATGCCCGGCGCAGGCTTGCCACCGGCGGAGGCGCCGGCGCCCCCCAGGCCGCCGAGCATTGACGGCACCGAACGCGACACCGCGCGGATCCTGAGGCAAGATCCGCCCCGGCGCGGCCCCGACGTGATCCGGTCGGAATCCTGCGGCGCGCCGTCAGGGAGGTCCCCGCCGATGCCCGGCATCACGCACAATCCGCCGCCGCCCGCCGTCGATCCCGACCTGCTCGCCACGTTCCAGGACGTGGCCACCGCGACGATCAGCGATTGCCTCGACCGGATGCCGGTCCTTCTGGGCCTGCGCGCCTTCCACCGGCGGGGGCGGCTGCTCGGAACGGCCTTCACGGTACAGGTGCGGGCCGGCGACAACCTCGCGATCCACCAGGCACTGGAGCAGGCCCGTCGCGGAGACGTGATCGTGGTCGATGGCGGCGGCGATACCAGCCGGGCTCTGGTGGGCGACGTGATGAAGGCGATCGCCGAGAGCCGGGGCGTGGCCGGCTTCGTGGTGGACGGGGCCGTGCGCGACACCGACGCCTTCGCGGAGTCGGATTTCCCCTGTTACGCCCGCGCTGCGATCCCGAGGGGCCCGTTCAAGACCGGGCCCGGCGCGACGAACCTGCCGGTTTCCATCGGCGGCTGGACGGTGAACCCGGGCGACGTGGTCGTGGGCGATGCGGACGGCGTCGTGACCTTCCCGCCCGCGCTCGCGCCCCGCCTGATCGAGGCCGTACGTGCGCAGGTGGCCCGGGAGAGCGAGGTGCTCGCGCAGATCCGGGCGGGCCGGTACGACGGCCGCTACGCCCGGGAGGCGAAGGGCTGAGGATCCGCCCTCACGCCTTGCGCGCGCGACGTCTCCTGTGGACGATGGCGCATGGAGTCACAGACCCTCACCTACGCCATCGGCGACGTGCATGGCCGCGCCGACCTGCTGGATACGTTGCTGGAGCGGATCGCCGCCCATGCCGGGGACCGCGCCCACCGCCTGGTCTTTCTGGGCGACTATGTCGACCGCGGCCCCGACAGCGCCGCGGTGCTGCGCACCATCAGCCGCCTGAACTGGGCCGAGCCCGAGCGCGTCACCTGCCTGATGGGCAACCATGAGCGCATGCTGCTCGACGCGCTCCTGTCGCCGGATGCGGCCCGGCACTGGCTCTATTGCGGCGGCGACGCCACGCTCGACTCGTTCGGGGCGCGGGATCTCACCGGCCTGCCGCGCGACACCCTCGACTGGATCGAGGCGCTGCCGACCCTGCACGGGGACGCGGCGCACTGGTACGTCCATGCCGGCCTCCGTCCCGGCACCGCGGCGCCGGATTCGGACGTTCACGACCGCCTGTGGATCCGCGAGCCGTTCCTCGAGGGGGATCACGATTTCGGCCGGCACGTGGTCCACGGCCACACGCCCCAGCGCAGCGGCCGTCCGGAGATGCGCCCATTCCGGACGAACCTCGACACCGCCGCGGTCTATGGCGGCGCGCTCACCGCCGGCGTCTTCTCCGAGGCGCAGGGACCGGCGCTGGAATTCCTGTCGGTGTGGGCGGCCTGACATCCGGGCCGGCTACGACGCGATCTTCCGGCGCACCGCGATATCGGGGCTCGACGCGCCGCAAGTCGGCAGGCGCTCGACCGGGCCGTGGACCGCCGACGTGCTCGACGACAGGTCGTGGTTGCAGATGCAGCCTTCGGCGAAATAATGGTGCACCAGCGCATTGCGCGAGTGGCGCTGGTCGTTGCGGGCCGATCCGCCGTGCAGGAGATTGGCGTGCCAGAACAGCACGTCGCCCCTGCGGGCCAGGAAGTGCTGCGGCTGGGCGCCGTGATCGGCGATCTCGCGCTTGATCGCGGGCTCGTAGCGCTCCGCATAGGCCGAGTAGCCGCGCTCGCGGACATCGTCGGTCGAGATGCCGACGCCGTGGCTGAACAGGTACGGCAGGCGGTGGGTGCCGGGATAATAGACCGGCGGCCCACAATCGGCGTGGATGTCCTCCACGGCGATCCAGGCGGCCGAGGGTGAGGTTGCGCGCCGCGATACCCCAGCTGCGTGCGAGCGTCCTTACCGACCAAAGGCCATTCGCCGCGGTCCGCCCCCGTTCTCATCCCATTCGGAGCGAGGGGAGCGGGGGAATGCGCTGGTCCTATGGCATATCACGTTGGCGTGACGTGCGTCTCGGCTACGCTGTTACCAACGTGACGTGGCGAGCGCCGACCGGGCACCAGGGCGCCGATCGCCCCCAGGAGCCACCCGCCCATCAAGGCGAAGCCGCCGATGGGGGCGGCCATCGGGAAGAGCGGCTGCTGCAGCCAGGTCCGCACCGAGAGGTCGCCGCAGAACAGGAGCAGGCCGAGGACGAGCAGCCCGGCCGCGCCGCGGGCGAGCGCCGGCCGCGCCAGACTGAGGACGCCGAGACCCGTGAGCCCCAGGATCGCCGGAGCGTGGAACAGCAGGAACTGGGCCGCGGTCTTGAGCGAATCCGCGCCGGGAATATGGGCCGCCGCCGCGCTGAGCGCGACGCCCAGCAGCCCGGCCAGGCAGGCCAGCGCCGCGAGCGCCCGGTCGAAGCCCGAGACCCTCATGCGCCGCGCTCGACCAGCAGCCTGGCGATCGCCGCGCGAAGCTCCGGCACGCCGAGATCGTCGCGGCTGGAGGTGAGTATGACCTGCGGGAAGGCCGCCGGCCGCTTGGCCAGCCCCGCCTGGATGCCGGCGATCCGGCTCTCGATCTCGCCCTTCTTCAAGGAGTCGCCCTTGGTGAGGACCACCTGGTAGCTCACCGCGGCCTTATCGAGCCCGTCGAGCACGTCGGTGTCGATCGACTTGAAGCCGTGGCGGGCGTCGATCAGCATGAACACCCGGGCGAGATTGGCCCGGCCCTTCAGGTAGGCATGGATCAGCTTGGTCCAGGCCTCGACCTTGGCCTTCTCCACCGCCGCGTAGCCGTAGCCCGGCATGTCGACGAGGGAGAGGCGATCGCCGATCCGGAAGAAGTTGAGCTGCTGGGTTCGTCCCGGCGTGTGCGAGGTGCGCGCCAGGGTGTTGCGGCCGGTCAGCGCGTTGATCAGGCTCGACTTGCCCACATTCGAGCGCCCCGCGAACGCGATCTCGACGCCCTCCATGGGCGGGATGCGATCGAGAACCTGGGCAGCCGCGTAGAAGTCGGCGGCGCCGGCAAACAGCAGGCGGCCGGCCTCCAGGAGGTCGGCCGCGTCGTCGTTGGTCTCGGTCACGGCTTTCCTTGTCAGCCCTTGGTGGCCGCCGCCTTTGTGCCGCCGCGCCGGAACGTGGTCCGCAGGTTGTCCCACAGCTCCACCTTCACGCCGTTGCGACGCATGATGACGTATTGCTGGATCACCGACAGGGTGTTGTTCCAGGCCCAGTAGATCACCAGGCCGGCGGGGAACGAACCCAGCATGAAGGTGAACACGATCGGCATGAAGGTGAAGATCTGCGCCTGGACCGGGTCCGGCGGCGCGGGGTTCATCTTCATCTGCACGAACATGGTCACGCCCATGATCAGCGGCCAGACGCCGAGATGGACGAAATCCGGCGCCGGGAAGGGCAACAGGCCGAACAGGTTGAGGATGCTCGTCGGATCCGGCGCCGCGAGATCGTGGATCCAGCCGAAGAACGGCGCGTGGCGCATCTCGATGGTGATGAACAGGACCTTGTAGAGCGCGAAGAAGACCGGGATCTGGATCAGCACCGGCCAGCAGCCGGCGACCGGATTGATCTTCTCCTTCTTGTACAGCTCCATCGTGGCCTGCTGCTGCTTCAGGCGATCGTCCTTGTACCGCTCCCGGATGGCGGCCATCTCCGGCTGCACGGCCTTCATCTTGGCCATGGACACGTAGGAGCGGTTGGCGATCGGCAGGAACAGCAGCTTCAGGCAGAAGGTGACAACCAGGATCGAGACGCCGAAATTGCCGAACAGGTGGAAGAAGAAGTCCAGCGCCCGGAACATCGGCTTGGTGATGAAGAAGAACCAGCCCCAATCGATCATCAGATCGAAGTGCTTGATGCCGAGGTCCTTCTCATAGTTGTTGATCAGGTTCACTTCCTTGGCGCCGGCGAACAGGCGCTGGGTCGTGGTGGCCGAGGCGCCGGCTTCCAGGTTCACGGCGTCGCCGCGGACGCTCGCCTGGTAGACGTTGGTGGCGCCGTCCGTGCGGTCGGTGAAGGCGCCGGTATAGGGCGCGTTCTGGTCGCCGGGCATCACGGCCGCGGCCCAGTACTTGTCGGTGATCCCAACGAAGCCGCCGCTCACGCCGTTCCAGGCGCGGCCCTTGGTGTTGGCGCCGCCATAGGCGCCCTCCTTGGCGAGCTTGTCGTAGGTGAATTCCTGCAGGCCCTCGTTGCCGAGATAGCCGATCATGCCCTCATGCAGGACGTAGTAGCCCTGGGTGTGCGGCTTACCCCAGCGGGAGACGAGGCTGTACGGGTAGAGCGTCACCGCGCCCGAGCCCTTGTTCTCGACCTCCTCGCGGACGGTGAACATGTACTTATCGTCGACCGCGATGATGCGCTTGAAGACGAGGCCTGCGCCGTTGTCCCAGGTCAGGGTCACGGGCATGCCGGGGGAGAGCGTCTTGCCGTCGCTGGTCCACAGGGTCTCGCTGCCGGGCAGCGGCCCGGCATTGGCGCCGACCCAGCCGAACTCGGCGTAGTACGGCGCCTCGCTGCCGGCCGGGGAGAACAGCACGATCTCCGGGCTCTTCGGGTCCACGGTCTCGTGGTAATTCTTCAGCGACACGTCGTCGACGCGGCCGCCCTTGAGGGCGATCGAGCCGCTGAGCGCCGGGGTCTCGATGCGGATGCGCGGCGAGCGGGTGAGCGCGGCCTCGCGGGAAACCGGGCCGCCCTGGCCGGGAACCGTGCCGGGCACCGGCATGGCCGGGCCGCCCTCCTTGGGCGAGGGCGACGGCACGCCCTCCGGGGTCACGCCCGGCGGCTGCTGCTGTTGCTGCGCGGCCTTGTTCTGCGCCTCGATCAGGCGCTGCTGCTCCACCCGGGGGCCGGCTACGAAGTACTGCCAGCCGAGCAGCACCAGCAGCGACAGGCCGATGGCCACGAACATGTTCGTCTTGTCATTGCCCATCGGGGACACCGCCGCACGCGTTCGGAGTGGCAACAGGAGCGGCACCGACCCGATCGGGCCCGCGCGCATCCGTGATTCGGGAGTCTCTGGCATCGCCCGGCGACGGATCGCGACCCGATGCGCCGGAAGATGCAGGCTGCGCAGGCGCTCGGCCCGCATCGCGCTGGAGAGGTGTGGTCTTGGACGGCCGGCCGCCAGACTTGCTGCCAGACTTGCCGCCGGATCTCGCACCGGGCGGCCGCGGCGTGGCCGGGCGCGTCACGGTCGGGATGGCGCGGCGCAGATCCTCGGCCAGGGTCTCGAAGGGCGCAGTCAGGGCCGGACGCCGGGCGATCAGCACAATGTCGGCGGGCAGCCCGGCCAGTTCGCCCGGGAGATCGGGCGCGACAAGGCTCACGGCCGCGCGCAGGCGCCGCCGGATGCGGTTGCGCTCGACCGCATGGCCGACGCGCTTCGTGATGGTGAAGCCGAGCCTCAGCCCGTCCGCGGCCTGCGTATCACGCAGGCGGCCCTGAGCGGTCATGCGCTCGGTATGAAAGCGGCGCCCCTCGGCTGTCGCCAGGAAGTCGGGCCGCTTCTTCAGCCGCTCGATCGTCGCCATCGATGGTTCGATCCCGGCCGATCTCATCCTGTGTGCTGCATGACGCGTTCGGAAAACCGGGTTTCACGTTTCCGCGTCATGCTCACGCCTCGCAGCGCGGCTGCCGGAACAGGGCCGCGCCGGCGAGGATCCGCCGGCTCTCAGGCCGACAGCTTCTTGCGGCCGTGGGCGCGGCGGCGCGCGATCACCTTGCGGCCACCCGCGGTGGCCATGCGCGCACGGAAACCGTGACGGCGCTTACGGACGAGCTTGCTCGGCTGGTAGGTTCTCTTCATGGCACAGAGCCTTCAAAGGTCGAGGCGCGCTCGCGGGCGGCTGATGCCGCACCCGACCTTCACGCGTCCTGGTTGTCTGCAAACACGAAGGGCGCCCATGCGGGGCGCCACGTCGCGAGTGG
>NZ_LHCD01000006.1:0-180438 GCF_001262595.1 Methylobacterium sp. ARG-1
TGGTGGCGGGTACGTCCTTCGGCCGGCGGGCGCCCTTGTTCAGCTCGCCCATGGAGATGAACAGCGTGCGGATCATCGCCGCCGCTTCCGTCGAGCGCAGGATATGGGCGAAGTACCGGCTCTCGACCCGCAGGGCGAGGTCCATCGGCAGCTGCAGGCCCTCGTAGACCGAGGCCAGGATCGCCTTCGCGGCCGGGTAATTGTCGTGGGTCTCGCGGCGGTAGATCGCGTTGGCCGGCGGCCAGATCATCATGCCGGCGGGCGAGTAGACCTTGCCGGACGGCGCCTTGAACTTCGGCACGTCCCAGGGGGCGACCGCGGAGCCGCCCTCGCGGATCCAGGCCTTGGCGCGCTCGACGATCTCGGCCTGCGGCGCCACCGCGTGGATCAGGCCCATGCCCTTGGCCATCGGCGCGCGGATCTGCTCGCCCTTGAACAGCATCTGGAGCGCGTCGCCGGTCTGCATCAGCCGGGCGACCCGTTGGGTGCCGCCGCCGCCCGGGAACAGACCGACCTTGATCTCCGGCAGCCCGACCCGCGTCTTCGCATCATCGGAGGCGACCCGGTGGTGGCAGGACAGGGCCAGCTCGAAGGCGCCGCCCAGGCACAGGCCCTGGATCGCCGCGGCGAACGGCTTGCCGCAGGTCTCGAGCCGGCGGAACAGCAGTGAGAGGCGCCGCGACGCCTCGAAGAAGTGGCGCATGGCCACCTCCTCGCCCTGCTCGGCCTTCAGCTGCTCGTAGGCCCGGCCGAGCCCCTGCAGCATCGTGAGGTCGGCGCCGCCGGAGAAATTGTCCTTGCCGGTGGCGATGACGCAGCCCTCGATCGCGGCGTCCGAGGCGACCTGCTCGATGATCTGCTCGAGCTGATCCATCACCCCTTCGGTGATCACGTTCATCGACCGGCCGGGCATATCCCAGGTCGCCACCGCAATACCGTCGGCGTCGGTCTCGAAGCGGAAATCCGTCAGCGTCATGGTGCCGTCCTCCCAAAGTCTCGCCGTCTAAATGCCGAGGCTTTTACGTTAAGGTTGCATTGAGTGCTGAGGCGCATGATCCGCTGGTCGGGGGGAACCGACGGGACCGCTCTATGACGAAGGACAAAGGCTGTCGCGCCTGTCGCGACGGTGCCGCCCTCGATTTCGACTTCACGATGGCGTTCCAGCCGATCGTCGATGTCGGGTCCGGACATGTCTGGGCCTACGAGGCGCTGGTGCGCGGGCCCAACGGCGAGCCGGCCGGCACGATCCTCGACCGGGTCACCGACGCGACGCGCTATCAGTTCGACCAGGCGGCGCGCGTGAAGGCGATCGAGCTGGCCGGGCGCCTCTTGCCGCGCGACAGCGATACGCGCCTGTCGATCAATTTCATGCCGAACGCGGTCTACGAGCCGAATGCCTGCATCCGCGCCTCGCTGGAGGCCGCACGGCGCGTGGACTTCTCCTACCGGCGCATCATGTTCGAGTTCACCGAACAGGAGCGGTTCCAGGACATCGAGCATGTGAAGCGGATCGTGGCCGCCTATCGCCAGCAGGGCTTCCTGACGGCGCTCGACGATTTCGGCGCCGGCTTCGCAGGGCTCAACCTGCTGGCGAATTTCCGGCCCGATCTCATCAAGATCGACATGGAGCTCGTGCGCAGCATTGATACCGACTCGGGACGGCACGCGATCGTTGCGGGCATCATCGCGATCGCCCGCGCCCTCGGGGTCACCGTTCTGGCCGAGGGCATCGAGACCGCGTCGGAACGCGATGCCCTGCGCGGGCTCGGGATCACGCTCATGCAGGGCTATCACTTCGCCAAGCCTCAGCTCGAAGCGCTGCCCGAGGTGGAGGGGTTCACACCCCGGGCGGCCGCGCGCGCGGCCTGAAGCCAGCCCATCGCGCGCGGGGGACGGCACCGGCTACTTCGGCGCCGGGGCGGGCGGAGCCGCCGGCGGCGGGACCGGCGGCGCGCCGGTCTTGGGCGCGTTGTCGGTGGCTGCGGCCACCGCCAGCATGTTGAGCAGCTTCGTCACCGAGTTCTGTGAGATCGCGGTCACCGCGGAGTTGGGATCGGCGTTCATGGTCTGGAACTTGAGGTAGGTCGGATCGGAATAGATCTCGTCCAGATGCTTCAGCTCCGCGAGCGTGAACTTCTGGGCGTATTCCTTCGACAGGCCTTCGATCATGAGGCCGCGCTGCTTCTCGAACTCGTCGGAGAGCTCCTTGCGGACGGCCTCGGCGCGCGATTCCGGCATCGGCGCCACGGTCTTCTCCAGGGCGACGTTGAAGCCGGTCTGCAGGTTCTTGATCAGGGTCTTGTTCACGAGCGAGGTCGCCTCGGCGACGCGGTCGGACGCCTCGTCGGCACGTGCGGCGAGCGGCAGGCTCAGGGAGACGCCCAGGCAGAGCGTCGCGATCAGGCGGTTCAAGGGCTCGACTCCCAATGTTTTATCGTCCGGACCCGATTTGGGCCGACCGTCGCCCGCGCCTCTAGCAGCGTTCCCGGGCTTTGGGGAGCGGCCGTGTTCCGCCCCCGCGCCGCACCCCCGCTCAGATGCGCTCGATGATCGTGGCGGTGCCCATCCCGGCACCGATGCAGAGCGTGACCAGCGCCCGCTCCTTGCCGGTGCGCTCCAGCTCGTCGAGCACCGTCCCGAGGATCATCGCGCCGGTGGCGCCGAGGGGATGGCCCAGGGCGATCGCGCCGCCGGTGACGTTGACGACCTCCGGATCGAGATCGAAGGCCTGGCAGAAGCGCAGGACCACCGCCGCGAAGGCCTCGTTCACCTCGAACAGGTCGATGTCGGACAGGCTCAGCCCGGACCGGTCCAGGACCTTTCGGGTCACGTCCACCGGGCCGGTCAGCATCAGGGCGGGGTCCGAGCCGATATTGGCGAACGCCCGGATCCGCGCCCGCGGCCGCAGCCCTGCCGCGTCGCCGGCGGCCTTCGAGCCGACCAGCACCGCGGCGGCGCCATCGACGATGCCCGACGAGTTGCCAGCATGGTGGACGTGGTTGACCGTCTCGACATCCGGATGCGCATCCGTCGCAACGGCATCGAACCCGCCCATCTGCCCCATCTGGACGAAGGAAGCCTTCAGCGCGGCGAGCGACTGCATGTCGGTGCCCGGCCGCATATGCTCGTCGCGGTCGAGCAGCGTGATACCGTTCACGTCGCGCACCGGGACCACCGAGCCGCCGAACAGCCCGTCCGCCCAGGACTTGGCCGAGCGCGCCTGCGAACGCACCGCGTAGGCGTCGCAATCGTCCCGCGAGAAGCCGTACTTGGTGGCGATTAGGTCGGCCGAGACGCCCTGCGGCATGAAATACGACTTGATGGCGATCGCCGGATCGACCGGCCAGGCGCCGCCCGAGGCGCCGATCCCGATCCGGCTCATGGATTCGACGCCGCCGCCCACCGCCATCGCATGCTGGCCGCTCATCACCTGCGCGGCGGCGAAATTCACCGCGTCGAGGCCCGAGGCGCAGAAGCGATTGATCTGGACGCCCGGAACATGGTCGCCGTAATCGGCGACCAGGGCGGCGGCGCGGGCGATGTCGCCGCCGGCCTCGCCCACCGGGTCGACGCAGCCGAGGATGACGTCATCGACGAGCGCCGTATCGAGGCCGTTGCGGTCCTTGAGCGCCCGCAGGGCCGTTTCGGCCAGGCGCAAAGCCGTCACCTCATGCAGCGCGCCGTCCGCCTTTCCACGGCCGCGCGGCGTGCGGACGTGATCGTAGATGAAGGCTTCGGGCATCGGCGTTCCCCAGCGTGTTCTTGCCTCTTGGCGACGCGGCCTTAACGGGTCGATTCGCTGAGCGCCAGTCTGCCACGGCGGGGGCGCCTCAGACCATCCCGGTCCGCCGCGAAACGGTCAGCCTGCAGCCCCGTGAAACAGAAGCGCGCCCGATCGGGGTTCGATCGGGCGCGCTCGGGAGGACGGTTGACGGGCGGCCCGGGGCCTGTCCGGGATCCTAGTCCTGCAGCATGCGCTTCAGGAGCTCGACCTCATCGCCGAGAACCGCGTCCTCGCCGATCTGCTTCTCGATCTTGCGGACCGCGTGCAGCACGGTCGTGTGGTCGCGCCCGCCGAACCGGCGGCCGATCTCGGGCAGCGAGCGCAGGGTCAGCACCTTCGACAGGTACATCGCGATCTGGCGTGGCTTGACCACCGCAGCGGTGCGCCGCTCCGACAGGATGTCCGAGCGCGAGACGTTGTAGCGCGAGGCGACCAGCTTCTGGATATCCTCGATCTTGATGCGCTTCGGCTCGCGGTTCTTCACGAGGTCACGGATCGCGCTCTCGGCGGTCTCCATGGTCACGGCCGTGCCGGTGAGCGTGGCATGGGCCAGGAGGCGGTTGACCGCCCCTTCGAGGTCGCGGCCGTTGGCGGTGATCGCCCGGGCCACGTAGGTCGCGACCTGCGGCGACACGTCGAAGCCCGGATGGGCCGCCCGCACCGCGGCGAGACGAGCCGACAGGATCGAGACCCGCAGGGCTTCGTCGAGGGCGGTGATCTCGACCACGAGGCCGCCGCCTAGGCGCGAGCGGACGCGCTCGTCCAGCGCCTCAAGCTCGGTCGGCGGCCGGTCCGAGGCGACGACGACCTGGCGGCCGGCATCGATCAGCGCGTTGATGGTGTGGCCGAACTCGGCCTGGATCGACTTGCCCTGGATGAACTGGACGTCGTCCAGGATCAGCAGGTCGATGCCGCGCAGCCGCTCCTTGTAGGCCAACGCCGACTGGGTCTTCAGGGCGTTGACGAAGCCGTACATGAACCGGTCGGCGGTCAGGTAGATCACCCGGCGGCCGGCTTCGCGGGCGGCGTGGCCGATCCCGTGCAGCAGGTGGGTCTTGCCCAGGCCGACGCCGGCATGGAGGTAAAGCGGGTTGTAGAGGGCGCCCTCGCCCTGGTGCCGGGCGACCCGCTCGGCGGCGGCATGGGCCAGCGCGTTCGAGCGGCCGATGACGAAGCTCGCGAAGGTCAGACGCGCATCGAGCGGCGTGCCGCTGAGGTCACCCCCGGCATCGGCGGAGCGATGTTCCGACGGCGTCGCGACCGCCGCCACGGGGGCCGGCGTTCCGGTCGCGTGGAGCCGGGCGAGCGGACCGCTGGCCGGGCCGGCCTTCGGGGCACCGATCGCCGCCGGACGAACCGGGGCGGCGGTGCCGCGCACCCCGACCTCGATCCGGGCGATCTCCTCGGCCTCGGCCTTGAAGGTACCCAGCACCCGGTCGAGGTAATGCGATTCGATCCAGCTCTTGAGGAAGCGCGTCGGCACGGTCAGCCGTGCCGTGCCGCCCGCCACGCCCTCGAGTTCCAGACGGGCGAACCAGCTGGCGAACACGTCCTCACCGAGCTCGGCGCGCAGCCGCCGCTTCACCCGCGCCCAAGCGGATCCGAAATCCGTGTTGCCGCCGCCGCGGCCGCCCTCGTCGTCGCTCGCCACCGTTCCGTCGACACGCATCACTGGCTCTCCCGACGCCGCCGACGGAAACCCGCAGGCAGCGCGTACGCACGATTTACGCCCTCAGCGTCCCGCATGACCGGGCGGGACAGACTCCGTTGGCGGAGTCAACTCCCCACCAAGGAACTTTTGCCGATTGGAAGAGCCTATCAACAATTACCTACAGTTCCTTTAACAGTGGGACTTGTGGGGACGGCCCAGATTCCCAACCGCAAGTGTTTCCTGACCCAACCAAGCCGCTTGCTAGAGTCTTGGCGAATCGGATTGATTCGCTCTCGTCCCGATATCGGCAGTTTTTGCTTGAACCCAGTTAGTTTCTGTTAAGCTACACGCCGCCCCTAGACTCTGCAACGCGCGAAATTCTGGTCTAGGGTTAACGCTTCGCGAGGCCGGCGCATCCGGATCGGAAACGGGCCTCTGGAAAGCGCGCACGAAAAAGCCCGGCGCGAAGGCCGGGCTTCATCTCGTCCAGTGATGCGGTGGCGGCTTAGGCGGCCAACGCCTTCACCCGGGCGGCCAGGCGCGAGACCTTCCGCGAGGCGTTGTTCTTATGGACGATGCCGTGCTGGGCAGCGCGCATCATCTCGGGCTCGGCGGCGCGCAGGGCAGCCAGCGCGTCCTGCTGGTTGCCGGTGGCGATCGCCTCTTCGACCTTGCGGACGAAGGTGCGCATGCGGGAGCGGCGCGAGCGGTTGATCGCCGTACGCTTGGCGATCTTGCGGGTCATTTTCTTGGCCGAAGCGGTGTTGGCCATGGAGTCCTCGTTCTCTTCGTCGGGCGATGCCGACGGGCCGGCTCAGCCGGAAATCGGTCGTCGCATCAGGTTGTCAGGCGATGGCCGAGACGCAGCGCGCGCGAAAGCGCGGCCCCTCGGCGAAGCGGCCTCTATAGTTAGCGCGATGCGGCGCGTCAACGCGGGCGAAGCTTCAAGACTACCCGGCAGCCTATAAATGGCCGTGCCGCGCTCGAAGGGCTTCCGTCGGCGAACGATCACTCCGGCCAGCGCAACGCCGCCGCCGCCGCCAGCGTGCCGACCACGGCGGCGATCAGGGTCAGCGCCGCTAATACCGCCAGCGGGACCAGGAACGGCACCGTTCCGCCCGTCGCCGCCTGGGCGGCCGAGACGCCGAAGATCAGGCTCGGAATCATCAGCGGCAGGACCAGGACGGCGAGAATCAGCCCGCCCCGGCGAATCGAGGCGGTCAGCGCCGCTCCGACTGCGCCGATGAAGCTGAGCGCCGGGGTTCCGGCGAGCAGGGTCAGCGCCGTAGCGCCCATGGCAGTGCCGTCGAGGGCTACAAGCAGGCCGAAGAGCGGTGAGGCGAGCGCCAGGGGCAACCCGGTGGTCAGCCAATGTGCTGTGACCTTGGCGAGCACGATGCCCTCGAGCGGCACCGGGGCGGCACTCATCAGGTCGAGGGAGCCGTCCTCCTCGTCGGCCTGGAACAGGCGGTCGAGGCCGATCAGGGTCGAGAGCACCGCGGCGAGCCAGAGGATCGCCGGGCCGATCCGCGACAGCAGGTTGAGGTCGGGCCCCAGCGCAAACGGCACCAGGGCGACGATCATCAAGAAGAATACCAGCGAAAGGGCGCCGGAGCCGCCGACCCGTCCGGCCAGGCGTAGGTCTCGGGCGATGAGGGCGAAGATCGCACCGGTCACGCCCAATCCTCCATGGGCTCGGGCTCCGGGGCGACGGAGGCCTCGATGCGCAACTCCGCTGCCCCGTCGAGGCCGAGCGCCTGATGGGTCGCGGCGATCACGAGGCCACCATCGGCCCGATGCGCGGCCATCAGGTCGGCCAGCAAAGCCTGCGAGGCGGTGTCGAGGGCGGCGGTCGGCTCGTCGAGGAGCCAGAGGGGGCGGTGGCAGACCAGCAGTCGCGCCAGAGCGACCCGCCGCCTCTGGCCGGCGGAGAGGTAGCCGACCGGGAGGTCGTGGGCGTGTCCGAGGCCGAGCCGTTCCAGCGCATCCCGGGGCGACAGGCGCGGCGCGCCGAGGAGCCTTTGCGCGAAGAGCAGGTTCTCCCCGGCGGTGAGCGCGCTTTTGAGCCCGTCGCGATGGCCGACGACGTGGAGGCATTCCGGCAGGCTCGCCTCGCCGACCTCGGCCAGGTCGATACGTCCGGCATCGGGCCGCAGCCGGCCCGACAGGATCGCGAGCAGGCTCGATTTCCCGGCGCCGTTCCGCCCGGTCACCGTCAGGGCATCCCCCGGCCCGAGGGCGAAGGTCAAGCCGGAGAAGATGCGGCGCCCTGAGCGGCGGCAGGCGAGATTGTCCACGCTGAGCCGCACCCTATACCCCGCCCTCTCGCCAACCCGCGGCGCCTCCATGCCTGATTGCCACGCGCAACGGAACCGTGCCGTCACGCTCCAACTTTCCTCACGATACGGAGGCTCCGATGAACGAGGCGAGACACCCGAGCGAGGCCGACGTCGCCGCGACGGCGGATGCGGTCGCGGGAAGGGCCCTGGTCGAGGCACGGGTGGCGCAATGCACGCTCGAGGAGCAGGCGGCGTTCTGGGAGGCCGTCGGCCGCTGCTTCGGCGGCGGCACGCCGCCCGACATGCAGGCCGCCGACTGATCAGGACCCTTTCCGCGTCAGGGCCCGCAGCGCGCCGCGGAAGGTGCGGACATCCTGCTCGGTCAGGCTCATGCGGTGGAGCATGTCCCGCATGTTGCGGGCGATGATGTCGCGCTTCTCCGGCGGGTAGAACCGGGCTTCGTCGAGGGCCGCTTCCAGGCTGCCGAACAGGGCCACCAGGGCCTCGCGGGTGGCCGGCGGCGACAGCAGCTCGCCCGAGAACGGCAGGACCGCCCGCCCGCTGGCCTGGCGCCAGGCATAGCCGACCAGCAGCACCGCCTGCGCGAGGTTCAACGACGGAAAGTCCGGTGAGACCGGGAAGGTGATGATCGCGTCGGCGAGCGAGACTTCATCGTTGGTCAGCCCGACCCGCTCGCGGCCGAACATCACCGCGGTGCGCTGCCCCTCCCGGGCGACCAGCTCGCCCATTGCGGCCTCGGGGGCGAAGACCCGCTTCATCTGACCGCGCTCGCGCGCCGTGGTCGCCAGAACGTACTGGAGGTCGCCGATCGCCTCGGCGACGCTGCCATGGATCGTCGCCCGATCGAGCACATGGGTGGCGCCTGAGGCCGCCTCGCGCACCCCCTTCTTGGGCCAGCCGTTCTTGGGGTTGACGAGACGCAGCTCCGAGAGGCCGAAATTCGCCATGGCCCGGGCAGTCATGCCGATATTCTCGGCCAGCTGCGGCTCGACCAGGATGACCACCGGGGCGAGTCCCGGCGGCAGCTCGGTGATCTTCGTCGGCGTCTCGCCGGATGGATCTGGGGTCGTCATGCCGGCCCTCTGGCACAGGGGGCGACCGCCCGTCGAGGGTCGGGTAACGAAGCCGCCCGGATGACAGCCCGCGGCTTCCGCTGCCGAAAGGGCCGCGCTATGTCGCCCGAGCGATACGTACCCGATCGATATTCGGGCAGGCGGCCGCACGGCACTTGCAAACCGTGCGCGGGGACAACGCGAGAAGGCATCGGTCCATGGCGAAGATCAAGGTAGCGAACCCCGTCGTTGAACTCGACGGCGACGAGATGACCCGGATCATCTGGGCCGAGATCAAGAACAAGCTCATCCATCCCTATCTCGACGTCGACCTTGAATATTACGACCTCGGCGTGGAGCACCGCGACGCCACCAACGACAAGGTGACGGTCGATGCCGCCGAGGCGATCAAGCGCCACGGCGTCGGGGTGAAGTGCGCGACCATCACCCCCGACGAGCAGCGGGTGAAGGAGTTCAGCCTCAAGGAGATGTGGCGCTCACCCAACGGCACGATCCGCAACATCCTGGGCGGCGTGATCTTCCGCGAGCCGATCATCTGCAAGAACGTGCCGCGCCTCGTGCCCGGCTGGACCCAGCCCTTCGTGATCGGCCGCCACGCCTACGGCGACCAGTACCGCGCCACCGACTTCAAGGTGCCCGGCAAGGGGCGCCTGACCATCAAGTTCGAGGGCGACGACGGCACCGTCATCGAGAAGGAAGTGTTCAAGTTCCCGGACGCCGGCGTCGCGATGTCGATGTACAACCTCGACCAGTCGATCATCGACTTCGCCCGGGCCTCGCTGAACTACGGCCTGGCCCGCAAATACCCGGTCTACCTGTCGACCAAGAACACCATCCTCAAGGCCTATGACGGCCGGTTCAAGGACCTGTTCCAGAAGGTCTACGAGGAGGAGTTCGAGGCCAAGTTCAAGCCGCTCGGGATCACCTACGAGCACCGCCTGATCGACGACATGGTCGCCTCCTGCCTGAAATGGTCGGGCGGCTACGTCTGGGCCTGCAAGAACTACGACGGCGACGTGCAGTCGGACACCGCCGCGCAGGGCTTCGGTTCGCTCGGCCTGATGACCTCGGTGCTGATGACCCCGGACGGCCAGACCGTCGAGGCCGAGGCCGCCCACGGCACCGTCACGCGCCATTACCGCGAGCACCAGAAGGGCCGCGAGACCTCAACCAACTCGATCGCCTCGATCTTCGCCTGGACCCGCGGCCTGTCGCACCGGGCCAAGCTCGACAACAATGAGGCGCTGGCGAAGTTCTCGGCGACGCTCGAGAAGGTCTGCGTCGACACCGTCGAGGCCGGGCACATGACCAAGGATCTCGCGCTCCTGGTCGGTCCGGACCAGAAGTGGCTCTCGACCACGGGTTTCCTCGACAAGGTCGATCAGAACCTGAAGACCGCGATGGGCGTCTGAACGCCCCTACCCCGTTCGTGTTTGTGCGGCGGGCGCCTCGGGGCGCCCGCCGTTTTCATGTCGATCCACTCCCCGGCGACGCTGCGGCCTACAAGGACGGCGGTGACCGGACTGAAGGCCATGAGGCCAGCCCGGACCGCGCCCCCGGGCCAACGAGCCAGACGGCGATAACGGCGCCCCTGAGCAGCGTAAGCGGCACCTGTCCGCCGGTGGCTCTGACGCCGATCGGGGCGATCGGCCTCGGACCGGAATTGATCAGCGTGGCCCCACTGAATGAGACCGCGCCAATTGCGGCGCACGATCAGGCTTCGGCGCGGTGATCCGGCGCGCAATTCTCGGCGAGGGCTTTGCCGACCTCGATCAGCAGCAGGTCGATGGCCGCCCGCATCAGCGGATCGCCGACCGAATCGATGAGGTCGCGCACCGAGAGGCACTGCGCCGCAAGGGCGTCCAGCGGGGTATCGTTCATGTCGGGGTTTCTCATCACGCGGCCAGGTAAGCCGGCTCGGATACGAGGACGGACCGGCTATCGCCGTGGACTGTGCGCAGCCGCGCCAGGGTGCGGTCGTCGAAGGCGGCGGTCGCCGCCATGATCTCCTCGCCGCCGATCTGGATCGGCAGGCCGAGCGGCTGGGCGCGGAAATGCAGCTGAATGACGTGGATCATGTACAGGGTCGGCATCTGCAACAGCAGCGCCGTGAGGCCATGTTCCCTGCCCCACTCGACGATGCCGGTGAGCAGCGCGATCGAGACCGGGTTGACCACCCGACCGCGGGCGCGATGCGAGCGGGCGACGCCTTGGCGGGTCCATTCCCAGAGATGCGGCCCCACCGGGCGCTCGCCTTCGCAGAGCTGCGGATAGACATCCGATAGGAGATGCGGTCGCGTGGTCGGCAGGAGGCGGCTGTAGCCGATGACGGTGTCGCCCTCCATGGCGAGGAAATGCACCGCGTGCGGCGTATCGAACTGGTCGATCTCCCGCCCGTCCGGCCGGGCGAGATCGGTCCAGCCCTTTTCCTCGACGAAGATCTGGTGCCGCAGGCGCCAAGCCTGCTCCATCGCGTCGCCGTAGCGATGCGCGTTGGCTGGGGTGACCACATGGATCATGAAACAACCTCACGTCTCTATGCCGTGAGTGTCTCGCCTTCGCGGTCGCGTGTGTACTACGTGAAACCGTAGGGTTGCGTGCAGCGCGCAGGCTCGATGCAACCGTGAATTTCGATCGCGAATCGAGGTCGAGCCGACGGAGCGGCGCGAACTCTACGTTATGAGGCCGGCCCGCAGGGCTTGCGCGACGGTGTGTGCCTTGTTCACCGTGTCGAGCTTCGTGCGGGCCGAGCGCAGGTGGTAATCGACGCCGGACGCGGTGATGCCCATCACCACGCCGATCTCGGCGTCGGTCTTACCCTCCGCGGCCCATTGCAGAGTCTCGCGTTCCCGGGGCGATAGGCGCACCGGCTCACCGGGCACCGGACGGGCGTTCATCAGGAGCAGCTGCCCGACTGCGTAGGTCGCCACCAGATTGACCGCGATGCGGTCGGCCGCCTCTATCTCGATCGCCGCGCCGGAGAAGCTGATACCGCCCGGCTCGCCATCGAGCGTCACGAACGGGATTGTGAGCCCGGCCCGTATGCCGAACTCGCTAGCTTCGTTCATCACGCGACCGGCAACCGGGGTGTCGGGCTGCACGGCACTCCAATCGAATGGGGAGGCTGTAGTGCAGAGCCGGCGAACGGTTGGGTCGTGCAGGGCGTAGCCGCGGGTCACGTAGCGCCGGGCCCATTCCTCGGGCATCGTGCTGGCGAGGACGTAGCCCGCATGGCGGCGCGTCGGCAAATTCGGCTCCGGCACGATGCCGGCCATGACGTAGGAAACCCCGTGGTCCTTGAAGGCGCCGACCAGCAGGCCGGCGATCTCGTGCGGAGTCGCGGCGCGGTCAAGATCACGCAAGATATTGAACGTCCGGTCTAAATGTCTCGAATGCGGCATGTTCGACCCGGGTTTTTGCACGTTGCGCGACAAATCGCAGATCACCACAACCTGAGGATGGCATCTGCGGCGCTTCGGCGATAGGTTGTCGGCGAAATCTCCCCCGTGGCCGAAATCTTTTCGGCCTCAATATGTAACACGGTCGGGTGCGAGCACCGAACCAATGATCGATGATGAAACGCCCCCAACCACGCGCTACCTGCTCGAGCGCATCGCCGAGACGCTGGACGTGCCGCCGTCTTACTTCTTCCGCGTCGACTCGGTCACGGTCGATCCGACCGGACCGAGCGCGGCGCAATGCGAGGAGGCCGCATCCCTGTTCCGGGCCATCAAGTCGCCGACCCGCCGCGGCGCGGTGTTGAAGCTGCTGCGGGAGATGGCGGCCGATTCGTGAGCAGGACCCACAAACCACAGTCGGCTAACGGGTGAGCCGGAAACCGGCGTCACCGAAGATCCGCGCGGCAGTTCAGGCCGAGACCAGCAGGGCGGCGCCGGCCACGCCCGAGAGAACGAGCCGCAACCGGCCGAGCCAGAGGGGCACGAGGCCGCGGCGTGGCAGGTCCTGATCGATCAGGCCCCAGGCCAGAACCAGGGCGCCCAGGACGCGCAGATCCCAAGGCGCGGGCGCGGCCAAGGCCGCCCAGGCAACCAGGGACGGGACGATCGCGATCACGTAATCGCCGTTGCCGGAATTGCGGGCCGCCGCCGCGCCCCAGCGAATGCCGCCTAGAAACGACGCGATCACCGCCCCGTATGCCGAGAGGATCGTCCGCGGCGAGAGACCGATGCTGCTCAAGCCGCCATCGGTGCCCGAGACAGCCAGCGCCGCGAAGCCCAGGAACGGGATCAGGCCGGCCACGCCCAGCACGAGCGCGCTGATCGGGACCGAGTTCCGGTGCGCCATCCATTCTCCGAGCCGCCGCACGAGCAACGGCCACGCCTTCTTCAACGCAGGCGGGTGCCGCCCAGGTCAAGCGTTCCCGCATCGGAGCGGAGCGGTCAAGCTGCGACCAGGGCGGCAAAAGCGAGCATCGTCCCGGGAGGCCGCTGACGGATGTCCGGGAGGATGCTTCGGATCCCGTGAACGCGCGATGCTAGGACTTGCGCGACGGCGCGGTGAAGGCCGTCGGGTTCGGCGTCGGCGCACCCAGCAGCGACATCGGTGCCGTGACGCCGTCCTTCGGAGCGGGCGGCTCGTTCACCGCCGCGTCGATCTTGCGCGGCTTGAAAGTCGCCGCCAGGCTCTTCGCGCTGGCGAGGTCGGTGGGGCTCAGCTTGTTGGCCACATCGTCGCGCTTCTTGGCGGCGTCGTCGTCGCCCTGTGCCGCGGCGGCGGAGAACCATGCGTAGGACTGCACCAGATCCTGCGTCAGGCCGAGGCCGCGGGCGTAGAGCACCGCGAGATTGTACTGGCTGTCGCGGACGCCGAACTCGGCCCCCTGCCGGAACCACGAGGCCGCGGAGGCGAAATCGGGCTTGCCGTTGGCGGCGGGGTTCTCGGCATAGAGCACCGCCAGGTTATGCATCGAGCGGGCATGGCCCTGCTCGGCCGCGCGTCCGTACCAGAGCTTGGCCTTGTCGAGGTCGCGGACGACCCCCGAGCCCTTCTCGTAGTGGCCGGCGAGCTTGTACTGGGCGGGCGCGTAGCCGGCGACCGAGAGCTTCTCGAAGAGCTTTGCCGCCACCGCGAGATCGCGCGGCATGCCGCGGCCATCCGCCTCGCGGGTCGCCAGATCCCAGATCGCCGTCCCGTCGCCGTCCAGCGCGGATTGCTTCACCTTGGCGAGGGCGGTCGGCAGGGCGCCGAGATCCGCCTGCATCGTGTTCATGCCCGAGACCTGGGGCACGGCTGCCTTGGCATTGGCCGGACGCGCCTCGGCGGGAAGCGGAGTCGGCAGGGCCTGCGTGGTCACCGGGTCGGCGATGGCCGGCTTCGACGCCGAAGTCTCGGCGACCGCTTCCTGACGCGGCTCACGGGCCGGCTCGATGCGCGCCGGGGCGACTTGCGAGGTCTGGACCGGGCGAGGCGCTTCCTCGGGCGCGCGCAGGCTGATCGCCTGGAGCGCGCCGAGCGCCAGCACGATCGCCGCGAGCCCGAGCAGCAGCGGCCGGCGGCGGCGGTTGATCTCGGCGCGCAGACGATCGAAACGGCTCTCGCCCGTCGCCGCTGCCTCTACCTCGCCCTTGCCGGCGCGCAGGTCCCTGCGATCGGTCGGGGCTTCCGCGGCGAGCTCCGCCTGAGCGGCCTGGGCGGCGCGGCGGGCCGCGGCGATGAAGCTGGTCTTGATGTCAGTCTCGCCGGCCTCCGGCAGCGGGCGCGGGCGGGACGGCTCGCGGTTCGGACGGCGTGCCGCGGTCTCGCGCGACATGCGCGATTCACGGCCCGGACGTCCGCTGCCCGGCTCCAGCAGATCGTCGGTCAGGCGCGACGCCTCCGGCGCGGCGCCGCGGGTGATCTCCGGGCTCGTCGAGGCCATCAGCCGCTCGTCGAGAGAGGGCATGCGCGGGTTCGCGGCTTCGGCTGGGCCGAGCCGGTTGACCAGGCGTTCGAGGGCGGATTGCACGCCCTCCAGGGTGGCGCCGAGACGCTGGTCCGACGCGATCTGGCGCGCCTGCATGTCGGCGAGGCTCGCCCGCAGGAGCCCGATCTCCCCGAGATCGGCGCTGGGGAGGGTGGATCCCTTCAGGGTCTGGGCGACGGCATTGCGCGCGGCGCGCTCCACGACGGCCTCGCTCGGCGCCGATTCGCGCAGGGCCGCGACCTGCTGCAGGAGGTCGTCCATGGTCCGTTCGAGCCCGGCCAGGGCCGGATCGCCGCCGCGGGGCGCATCGAGCCGCCCCGCCAGGGAGACGACCTGCTTCTCCAGCGCATCGAGGCCCTCGTGCTCCGAGCGGCTGCCGACTTGGTCGACCTTGTCGGCGAGGCTGCGCAGCATGGCGTGGATCGAGGCCATGTCATTCGACTGGGCCGAATCCGGCTCACCGACGCGATCGAATTTCTGATCGCGCGTGTACAGGCCATCGACCTTGTCGGCGAGCGTCTGGATCTGCTCGGCGATGGCGGTGGGCGCGCCGGTCCGCACGTCGCTGCGAATCTCTTCCAGAAGCGGGCGCAGGCTGGCCTCGGTCCCGGTCCGCTGCAGCTGCGCGATCTGGGCGCTCACAGCCTGCAGGCTGTTCGCCAGGCCCTGGATGCGCTCCGGACCGGCCAGGGCCCCGATGAGCCGGCGGATCTCCTCGAGCTCGGCGAACAGTCCGGCCAGGGTATGGCCGTCCGACCCGGCCGGGCCGGTCGCGGCGACGCTGTCGAGACGCTCGGCCAGGCGACGGACGTCGTCGGCGACCCGAGTGTGGACGTTCTCGGCCACCTCCTCGGCCAGGCGCTCGACCTGCGCCCGGACCTGCTCGACCGGAGCCGCGATGGCGGCGAGATCGGTGCCGACCTGCGCCCGCTCGATGCCGTGGGCCAGCGTCGTGACCGCCTGTTCCAAGGCTCCGACATCCCGGCTGGTCGCCAGCTGATTGATCGCCTCGCGCAGGCGCACGGTCTCGCGCTGCAGCTCGGACACGGCCGCCGAGGGACCGGACATCTCCTCGACCCGCGCCTCCAGGCGGCGGGCGAGGTCCATGCGCATGCTCGCGACCACGCCGCCATCGGCCGGGCCACCCGTGAGCGCGCGCTCGCCGACGCCTTCCGACAGCTCGCGCTGGCGCTGGCGGATATCCTGGACGGCGTTGCGGATCTCGACCGCGTCCGGGCGTCCGCGTCGGGAAGAGGGACGCGCGGAGGCGAATTGCTCGCCGAGCTGCGACATCCGGCGCTCGATGTCGCCGAGTCGCTCGGTCACCTGCTGGACCGGATTCGTCTTCAGGGCGCGCTCGATCCGGGCCTCGATCTCGGCCAAACGCCGGGCCTCCGCCTCCTGGGCCAGGCGCCGCTCTTCGTCGAGCGTCCGGTTGAGACCGTCGATGCGGCTCATCAGGGCGGCGAAGCCCTGGCCGTAGGCATCCGGTGCGGCGTCCGGGTGGGTCTCGGCATGCCGCTCGAACCGGGCGGCGCCCTGATCCGCGGTGGCCTCGTGCTGGTCGATCTCGTGTCGCGAATCCAGGCGGGCGGCTTGCTCGGCCCTCTGCCGGCGGCGCTGGCGGCGGTTACCCTGGAGGCCCTGCTGCTGCGGCACCACCGAGGCGATCCAGGTCTCGAGCGGAACGCCGGCTCGCGCGGCCACGTCCCGGGCGGCGTCCAGCACCTCCGGGTCGAAACTGTCGAGCTGCGGCATGGCGTTGCGGGTCATCGATGGCCTGTCGTCGGCAGCGTTCGGCTTTGATCCTGTTCGCGGGACGGGACCGAGAGACGGTATCCACGGAACGCGGGCGCCGGATCGTTCGAGGGGACCTTTAACTTTCTTGGTAAACACACGGTTAAAGTGCGGTTGACCCAGTAATCTTCAGCGGCGACGCGGAGGCGTGACAGATCGCTCGGCCGCGACGGCAAAACCGTTGCTCCTGGCGCGACGGCGCGCTTAGATGCTCGCAAACGGGCAGGCCGGTGGTGGCATCAGCCTGAGCGAGGGGGGATCCCGCCATGCCGCACTACCGCGCTCCGGTCGACGACACGCTGTTCCTGCTCAACGATGTCCTGGGCTTCCATAACCGGGACAACCTCGCCGGATTCGCAGACGCCTCGCCGGACGTGGTCGAGGCTGTCCTGCGCGAGGGCGCGAAGCTCGCCGAAGAAGTCCTCGCCCCGGTGAACCGGGCCGGCGACCTCGAAGGCTGTCGCCGCGAGCCCGATGGCAGCGTCCGGACGCCGACCGGCTTCAAGGCGGCCTACGACGCCTACGCGAAGGGCGGCTGGATGGGCCTCGCGGTCCCGGAAGCGTTCGGCGGCCAGGGGCTGCCGCACACCATCAACACGGCGATGCAGGAATTCGCCTCGGGGGCGAACCTCGCACTCGGGATGTATCCGGGCCTGACCCAGGGCGCGATGGCCGCGCTCTTCGTCCATGGCACCGAGGAGCAGAAGGCGCTCTACCTGCCCAAGATGGTCGAGGGCGCCTGGACCGGCACGATGAACCTGACCGAGCCGCATTGCGGCACGGATCTCGGGCTCCTGAAGACCAAGGCGGTGCCGAACGGCGACGGTTCCTACAGCCTCACCGGCACCAAGATCTTCATCTCGGCCGGTGAGCACGACCTCGCCGAGAACATCGTCCACCTGGTCATCGCCCGGATCGAGGGCGCCCCGGCCGGCACGAAGGGCATCTCCCTGTTCGTGGTGCCGAAATTCCTGGTGAACCCGGACGGCTCGCTCGGCGCCCGCAACGGCGTGTCCTGCGGCTCCCTCGAGCACAAGATGGGTATCCACGGCAACGCCACCTGCGTGATGAATTACGACGGCGCCACGGGCTGGCTGGTCGGCCAGGAGAATCGCGGCCTCAACGCCATGTTCGTGATGATGAACGAGGCGCGGCTCGCGGTCGGCGTCCAGGGGCTGGGCCAGTCCGAGGTCGCCTACCAGAACGCCGTCGCCTACGCGAAGGAGCGGCTCCAGGGCCGGGCGTTGACCGGCGCCAAGGCCCCCGACAAGGCCGCCGATCCGATCCTGGTCCACCCGGATGTCCGCCGCACGCTGATGCAGATCCGGGCTTTCAACGAAGCCGCCCGCGCCCTGATGCTCTGGACCGCCCTCCAGGCCGACATCCTGCACCGGTCCGAGGACGCCAAGGAGCGCCAGACCGCCGACGATCATCTCGGCCTGCTCACCCCGGTGGTGAAGGGCGTGCTCACCGACCGTGGCTTCGCCAACGCGGTCGATGCGCAGCAGCTGTTCGGCGGCCACGGTTATATCGAGGAATGGGGCATGTCGCAGTTCGTGCGCGATGCCCGCATCGCCATGATCTATGAGGGTGCCAACGGCATCCAGGCCATGGACCTGATTGGGCGCAAGCTGCCTAAGGACGGCGGCCGGGCGATGATGACCTTCCTGGGCGAGGTCCAGACCTTCCTGAAGGACCACGGCGAGGATCCAGCGATGGCGCCGTTCACTCAGCCGCTCCAGGCCGGGCTGAACGACCTCCAGGGCGCCGTGATGTGGCTGATGCAGAACGCCTTCTCGAAGCCCGACAATGCCGGCGCCGGCGCCACGGACTTCATGCACCTCTTCGGCCTGGTCGCCCTCGGCTACATGTGGGCGCGGATCGCCAAGGCAGCCCAGGCGCGCAACGCCGAGTCGGCCTCGCCCCGCTGGGACTCCAAGCTCACGACCGGCCGTTTCTTCATGGAGCGGATGCTGCCGGAGACCGGCCTGCGCCTCGCGCGGATCAAGGCCGGGGCGGAGACCACCATGGCGCTGGCGGACGAGGCCTTCTAACCCCGACCTGCAGTCCCTCCTCGACCCGTCATCCTGAGACGCCCGCTCCGCGGGCGAACCTCAGGATGAGGCGACGTGATCGGATCGGCACCTTAGGCGCGCAGCGCGCCGTCCAGATCCTCGATCAGGTCGGCCGGATCCTCAAGGCCGATCGACAGCCGTACGACCTCGGGGCCCGCGCCGGCGGCGGTTTTCTGCGCATCGGTAAGCTGGCGGTGCGTGGTCGAGGCCGGGTGGATCACTAGAGACCGGGTGTCGCCGATATTGGCCAGGTGTGAGAACAGCTGGAGGTTCGACACCAGCTTCACCCCGGCCTCGTAGCCGCCCTTCAACCCGAAGGTGAAGACCGCGCCGGCACCGTTGGGCGTGTAGCGCTTGGCGAGTGCGTGGTAGCGGTCGGTCTCGAGACCCGGATAGCTCACCCAGGCCACCGCCTCGTGCTGCGCCAGGTGCTTGGCCACCACGAGGGCGTTATCGGAATGGCGCTGCATCCGCAGCGGCAGGGTCTCGATCCCGTTGAGGATCAGGAAGGCGTTGAACGGGGACAGGGACGGGCCGAGATCGCGCAGGCCGAGCACCCGGCACGCAATCGCGAAGCCGAAATTGCCGAAGGTCTCGGCGAGCACCATGCCGGAATATTCCGGCCGGGGCTGGCTCATCATCGGGTAGCGGGCATCGCCGGCCCACTGGAACGAGCCGCCGTCGACGATCAGGCCGCCGATCGAGTTGCCGTGCCCGCCCAGGAACTTGGTAGCCGAGTGCACGACGATGTCGGCCCCGTGCTCGAACGGCCGGATCAGGTACGGCGTCGCCATGGTGTTGTCGACGACGAGCGGGATGTTGTGCTTCTTGGCGACCTGCGACAGCGCCGCGATATCGGTGATGACGCCGCCCGGATTGGCGATGGACTCACAGAAGATCGCCTTGGTCCGCGGCGTGATCGCCGCCTCGAACGAGGCCGGGTCGTCGTTGTCGGCCCAGGCCACCGACCAGCCGAAGTTCTTGTACGAGTGGTTGAACTGGTTGATCGAGCCGCCATACAGCTTGTTCGAGGCGACGAACTCGTCCCCCGGCTGCATCAGCGCGTGCATGGTCAGGAACTCGGCGGCATGGCCCGAGGCCACGGCGAGCGCCGCGGTGCCGCCCTCCAGCGCCGCGATGCGCTCCTCCAGCACCGCGTTGGTCGGGTTAGTGATGCGGGTGTAGATGTTGCCGAAGGCCTGGAGACCGAACAGCGAGGCGGCGTGGTCGACATCGTCGAACACGAAGCTCGTGGTCTGATAGATCGGCGTCGCCCGCGCGCCGGTGGCTGCGTCGGGCGCGGCGCCGGCATGGATCGCAAGGGTGTTGAAGCCGGGCAGGCGGTCGGTCATCGTCTGGTCTCCTCGCACCGTCCCGCCTGTATGCCCGGCCCGGTGCGGCGCGCAAGGTTCCCACCGGCGCCCGGCCCGATTCGGCTACGCGTCGTGCGAGGCGCCGATATCGACGTGCGGCTGCCCGGCATCGACCAGCGCGCGGTCCACGGCCTCGATCGCCAGCAAGGTCCGGGTCAGGTCCTCGGCCATGGAGATCGGGGCGACGTCGATCCCGCCCAGACGCTTGGCAATGGCGTTCCTCTGCCGCGCCAGGGCACCGCGTGCGCGCTTCAGGTCTTCGACCTCGTCGACGGTCATCCGCTATCCTTTTCAAGGCCCGAGTGCCGGCCCGAGCCGTTCAGTCGCCCGGCGTCCAGTCGATGTTCGGCCGCTGCGCCAGCATCCGGTCGAAGTAGTTGGCGACCGCCTGGGCGCCATCCGTGTGCATCATCGCGACCGGATGCGCGAGGTAGGCGCGGGCGAGATCCATCGGAATCTGCCCGGACTGGAGGGCTTTCAGCACCTCGTCGATGAACGCGTCGTTGGCCTCGTTAAAATCGCTCGACAGCTTCTTGCGGTCGTTGAGCGCCTTGATCGGCATGCCGGGTCCTCTGTCGCGGAAGGATGGGAAATGGTCACCAAGCTGGTGCGCGGCCGCATAAATCCTTGCGGGGACGCGGGACTTTGCAGGCGGTCCTCGCCGCGCCGTCCTCTCGTCGGGCGGTCACGGCAAACGGATCTCCGAAAGAACCAGCTTGCCGATGCAACTCCGACAAGCGTGCGGTTGCACACTTAAGTAACTGCGCCGCCACGTCGGTTGGAGCGGATCTCCGGCGTGACACGTTAATCCACCATGTCGAGTGATCTGATACCCGCCCACAGCGTCGAAGTCATTCCCTGCGCGCGCGATCCGCGGTGCTTCCGCTGGATCATCCGGGCCGGCGGGGGCGCGGTCGTCGAGCACTCACCGTACGCGTTCGTGACGCAGAACGGCGCCCGAATCTCGGGGGAGTGCTGGATCCGCGAACATTTCGCGGACGGCGTGCGCGGCTGAGCCGGTCGCCTTCGCAGAAGCGAGACGGGATCCAGCTCCGCTTCTGCGGATTGCGTTCATCTCACACGCGGATCCTGCGGTCCGCTCGAAGGTTTCCGCAAGTCGCACGACGACGACGCGCTCGGCCTCAAAAGCAAAAACGCCCGTGTGGGCGTTTTGCGAGATCCTGGTTGGGAAGGAAAACTGGAGCGGGCGAAGGGATTCGAACCCTCGACCCCAACCTTGGCAAGGTTGTGCTCTACCCCTGAGCTACACCCGCTCACTAGTGCCTGGCCGCCTGGACTTGCGTGCCGGCGGCCCCCGGCGGCGCTCTCTAAACACCATTCCGCCGGGCGACGCAAGCGCCCTTTTTCGGGTTCGTGACGATTCACCAGATCGGGTCCGGCGGGAGGCCCTCTCGGATCTCGCGCAGGCGGGCGCGGGTCGCCCGGGTGGTGCCCTCGGGCAGGGCGTCGGCGGGGAAGAAGGCGCAGGCGGCGATCTCGCGATCGGGTATCTTGGGGCGCATCACCGCGAAGGCCGGCAGCACGAACACCGCGACATGGTCGCGGGGTGCGGCGGCGGCGTTGCGGTAGAGCCCGTGCAGCCGCAGGGGCGCCTTCGGGACGATCTCGGCCTCCTCGCGGAACTCGCGCTCCATCGCGCCGACGGCGGTCTCGCCGCGCTCGACGCCGCCGCCGGGCAGGTGCCAGCCGCTGATGTAGGTGTGGCGGACCAGGGCGACGCGGCCCTGGCCGTCGAGGGCGACACCGCGCACGCCCAGCGTCATCCCCCGGGACGCGAGCGACCCGAGGTGGAACAGGCGCCGCAGGAACGGGCGGTCGAGGAGCATCCTCGGCGCGTCAGATGACGTCGAGGGTGATCTCACCCAGGCCGGCGATTGCCGCCACCATGCGCTCGCCGCGCTGAACCGGGCCGACGCCCGACGGCGTACCGGTGAAGATCAGGTCACCGGGCTGCAGGGTGAAGTAGCGCGACAGGTAGGCGACCTGCTCGGCCACCGACCAGATCATGTCGGCGAGGTCGCCCGTCTGGCGGATTTCGCCGTTCACCGCGAGGGTGATCGCCCCCCTGGCCGGATGGCCGATCGCCGAGGCGGGGAAAAGCGCACCGATCGGGCCTGAATGGTCGGCGGCCTTGCCGAGGTCCCAGGGCCGCGACAGCTTCTTGGCCTCGTCCTGCAGGTCGCGCCGGGTCATGTCGAGGCCGATCGCGTAACCGTAGACGTGGTCGAGGGCGTCCGCCACCGGGATGTCGCTGCCGCCGCCCGCCAGAGCCGCCACCAGCTCAACCTCGAAATGGTAGTTCCGCGTCTGCGGCGGGTAGATGTGCGGCGCCGGCTCAGGCCCGACAATCTGCAGGGCGTCGGCCGGCTTCATGAAGAAGAACGGCGGCTCGCGATCGGGATCGGCGCCCATCTCGCGGGCATGGGCGGCGTAGTTGCGCCCGACGCAATAGACCCGGCGCACCGGGAACAGGTCGCCGCTGCCGGCGATCGGCAGGGCGATGCGGGGTGGGTTCTGGATGACGGACAGCATCGCGGCCTCGGCTTTCGGGCGTGCGGGGATCCGGGCGCGTGGCGGCCCCGGGGGGTTACAGGAGCGTTGTAAGGCGTGCAAAGGCCCGCGCCATCCCGACGCTTGCAACCCGCCCGGCCTGGTCTACAAAATTTCGTCGATGACGCTGCCAGCCTCCACCCACGATACGCTGCTCAGCGCGTTGCGCGACGGGCTCGGCGCGCGCCATGTGCTGACCGAATTCGAAGATCTCGCCCCCTATCTCGTCGAAAGCCGCAAGCTGTTCACCGGTTCGGCGCTGGCGGTGCTGCGCCCGGGCAGCACCGAGGAGGTGGCCTTCGCAGTCCGGGCCTGCACGCAGGCCGGCATCGCGGTGGTGCCGCTCGGCGGCAATACCGGGCTCACCGGAAGCGGAATCCCACAGGGCGGCGTAGTTCTGTCCCTGGAGCGTATGAACCGCCTGCGCGCGGTCGATCCGGTGGATTCCACGATCACGGTCGAGGCTGGGATGATCCTCTCGGAGGTGCAGGATGCGGCCGAGCGGGCCGGCCTGCTGTTCCCGCTCTCCTACGCGTCGCGGGGCTCGGCCCGGATCGGCGGCGGCATCGCCACCAATGCCGGCGGCATCGCGGTGCTGGCCTACGGCAATGCCCGGGATCTCGTCCTCGGGCTGGAGGTCGTGCTGGCCGACGGCCGGGTGTGGAACGGGCTGAAGGCGCTCCGGAAGGACAATGCCGGCTACGACCTCAAGCAGCTGTTCATCGGTTCCGAGGGGACGCTGGGTATCGTCACCGCGGCGGTGCTGAAGCTGTTCCCGCGGCCGCGCTCTACCAGCGTCGCCTTCGTGGGGCTGGATTCGGCGCGCGCCGCCCTCGACCTGTTCGTGGCCTTGCGGACCCGGATGGACCGGGATCTCACGGCCTTTGAGTACCTGCCGCCCTTCGCCCTGGAGATCGTGCTGCGCCACGTCTCAGGCACGGTCCGGCCGCTCTCCGGGGAGCATGGCGCCTACGCGCTGATCGAGGTCTCGTCGGCGCGGCCCGATGCCGATACCCGGGCCGAGCTGGAAGCCGCCCTCGGCGACGCGCTGGAAGCCGGCCTGATCGCCGACGCGACCATCGCGACGAGCGGCGCCCAGAACACCGCGCTCTGGAGCCTGCGCGAGGGCGTGCCCGAGGCTCAGACCCGCGAGGGCGCCTCGATCAAGCATGACGTGTCGGTGCCGCTGTCGAAACTGCCGGACTTTCTGGAGCGGGCGAGTGCGGCCTGCGTCGCGGCGCTGCCGGGCCTGCGCCCCTGCGGCTTCGGACATTTCGGCGACGGCAACATCCACTTCAACCTGACACAGCCGGAAGCGATGGACCGCGCCGCGTTCCTGGCGGAATGGGGCCGGTTCAACCGGATCGTCCACGACATCGTGCATGGGCTCGGCGGCTCGATCGCGGCCGAGCACGGCGTCGGCCTGATCAAGCGCGACGAGCTCGCGCATTACGGCGATCCCGTCGGGCTCGACCTGATGCGTCGCGTTAAAGCCGCGCTCGACCCTGCGGATCTGATGAATCCCGGGAAGGTTATCCCGAGCTGAGCTGCTCAGCCGTTTGACCGAGCCTGACAGCCGAATTCTGTTGCGAGGACCACGGGGCGCAGGCCGCATTCGGCCGCGTCGCCGTAGATCCGGCGAGCGACTTCGGCGGCCTTGGGGCGAAGCGCGTCGGACCTCCCGATCCGAACAGGTGGACAGAGGATCGTTCCGCCTGCCCGCCGACGGAAGATTTTTCTGGTGGAGACCGTTCTGGACGCCGCTCCATCTTCCGAAGCCGCACAATATAGGCTCGGATCCAGAACCACCGCGAAACCGCAAGCTTGCGCCCTTGGCAGCACTCGATGTCGGGCTCGCGAGAGCGACGCAGATTGCCAAACGGCTGATAAGCCCTCGAACATCCGCCATCCGAAGCGGCGGATGCCTCCGCGACCCTTCGTCCTGCCACGCCGTCCGCTCGTCCGTCGTCACGCCGGAAGACGCGCCTATGTCGCGCGACCAGCGTCGCGTTAGGCCAAACGGTTGACCAAACTATAAAATATACTCGCGGGGAGCCCTGCTCGGCGATCGTGGAATCGCCGGCCTGTCGCCTTCTCCGCAGCTGAGCGGGAGCGTTTCCGAACCGCGCCGGACAGGCCGCTAGGAGTGGCATCTCACTCGACTGTGACCGCGGTCCTACGCAACGATCCTCATCCAGGCCGATTGGGCAGGGGCCGCACGTCCAGCGGCGTGACTTCCATCCCTGTGCAAACGAGATTTTGATGACGCCTCAGTTCTGGCTCTGGTTGGGCTTTGTAGGAATGGCGGCCGGTGCAGCCGTCATCCTGTTCCTGGCAAAGCGGCGGACGCCAGCCGAGGAAGCCGACGGGATCATTCACGGGATCGTGCCGATCATCGCGGCTTGCTCCTATTTCGCGATGGCGACCGGCCAGGGCAGTCTCGTCCTCCCCGCCGGCCCCGATGCGGCCGAGGCGGCGCGCCATTTCTACTTCGCCCGATACATCGACTGGACGTTCACGACGCCGCTACTGCTTGTCGGGCTCTCGCGTACGGCGATGCATTCCGGGATGCGCCGCCCGGCCGTCGTCTGGGGGCTGATAGGCTCCGACCTGATCATGATCGTGACGGCCCTGGCCTTCGGCCTGTCCGATGTCGCGGCAGTGAAGTGGACTTGGTTCGCCATCTCCTGCGGCGCGTTCGGAGCTGTGTTCTACGGAATCTTCGTGCAGCTGCGAGAGGAGAATGCCGGCGAGCGCGCCGACGTGCGCACCGCCTTCCGGCGCAACGCGGTCTTCCTCACCGCGGTTTGGTGCGCCTACCCCGTGGTTCTGCTGGTCGGCCAGGACGGCCTGGGCTTCCTGTCGCCGACCCTCGCCCTGGCGGTGATCGCGATCCTCGATCTCACGGCCAAGGTCGTCTACGGCATCCTCGCCACGATGGAGACGACCCGCGCCGTCGACCGCGATCTCGCGGAGGGACGCCCCGCGGCACCGCTGCGCCGGGCGGCCTGACGCAGATGGCGGCCGCGTCGTCCATCCTTTCCGAACGGGAGGCTGTCCGGGCGAGCCGTCGACGCATCCAAGCGCCGGGGGCTGCGCTCCGACGAGTCCCTGGCGTGCTGCTCGTCCTCGGGCTCACGGCCTCGGCGCTCCTGCCCCGCGACATCGCCTGGCTCGTGGCGCTGACGGTCGTCATCCTGCTTGGGGTTCCCCACGGGGCCCTCGACGGCGCCATCGCGGCGCCCCTGCTGCGCCCGCGCTACGGTCGGGCGTGGTTCGGAATCTTCGCCATTCCGTATCTCGGGCTCTCGGCGCTGGTCCTCCTGGCCTGGCAGGTTGCACCCCTGGCGACCCTCGCGGGTTTCCTGGCCCTCTCGGTCCTGCATTTCGGTGAGGAGGATGCGGGCCCCGGCCGGCCCTTCGAGGCGATCGTGCGTGGGGGACTCCCGGTCGCCCTGCCGGCCCTGCTTCGGCCCGATGAGACGGCGGACATCTTTGCCTGTGTCGCTCGTGTGTGGATGCCTCATCTGCCGGCTTGGTGGACCGCATCGGCGTGGCTCTGGCTCGCCGTCACGGCGTGCTGGCTCCTCACACATCGTCCGCGTGGCGCCGTCCTGACCGAGATGATCCTTCTGGCCGTTGCCTTCTGGGTGCTACCGCCCTTGACCGCCTTCACCCTGTATTTCGTCGGCCTGCACGGCCCACGGCACATGCGCGCGCTGGTGCAGGACCCGATCAAGGCACCCGGCATCGATACGATGCGGCGCGCAAGTCTGGCCTCGCTGCCGGTCTTTGCGCTGACCCTTCTGATCGGTGCGGGGCTTTGGCCGCTTTACGCCCCAGGAGCCCACGATGACGTGGCCAATCTGCTCACCCTGACCCTGCAGATGCTGTCCGCGCTGACCGTGCCCCACGTCATCCTGGACCGCATCGCGGCCGGGCAGCCGGCCACGTCTTTCCCGGGCCGATGAGGGCACCCTTCAGTTGTCGCAGCGGTTGAGGCTGTCATGTGTTGCGCCACCTGAATGTGCGAACCGCCCTTCCCTCTGCGATCGGACTTATCCTCGAACTTCGCAGGCCGAGGATCACCGTCGCAGCCCGGGACAAAATTTGTGCGGCGCGCCATAATTCGGCACGGCGGCGGGTGCAGGAGTTGCCGTGACGGCACGGTGTGCCGCCGCCGGACCGGGCATTAAGCGCCTGCTAACGCTTCGGGCCGACCCTCAATTCAGATGCCGGGGACGCCCGCGCCCGCCTAGGCATGGTCCTTGCTCAGGGTTCATTCATTTCGCATATGCGAGATCAGTGATCAGACGGCCACCGCAGACAGCTTTTGATTTTTCTGGAGACCGACGGAATGCCTACCTCCCAGGCCCGTGTGCAGACCGCCGAGGCAAGCCGCTACCTGCAGCAGCTCTGCCGGCACTGGAGCCATAAGTTCAAGGTCGAGGCGACCCCCGAGCACGGCACCGTGCCGTTCGGCGAGGACCGCGTCTGCACCTTCGACGCGGAGCCCGACGCCCTGGTGATGCGCATCGACAGCGCCGACCCGGTCAACCTCACCCGCCTTGAGAACGTGGTCGCCGACCACCTAGCCCGCTTTGCCTTCCGCGAGAGCCTCGGCGACATCCGCTGGTCCCGCGCAGCCTGATTCTTTTCGGCATTGGCGACGGCGCAACGTCGGAAAGGTGGCGATCGGCCCCTCGCGACTCCGTCCGCCTTTCGGCCGACGACACGTCGCCCCGCGTTGCGGTGAGCGCCGGCGCCGCCACCGTCGCACTTGCGCCGCAGGGCGAGGCTCAGGTTCCCTCTCCCGCAGCGGGAGAGGCCGGTCGTCCCATCGTCCGTCTGGGTACGAGAGACCGCCCTGGAAAAGCGGGCGCCGCGTTTGCGGAGCGTTCCGTCGTGTGGATGTGATCCGTCCGAGAACAGACCGGGTGGCCTCTTTCGGCCCTACAATATCCCTCGGCCGGTTGCTGGCGTAGGCTTTGCAACTGGGGTGAGCCGCGCGCGGCAGCGTCGGCAACCCCAGGATATGAGCGGACGACAGCATGAAGCGACGCACCCTGCTGCAAGGCGCCGGCGCCATGATCGCCGGTGCGGTGGCACACCCCGCCCTGGTCCGGGCCGCCTCGGCCACCACGCTGCGCTTCGTGCCCTACGCCGACCTGGCGCTCCTCGATCCAATCATCACCACCAACTACGTCACGCGCACGCATGCGCTGATGGTGTTCGACACCCTCTACAGCCTCGACGCGTCCTACCGCGCCCAGCCCCAGATGGTGGCGGGCCACGACGTGTCGCCGGACGGGCTGACCTGGCGCCTCACCCTGCGCGACGGCTTGCGCTTCCATGACGGCACGCCGGTGCTGGCTCGCGACGTGGTCGCGAGCCTCAAGCGCTGGTCCCAACGCGATGCCTTCGGCGGCGCCCTGTTCGCGACGGTCGACGAGCTGTCCGCGCCGTCCGATACCCTGGTGCAGTTCCGTCTGAAGCGGCCGTTCCCGCTGCTGCCGGACGCCCTGGCGAAGCCGACTTCCTACCTGCCGGTGATCATGCCCGAGCGGCTGAGCGCGACGCCCGCCACCCAGGCCGTGCCGGAGATGATCGGCAGCGGGCCCTATCGCTACGTCGCGGCCGAGCGCGTGCCGGGCTCGCTTAACGTCTACCGCAAGTTCGAGGATTACCGTCCGCGCCAGGACGGCACGCCGAGCTTCACCGCCGGGCCGCGGATCGCCCATTTCGACCGGGTCGAGTGGCGCACGATTCCCGACGGCGCCACGGCGGCTGGAGCCTTACGCTCCGGCGAGATCGACTGGTGGGAGCAGCCCCTGGTGGATCTCGTGCCCGACCTGCTGCGCCAGCGGGACGTGCGCGTCGAGCTCGTGGAAACCACCGGGCTGATCGGCCAGATCCGGCTCAACCACACCCTGCCGCCCTTCGACAACCCGAAGATCTGCCGCGCGCTGCTGTCGGCTGTCGACCAGACCGAGATGATGGACGCGGTGGCCGGCAGCGATCCTGCAATCCGGCGCGGCCCGGTCGGCATTTTCACCGCCGGCGGCCCGATGGCCTCCGACGTGGGGATGGAGGTGCTCACCAGCAAACGCGACCTCGCCGCCGCCAAGAAGGCACTGGCGGCGGCCGGCTACAACGGCGAGAAGGTTGTCCTGCTCGCCGGCACCGACGTGCCGCGGATCAACGCGGTCTGCGAGGTGATGGCCGATCTCTGCCGCAAGCTCGGCATGAACCTCGACGTGGTCGCCACCGATTGGGGCACGGTGAACCAGCGGATCCTTAACGCGAAGCCGCTGGACCAGGGCGGCTGGTCGATGTTCGGCATCTTCTCCGGCGGCCTCGACATGATCTCGCCGGCCTATCACCTCGCGGCCCGCGGCAACGGCCGCGCCGGCGTCCCGAGCTGGCTCACCGACGCGCCTCTGGAGGAGCTGCGCGGCGCCTGGTTCGCAGCCCCGGACCTCGGCGGGCAGAAGGCCTTGGCGGCCAAGATCCAGGCCCGGGCGCTCGAGGTCGGCGCCTACATCCCCTGCTGCCAATACTTCCAGCCCACCGCCTACCGGCGCGACCTGGAGGGCATGCTCACCGGCCTGCCGCTGTTCTGGAACCTGCGTCGATCGGCGTGAGCGGTTCGACGCATCGTCTTGGTCCGAAAGCCGGCGCCCCACTGTCGGGACGATACCCTAGCCGATCGCCATCAGGCTGGCATTGCCGGCCGCGGTATCGATTGCGGTCGCGCGCTCCTCGATCAGGCCGGGCAGCGCGTAGAGATCACCCGCCGCGAGCGCCTCTTGCGTGCGGCCCTGGACCTGGACGATTGGCCCGGGCCGTTCGGCCAGGGTGCGGTTCAGCGCGCGCAGGCCCGGCGCATCGCCCTCGTACAGCACCGCCCGCACGGCGCCGGCCCGGTCGAGGTCGGATGCCCGCTCGATCCGGGTCGCGCAATCCTCCGGCAGGTCGCGCAGCAGATCGACGACGTGGCCGGAGCCGATCACCACCGCCCGGTCGCCGGTCGCGAGGATCGCGCCGAGCTGGGCCAGCAGCCCGGTCTCGGTCTCCGCGACGGCCGCGACTCGCCCGCTTGGATGCAGGGTGTAGAGGTTGCGCTCACCCACCGGTCCGGCCA
Source organism: Methylobacterium sp. ARG-1 (assembly GCF_001262595.1). Taxonomy (NCBI): domain Bacteria; kingdom Pseudomonadati; phylum Pseudomonadota; class Alphaproteobacteria; order Hyphomicrobiales; family Methylobacteriaceae; genus Methylobacterium; species Methylobacterium sp. ARG-1. Next base: position 29,692 of record NZ_LHCD01000006.1, read on the forward strand.
GCTCGACTCCGGCGCCGTGCGGACAGCCCTCGGCGGCGAGCCGATTCGCCAGCGCCCCGTGACCCCGGGCGCGCCGCCAGGCGCCGTAGCGCCGGCTCAAGCCTTCGTTGCCTGTGAGCCCGTGGAGGGCGGCGGCCGGGGGACGCTTCAGCAGGCGGCCGAGATAGAGCGGGCCGCCGGCCTTCGGCCCGGTGCCGGACAGGTCGGCCCCGCCGAAGGGCTGCACCCCGACCACGGCACCGATGACGTTGCGGTCCACGTAGCGGTTGCCGGCGCCGATGCGCCCGAGCACCAGGGCCATGGTCTCGTCGATGCGGGTGTGGAGGCCGAAGGTCAGGCCGTAGCCGGTGGCGTCGATCTCGGTCAGCAGCCGGTCCAGGTCGGCGCGGGCGTAGCGCAGGACATGCAGGACCGGCCCGAACACCTCGCGCTCCACGTCGGCGGCGCGGGCGATCTCGATCAGCGTCGGCGGCACGAAGGTCCCGTGCGCCGCCTCGGCCAGCATTGAGACCTGATGGACTGGAAAGCCGCGCGCCGGCATCGCCGCCACATGCCCGTCGATGCGCTCGGCCGCCACCCGGGTGATGACCGGCCCGACATCGACCGCGAGCCGGCGCGGATCGCTCAGAACCAGCTCGCGCATGGCGTTCTTGAGCATCGCGAGGGTGCGGTCGGCAATCTCCTCCTGCAGGCACCGGATGCTCAGGGCCGAGCAGCGCTGGCCGGCGGAATCGAAGGTCGAGGCGATCACGTCGGCCACCACCTGCTCGGCGAGCGCCGAGGAATCGACCACCATGGCGTTCTGACCGCCGGTCTCGGCCACCAGCGGGACCGGCTCGCCGTCCCGGGTCAGGCGCTCGGCCAGGCGGCGCTGGATCATCTTGGCCACCGCAGTGGAGTCAGTGAACATCACACCCTGCACCCGCGCGTCTCCAATGAGCGCCGCGCCGACCTCGCCGGGCCCGGGCAGAAACTGCAGCGCAGCTTCCGGCACGCCAGCCGCGTGCAGCACCCGGATCGCCTCGGCGGCGATCAGCGGCGTCTCCGCGGCGGGCTTGGCCAGCGGTCGCCCCTGCGGAGACGGACACCCGCCATGGTACAGGGGCATCCATGACCGAGATCCTGATCTACGGCGCCTCCGGCTACACCGGCACGCTGCTCGCCGAACACGCCGTCGCGCAGGGCCTGCGCCCGATCCTGGCCGGGCGCGACCCCGACAAGCTCCGGCCGCTGGCCGCCCGGCTCGGCCTCGACTGGCGCGCCGCGCCCCTCGACGATCCCGGCCGCCTGCGCGAAATGCTCGCCGGCATCGCCGCGGTGATCCACGCGGCCGGACCGTTCTCGAAGACCGCGCAACCCATGGCCGAGGCCTGCCTCGCCGCGGGGGCGCATTACGTCGACATCACCGGCGAGATCGACGTGCTGGAATAGCTGGCCGCCCGGGATACCGAGGCGAAGGCCGCCGGCATTGTCCTGCTTCCGGCGGCGGGCTTCGACGTGGTGCCGAGCGACTGCCTCGCCGCCCATGTGGCGAAGCGGCTACCGAGCGCCACGCATCTGCGCATCTCGATTGGCGGATTCGGCGGCTTCAGCCGCGGGACCGCGCGCACCATGGTCGAGGGCATCGCCTGGGGGACGCGGGTTCGCCGGGACGGCCGCATCGTCGAACTGCCGAGCCCGCCCCGCGGCAGCGCCGATTTCGGCCGCGGCGCCCGGCGCACGGTCGGGCTCGGCTGGGGCGATGTGTCGAGCGCGTGGTACTCGACCCGGGTCCCCAACATCGCGGTCTATTTCGAGGCGTTTCCCGCCATGGCCGCCGCCGCGGGCCTGCCGTCCGACCTGCGCCGGATCATCGCCGGCCCGACGGTACAGCGCCTGATCAATCGCGGCATTGACCGGCTGCCGCCGGGCCCTTCCGAGACGGCGCGGGCAACGGCGCGCAGCACCTTTCTGGCCGAGGCCTGGGATGGGACCGGCAAAAGCGCGGCGAGCCGCATGGAGACCCCCGAGGGCTACACGCTGACGGTCCTGACCGCCCTGGAGATCGCCCGGCGTGTCGCGTCGGGCGCGGTGCCGGCCGGCTTCCATACGCCCGTCACCGCTTTCGGACCGGATTTCGTTATGGGGTTTCCGAACGTGGTGCGGACGGACCTCTGACCCCTCCGTTCTTGCGAGCGCAGCGAAGCAACCCAGTGCTGCGCGCGATTTCCGAACGTGGTGTGTCCGTGGATTGCTGCGCTTTGAGCGCAATGACGGAAAGCGGCGTTCCCTGGCCCGAAACGCCGTCTGACCGCAGTCGGATCACACCGTCGCCCCGAGCTGCCAGGGCGCGAATTCCGACGAGCCGAAATCGAACTGCTCGCTCTTGGTCCGCTCGCCGCTCGCGACTTGCAGGATCAGCTCGAAGATTCGCTGGCCGGCCTGCTCGACGCTTTCCTCCCCGTCGAGGATCGTGCCGCAATTCACGTCCATGTCCTCTTCCAGCCGCCGGTACATCGCCGAGTTTGTGGCGATCTTGATCGACGGCGACGGCTTGCAGCCGAACACGCTGCCGCGCCCGGTGGTGAAGCAGACGAGATTGGCCCCGCCGGCCACCTGCCCGGTGGCCGAGACCGGGTCGTAGCCAGGGGTGTCCATGAACACGAAGCCCTTGGCGGTCACAGGGTCGGCGTAGCGCACCACATCGACAAGGTTGGTGCTGCCGGCCTTGGCCATGGCGCCGAGCGACTTCTCGAGGATCGTGGTCAGGCCGCCGGCCTTGTTGCCCGGCGACGGGTTGGCGTCGATCTCCGAGCCCTCGCGGCGGGTATACTCCTCCCACCAGCGCATGAGGTCGACGAGCTTCTGGCCGACAAGCGGGCTCACGGCCCGCCGGGTGAACAGATGCTCGGCTCCGTAGGTCTCGGTGGTCTCCGACAGGATCACGGTGCCGCCGTTCTCGACCACGCGGTCGCTGGCGATCCCCAGCGCCGGGTTGGCCGAGACACCGGAATAGCCGTCCGAGCCGCCGCACTGGAGAGCGACGATCAGCTCGCTCGCCGGCACGGGCTCTCGGCGGACCACGTTGGCCTCGGCCAGGATGCCGGTGACGAATGCGATGCCGGCCTCGACGGTCTTGCGGGTGCCGCCGAGCGTCTGGATGTTCATGCTGCGGATCCGGTCGCCCAGGCCCTGCTCCTCCAGGAAGGCGCCGATCTGGTTCACCTCGCAGCCGAGTCCGATCATCACGATGTGCGAGAAATTGACGTGCCGGGCATAGCCCGCGAGCGTCCGGCGCAGGAGCTTCAGCGGCTCACCCATCGCCATGCCGCAGCCGGTCTTGTGGGTCAGCGCGACCACGCCGTCGACATTCGGATAGGGGGCCAGCGGATCGAGGCCGAGGATCGGGTGGCGCCGGAACGCGTCGGCGATCAGGTCGGCGACGTGGGCGCTGCAATTCACCGAGGTCAGGATGCCGACATAGTTGCGCGTCGCCACGCGCCCGTCCGGCCGGCGGATGCCCTGGAAGGTCGCCGGCGGCGTGACCAGCCGGGTCGGGCGCGCATCGACCCCGAAGGCGTAGTTGCGGGCGAACTCGCCCATGCCGAGATTGTGGACGTGGACATGCCGGCCGGCGGCGATGTCGTCCTTGGCGAAGCCGATGATCTGCCCGTACTTGGTCACCGCCTCGCCGGAGCGATGCGGCCGGATCGCAACCTTGTGACCCGGCAGGATCCGCTCGGCGGCGGCGATGCCCGGAGCCACCGGCGTGCCCGGCTCGATCGCCGTCCGGGCGACCGCCACGCCGTCGTCCGGCCGCAGGGTGATGACGGGATAGGCGGACAGCCTGTCGACCGTGATCGGCATCGTGGTTCCTCCCTGGGCCGCGCCTCGCCGGGTGCGTGCGCGGGAAACCTAGCGCCCCGGCAGGCAGGGCGCGAGCAGCGAGGGTGACGCGGGAGCCCGGATGTCGTCGGGTGTCAGGAGATCTCGCGCACCAGCTTGGCGATCAGGGCCCGGCCGAAGGCCTCGAACCCCTCGGCCGTCATGACGAAGGCGCCCTCGCCGCCGATCACGGTCTCCCGGTAATAGGCCGCGAGCCCGCTCGGGGGATTGGTGTGCTCGCGCAGGTAGCCCGGCATCCCGGCCGGGTCGGTGACGATCACGATGCCGTTGATGGTGATGCCCGACGCCACGGCCGAATCCCGGGCCTCCGCAATGGCGCGGCCCGCATTGCCGGTGCCGTCGCCGGAGATGTCGATGACCATCCGCTCGGCGGCGTAGGGCGAGCGGTCCAGCAGCATGGCGGCAAAGCCGATCGCCGAGCCGATGGCGGTCCGGCCGTAGAAGGGGCGCGGCACCGCGGCGAGGCGCCCCGCGAAAGCCGCGGCATCCGCGGCCGAGGCGATGACCATCCAATCGACCGCGACCTGCTGCTCCCCGGGCCCCGCCCAGTCGAACAGCGCCACCGCGATGCGTCCGCGCTTGCCCTCGGTGATCGCCCGCAGGACGCGCGGATCGCTGAAGGCTTCCGCATAACCCCGCCGCTCCAGGGCGAAACGCTCCGCGCTGATGCTGAGCGAGACGTCGACCGCCAGCACGAGAAGGACGTCGACACCAGTCTCCGCGGCATCGGCGCGCCGTCCGACCAGGGACAGGGCGGCGAGCATCCCGGAGAGCAGATGGCGTCGCCGCATGGCCGACACTCGGTGATGGGCGCCCACGCGGTTCGGCGGACGGCCTCACGCAGGCAACGACCCGGCCACCCGGGCGGTTCGATGCCGCGTTCGGTCGCAGAGCGCACCGACCGGTCCGCGCTATCTGCGGACGGAACAGGATGCATCCGGCATCGCACAGATCTCGAAGGCTACACACGGACCATGCGGATTTTTCACTGGATCGATCGCGCCGCGGATCGCGTGCTCGTTGCAGGCGTCACCGGGAGCGTCGCGCTGCTGAGCCGCGGGCTCGACGCGCTGATTGGGCTGGTCGGCCGCTCATCCGAGCGCCTCGACGCGAAACTCGGCGGCTTGGCGCGAGCGTCGGACGAACGCCGCCGCCGGGAGGGCCGTCGGCCCCTGAACCCGATCACGCTGGATTAGGCACCAGACCTTACAGGCCCGGTCCCTTGGCGGCGCCGAGGATGCGGCCGGGCCTGCCCTCCGCGGCGCCCTGGACCAGGATTACCCAGCTGTCGGCCTCGGCGATCTCGGCGAGGGTGCAGGGTACGTCGAAGCGCGTCGGCTGCCCGGTCCAGCTGCCGAGGCGCTGGATACCGCGCACGACATTGACGTAGGTCGCGGTCCGGCCGCCATTCTCGCCGGCCTGAATCGCGATGGCCCGGCTGCGCAGCACCGGCACCAGCCAGACATCGCCGCGCGTGTCGGGCCTGGCCTCCGGCGCGGCCCCGACCTCTACGGCGATCCGGTCGCCCTTGATCTCGCCGCGGACCGGGATCGGCAATCCGCCGCGCTGCGTGGCCTCCCGCATCAGCCGCTCGAGGGCCGGACGGTCCGAGCCCACGGCGAAGCCGCCGCCATCGACCACGACCTGCGGGGTGAAGACCTGCCGGGCCCCGCGAGCCCGCGCATAGGCGCGCTGGCGCTCGGTCAGCGGCCGCAGGGCCAGGGTGTCCTTCCAGCCGAGATAGTCCCAATAGGTCACCGGCAGCGTCAGGGCGACCACGCCCGGCTGGCGGGCGAGGTCGCGGATAATTGGGTCGGCACCCCGGCAGGCACCGCAGCCCTGGCTGGTGAACAGCTCCACCACGGCGCGGACCGGCTCCGCCCGCGCCTCGGCCGCGGCCGAGACGGCGCAAAGCAACGCGGCAACGCACAGCGCGCCGCTTTCGCCGATCCAGATACGGTCGCGGTGCCGATGCGTCATCAAGCCATCAGAGCGTCTGGGAAGCTGTCTGGGAAATCACGTTGGCTTGAGAAGGTTCTACTATCGGTTGCGGTTGATTGGGCTGTTTTCTCGTCTTAGGCAACATGTCCGGGCGCCAGCGGCGGTGCATCCAGAGCCATTGGCCCGGATTCTCGCGCACCCAGCCTTCCACCACCGCGGTCATCGCCTGCATGGCGCCGGCGACATCGATCACCCCGTCTGCGTTCCGCGGCAGATTTAGGGGCGGCGTCAGTTCCAGGCGGAAGCGGCCCTTGGGCAGGCGGACGACGCGGACGCCATGGACCGGGCAATCGTAGTGCCGGGCGAGCTTGGCGAGCAGCGGGTTGGCGAGGCACGGTCGGCCCATGAAGTCGACCACCACGCCGCGGGTGAAATGCTGGTCGATCAGCTGCCCGAGATGGCCGCCATTCTCGACCACGTCGCGCATGGCGAAGACGGCGCCGGGCGTGGACGCGGCGAGGCCGCCCATGGAGCGACGGCGGACCTCCTGGACGAGCCGGGCGGCGGCGGGATTGTTCGGCGGCCGGAACACCGCGGTGGCATCCAGGCCGAACTTGGCCGCGCAGATCGCCGGAAGCTCCCAGTTCGCGAGATGGGCCGAGAAGATCAGCCCCGGCTGGCCGTCATCGCGCAGGGTGGCGAAGTGCTCGATCCCGGCGACCTCGGTGCGCATCGGCTCCGTCGAGTCGGGATCGAAATCGAACAGCGCGTCGAGATGGGCGTATTCGGCTCCCGTCCGCCCGAGATTATCCCAGGCCTCTAGGGCGATCCGCTTCCGTTCCGCCTCCGGCATGTCGGGGAAGGCGCCGCGCAGGTTCGCCATCGCGGTGCGATGCGCCGGCAACAGGGGCCCGACCGTGCGCAGCAGCACGGCGCCGAACGCGGTGGCGCGATCCGGCCCGAGCGCGCGCGCCAGCCAGACCAGGCCGCGGATCAGCGGGATCATGGCGAAACCCGCGAGCCGCGGGAAGGACCGTCGAAGGATGAGGGCGAGGCGCAGCACGTTGGATTCCCGGGCACGATGCGGGCAGGCCCGGCAGTTCGCGTATAAGGCGAAGCTTAACCCATCTTCCGCGCCGTGCGATACGTTTCAGAGGCTGACGAGGATCTTCCCGAAGACCTTGCGGGATTCGAGGCGTTCGAGCCCCTGCGCGAAGTCGCCGAGCGGGTAGACCGTGTCAACGACCGGATGGATACCCAGGGCCATCTTGTCGAGCGCCTGCGCAATATTCGCCAGCGAACAGCCGAACGAGCCGGTGATGCGGTATTGCTGCTGGAACAGCTGCATCAGGTTCATGGTGGCCGAGACCCCCGAGGTCGAGCCGCAGGTCACCAGCCGGCCGCCGCGCTTCAGGCAGAGCAGCGAGCCGTTCCAGGTATCGGCGCCGACATGCTCGAACACCACGTCGACGCCCTTGCGCTTGGTCAGCCGCCGCACCTCGCCCTCGAACCGCTCGGTCCGGTAGTTGATGACGTGGTCGGCGCCGAGCTCCGCCGCCTTGCGGCCCTTCTCATCGTCGCCGACCGTCGTGAAGACCGTGCAGCCGATCGCCTTGGCCATGCGGATCGCCGCGGTGCCGATGCCGGACCCGCCGGCATGGACCAGCACGCTCTCGCCGGGCTCCAGCCGGGCATTGTCGAACAGCATGTGCTGGACGGTGCCGAAGGCGATGCCCGCGCAGGCGGCGTCGGTGTCGTTGACCCCGTCCGGCACCTTCACGGCAAGGCGGGCCGGCATAGTCACCAGCTCGCGGGCGAAGCCGTCGATGTGGAAGCCCATGACGCCGGACACGTCCTCGCAGAGGTTGTCGCGGCCCTCGCGGCAGGCCCGGCACCGGCCGCAGGTCATGGCTCCGTAGGGTACGACCCGGTCGCCCGGGGCCAGCGCGGTGACATCGGGGCCGACCGACTCGATCACGCCCGACGCCTCGGCGCCGACGATGAGCGGCATCTTCCGCTTGGCGAAGGCCATGCCGCGAAAGCCCCAGACGTCGATGAAGTTCAGGCCGACCGCGCGGATGCGGATCCGCACCTCGCCCGGCCCCGGTGCGCCGGGGGCCTCGACCTCGGTGAGGCGCAGGTCGCGGTCGCCGAATAGTTGCAGGGCTCGCATACTGTCTCTCATTGTTCCGGCGCCAGATAGCGCCGCCGCGCCCAGCCGACAGCGCGTCCGGCCTTGACCCGGCACCACGTGGTCCGGCTCGGCGTGTCGTTGGTGCAGCCGAAGACCAGGGCGCGGGTGCGGATCTCGCCGACCTGCTCGGAAGCGGGATCCGGCTCGGCGCGGATCGATAGGGGCTCGCCGGGGGGCAGCCCAGAGATCCGGTACGATTCCGGTTCGGCGGCAGCGCCGCCCGGGACGAGGGGCGCCGAGAGGCAAAATCCAGCGAGGAGGGCAAGGCGGGCGCGCATCGGCAGGTCGCTCAAACAGGGCGCGTGCGAGGGGAAGTCCGGGCTGCGGACTTATCACGGCCGGGGCGATAGCCGTGAGCCCGCGACGGTGGCGCGCGATCACGAAAGAAATCAGGTGCGGTGGACGCCCATCATCGCGGTGAGGCCGCCATCGACGGGCAGGACCGCGCCCGTGATGTAGGCGGCCGCGTCACCCATCAGGAAGGCGGCCAAGGCGGCGACATCCTCGGGCTGGGCGAACCGGCCTGCGGGGATCTGGCGCTCCATCCCGGCCCGGTAAGCGGCGTAGCGGGCCATCATGGCGGTATCGACGAAGCCCGGCGCGATGACGTTGACTGTGACGCCGCGTTTGGCGGTCTCGATCGCGAGCGTGCGGCAATAGGCGATCAGCGCGCCCTTGGTCGCCGCATAGGCCGCGTTGCCGGCATTGCCGCGGAGCGCCGCCACGGAGCCGATCGCGATGATGCGGCCAGTGCGCGCCTGGGTCATCGGGCGGACCAGGGCCTTGGCCAGGCGGGTCAGCGCGAAGAAATTGACCTGCATGGCCGTCTCGGCCCTGTCCTGATCGAACATCGCCGCAAGGGCGTCGCTCGGCTGGCCGGCATTGTGGACGAGGCCGTGATAGCTGGAATCCTCGGCCGCTGCGCAGAACGCGTCGAGGGCGGCCTTGTCGGCGAGGTCCAGGGCGTGCCCGGTGAAGCGGCGATCGGGATAGGCGGCGCGCAGCTCGGCGAGCAGCGCCTCGGCGGCATCCCCAGAGGCGCGGTAGGTGAAGTCGACCGCATGGCCCGTACCGGCCAGCGCGCGCACGATCGCTGCGCCGACGCCCGAGGCGCCGCCGGTGACGAGGACGCGGCGGGCGGCGCTCACGCCGGTTCCGCCCCGAACACCAGGCAGGTGTTCTGGCCGCCGAACCCGAAGGAGTTCGACAGGACGGTGCGGACCGGCAGATCCCGTGCGGTCTCGACGACGTCGAGGCCGATCGCCGGGTCCGGCACCCGGTAATTGATGGTCGGCGGGATGCGGCCGTTCCGGATCGTCAGCAGCGACACCGCCGCCTCGATGGCGCCGGCCGCCGTCAGCGTGTGGCCGATCATCGACTTGTTGGAGGTCACCGGCAGGGACGGCGCGCGGGCGCCGAACACCGCGGCGAGCCCCAACGCCTCCATCTTGTCGTTCTCCGGCGTCGAGGTGCCGTGGGCGTTGACCGTGTCGATCCCCTCGGGTCCGAGCCCGGCATCGTCCAGGCTGGCCCGGATCGCCGCGATCACCGGCGCCCCGTCCGGGCTCGACCGGGTGCGGTGGAAGCCGTCGCCCTTCTCGCCGCAGCCGAGCACGTAGCCGAGGATCCTGGCACCCCGGGCCACGGCAGCCTCAGCCTCCTCCAGGACGAGGGCAGCCGCGCCCTCGCCCATCACGAAGCCGTCCCGGTCCTTCGAGAACGGCTTGGAGGCCTCTCCCGGGGCATCGTTGCGCGTGGAGAGCGCCGAGAGCAGCGAGAAGCGGATCAGCGATTCCGGGTTCACCGAGCCGTCGGTGCCGATGCAGAGCGCCGCCGCGGTCTCGCCCCGGCGGATCGCCTCGACGCCGAGCTGGATCGCGGTGGCGCCCGAGGAGCAGGCGGTGGAGAGCGAGATCGGCGAGCCCTTGGTGCCGAAGCGGTCGGCAATGCGGTCGGCCACGGTGCCGAAGATGAACAGGTCATGCCAGGCGTCGAAGCGCCGGGTCGCGGCGGCCCGGAGCAGGCCGGCATAATCGACGTCGCCATCGCCGCCGGCCGCCTCGGCCAAGGCCTGGCGTTGCGGCCATTCCATCTCCACCGGCGGGACCGCGATGAACAGCGCCCCCGGGAAATCACCCGGCATGCCGATCCCGGCCTGCGCGACCGCCTCCTCGGCGGCCTCCGCGGCGAAGCGCTCAGACAGGAGCGGCGCGACCAGCGGCTCGGTATCGAGGAAATCCACCGTGCCGGCGATCCGGGTCCGCAGGCCCTCCGTGGAGAACCGGCCGATGGCGTGGATGCCGGAGCGGCCCGCACTCATGGCCGCCCAGGTGTCGACCTGGCCCTGACCGAGGGAGGAGACGACGCCGATGCCCGTCACCGCGATCAGCGGCCGGCCCCTGGCGTCGCGATAGGATCGCGCGCTCATGGTGCGTCTGTACGGGATTTTGGGGCGGCGTACACCCGTTCCGCGTGCGCCGTCCAGGCCCCGCGCCGCGCGGCGGCAAAACCCGTGATCGCTCGGAACAGCACTCGGGCCCCGGCCTCGATATCCGGCAGGCTCGCGAATTCCGCGGGGTTGTGGCTGATGCCGCCCCGGCAGCGCACGAACACCATGGCGATTGGCGCGATCGCCGCCACCGCCATGCCGTCATGGCCGGCGCCGCTCGGCAGGGCGAGGACGGGCAGGCCCTCAGCGGCCACCGCGTCCCGGACCAGCGCGGTCAGGGCGGAATTGCACGGCACTGCCGCGGCCTCATGCAGCGGGCGGATGTGGAGATCGAGGTGGCGGCGCTCCGCGATTCCCTTGCAGGCCGCTGTGATGTCGGCGAGCGCGGCGAGGCGCTGGCCATCGTCGGGGGCACGCAGATCGAGGGAGAAGCGCACCGCGCCGGGAATCGTGTTCACCGCACCGGGAAGCGCCTGGATCCGGCCGACGGTCCCGACCAGATGCGCCTCGCTCCGGCAGCGGGCCTCGACGGCGAGCACGCATTCGGCGGCGCCCACGAGGGCGTCGCGCCGCTCGCTCATGGCGACCGTGCCGGCATGGCCGGCCTCGCCGGTCAGGGTGAAATCCAGGCGGCTGGCGCCAGAAATCGCGGTGACGACGCCCACCGGCAGGTCGGCCTTCTCCAGCATCGGCCCCTGCTCGATATGCAGTTCGAGATAGCCGAGAACCGCATCCGGCGATCGTGCCGCAGATGCGATCGCCGCGGGATCGAGGCCGTAATTCCGCATCGCCGCGGCGAGGGTGACCCCGTCCGCGTCGGCGACATCGAGCACAGCCGGCTCGAGACGGCCCGCGAAGGCGCGGCTGCCGATCAGGGTCGCGGAGAAGCGCACGCCCTCCTCATCGGCGAAGGCCACCACCTCCAGGGCGTGCGGCAGGCGTATCCCGTCGCGGGCCAGCGCCTCGACGCAGGCGATCCCGGTGATCACGCCGAGCGGCCCGTCGTAGCGGCCGGCGTCGCGGACCGTATCGAGATGCGATCCGACGACGAGGGCCGGACCGCCGGGCTCGGGCCCCTCGACCCGGCCGATCAGGTTGCCAACGGCGTCGTGGCGCACCGCCATCCCGGCCTCGCGCATCCAGCCCGCGACCAGGGCCTCGGCCCTGGCCTGCTCGGGCGTCAGGTAGAGGCGGGTGATCGTGCCGGGCTCGGCCGTGATCGCCGCCAGCGCGTCGAGGCGCGCCTGGATGCGCGGGGCGAAGATCATTGCGCCGGCGGTTCCATCCGCGGCGCGTTGGCGAGCCGCAGCACCGTCTGCAGCAGGACGTCGGCGCCGGCCGCACAATCGCCCGGGGTGGCGGATTCCGATTCGTTGTGGCTTACGCCGTCCTTGCACGGCACGAAGATCATCGCGGTCGGGACCTTGGCGGCGAGGTTACAGGCATCGTGCCCCGCCCCCGAGATGATCCGCCGCCTTGCATGGCCGAGGCTCTCGGAAGCCTCGTCCACCGCCGCCACGATGGCAGGATCGAACGGCACCGGCTCCTTGCGCCAGATCCGGGTGAGCGCGATCTCCAGCCGGCGGCGCTCGGCGATCTCGGTGGCGGCCTCGCGCAGGCTTGCCTCCATGGCGTCGAGGGCGGTCGAGCGCGGGTCGCGCACGTCCACCGTGAAGGCGACGCGGCCCGGCACGACGTTGCGGGACGGCGCCAGGATCTGGGCCTCGCCGATCGTCGCCACCGCGGACGGCGCGTGCGCCAGGGCGATCCGCTCGGCCGCCAGGGCGAATTCTGAGAGCGCCAGCAGCGCATCCCGGCGCCGCGGCATCGGGGTCGTACCGGCATGGCTCTCGAAGCCGGTGATCAGGCCGTCGAACCACATGATCCCCTGGCCGCCTTCCACGACGCCGATGGTCTTGCCCTCAGCTTCAAGGATTGGGCCCTGCTCGATATGCAGCTCGACGAAGGCCCCGATCGCGCGGGCGCCCACGTCTTCGGCACCCCGATAGCCGATCGCGTCGAGCGCCTCGGCCACGGTGATGCCGGCGGCGTCGCGCTTGGCCAGGATCTCGTCGGTCGTGAAGTCGCCGGCATAGGCGGCCGAAGCCATCATGGCGGGGGCGAAGCGCGAGCCCTCCTCATTGGTCCAGTTGACCACCATCAGCGGCGCCTCGGTCTCGAGGCCGGCATCGTTCAGGCTGCGCATCACTTCGAGCCCGGCCAGGACGCCGAGCACGCCATCGAACTTGCCGCCGGTGGGCTGGGTGTCGAGATGCGAGCCGAAGGCGATCGGCGGGCGGCTCATGTCGCGGCCCGGTCGGACGGCGTATTGCGTTCCGAGCGCATCGACCGTCACCGTAAGCCCGGCCGCCTCGCAGGCATCCCGGAACCAGTCGCGGACCCGGCCGTCCTCAGGTGACAGCGTCAACCGGTTGATGCCACCGGCCGGGGTGCCTCCGAAAGCGGCGGTCTCCAGGATCGTGGCCCAGAGCCGTGCGCCGTCCGCGCGCAGGTTGTGGGTCTTGCTCGGATTGGTTTCGGCCATGGCGGGTCCTCTCACGGCGCGACGCCGTGCGGCAAGATCATCGAACGCCCTTATCGGGCGTTGCGCCGGCCGGGAGCAACGGTGATGCCAGGCGCCCCGGTCACACCGGCGGACGCCGCACCGGATTGGCGCGCAGCAGACCCTCGCCATCGATCTGCAGAGCGACGGCGATCTCGCCCAGGGCATTCGCCTCGATGCCGCTGATCCCATCCTGGTCGGCCACGTCGGCGGCGATCAGGAAGACGTTCTCACGCTGGCTCGCCGGCCGCTCGACGATTGCCGAGACGTGGCGCAGATTCTCGGCGCGGCCGAGGCGGGTGCGCGCCCGGGCAATGCCCTCGTACAGCTCCGTCTCCAGCATCAGCGCGTCGTAGCCCTTCACCAGGACCGGATCGGCACGCAGTCCGTGCAGGGCGGCGTCGAATTCCTCGCCGGCTACCTCGCCATCGGCCACGATGACGTTGGCCGCGGCCGAAACGGCGGCGAGCATCAGGGCTTTGTCGCCCGCATAGGCCGTCACGGTACGGCCGACACGGCTGAAAATGTCGCTCAGAAGGCTCATGCCGAATATTCGAGGTGTCCGCCGGAAAGCGAGGGATAGCAGAGTGCGGTCTGGAAGGAAGCCGCCTGGAAGAACCCGGACGACGCGACGCGGGTCCGGCTTCCCGACAGGATTTCGACGCGGACGCGTTTCAGAAATTCTCCGGCAACATGCGTAGGTGAATCATGCATCCAACCGCGTCCCCAGCGCGGTGGGCGGGAGCCCGGGTCCGCCATCCCCCCTCGGGCGGCCCCGGATCCATCTCAACGCCGTCGGGACGGCGCGCGGGTGGCCCCAACCGCGCCTGCCGTTCCGACGGCGGTCTCGCATCTGCGATCGCCGAGCGTGCGTCCCGCTTGTGCAGGGCACCGCGCGATTCGTGCCGGTCCGCTCAGGACCAGGCGCGGATCAGCTGTCTCACGCCGCAGCGGTGCGCCTGCGGGGCAGCGTCAGCGCCAGAACGGCTTCACGTCGAGCAGTTCGGAGCGCGCCTCCGCGGCGGCATTGAGCAGGTCCTGGGTGCTTGCATCGTCCAGAGCCGGCATCGGCCGCCCGCCGAGGCTTTCCGTCATCGACCGAGCGGTCTCGATATCGTTCAGCGCGCCGAGATGGTCCTGCAGGTCCGACAGCGCGGCGCCGAACTTGTCCTGACGGCGTCGAGCCTTCTTCTTCGGGAACAACTCGGCGAAGAATTCCGCCCCGTAGCGGAGTTTCTTCGCAGCGATCCGCGCCCGGTGACGGGTATGCGGGTCGAGCTTCTTCAAGCCGCGGCCACGCTTCTTCAGGCGCTCGCGGGCGCGGTCGAGGACATGGGCCGCGAAGGCTCGGCCGCCCTCGGCGGCGGCCTCCTGCTTGGCCCAGGCGCCGGCCTCGATCCAGCCGGCGAAGTCGATGATCAGCCCGCGCCATTGCGGGCTTTCCAGGGTCGCCAGCACGACATCGTAGGCTTTGGCGCGCTCGGTCTCGGCCAGATCCCGCAACGCGTCGAGATCCGCGTCCCCCGGACGTTCCTTGGCCAAGCGCGGCAGCGTCTGGCTGAGGAACACGTCGAGGTTGCGAGCGTGACCGAAGGGCTCGGTGACGCGCTTGATCTCGTCGCCGAAGCTGATCGCGCGCGGGTCGCTCTCCAGGATCGGGGCGAACAGCGACAGCGCCGAACGCAGCCGCCGCAGCGACACGCGCATCTGGTGCAGGGCCTCCGGGGCGTGACTCGCGAGGAAGGCGGTCTCGTTGAACCGCATATGGCGCAGGCACGCGCGCGCCACCCGGCGGAACACCTCGCCGGCGCTCGCATCGTCCGGCAATTCGACCGGCTCGGCCTTGACGACGGACGGGCCGGTGCCGTCGATCAGGGCAAAGCCGCGGCTGCTCTTGGCGGTGGCGCTCAGGCGCAGCGGCACGGTCTCGGCGAGGGTCTGGGCCAGGGCGAACAGGTCGGCCGGCTCACCCTCGGCGATCTCGAGCTCGACCTCGCAGATGGGAGAAGCGCCGGACGGGCTCTCGACCCGTCCCTCGTCCAGGGTCACGAGAATCCGCGACTCACCCTGCCGGACCGAGATCACCCGGCGGGTGATCATCGTGGAGAACAGGCGCTCCAGCGGCGCATCCGCCTTGCGCAGGACCTTCTCGGCCGCGGTGTCGGCCCAGGCCGCCGGATCGGGCGTCTCGCCCGCGATCTCGGTCTCCCACTCGGACCGGTCGAACAGGCCGACGCCGCCCTGCCCGGCCTTCACGGTCTGGATGTGCCGGCCGCCCTGATTGCGCACCCGCAGGGTGAGCCCGGCGGCGCGAAGGTCCTGATTCGGCGTGTCGTAATAGGTGCTGACGAGGAGCTCGGGCTCGATGCCTTCGGCCCCCTGGAGCCGCGGATGGGCCGCCAGCGCGGTCAGGTCGGAACCTGCGCAATCAAGCTTCAGCTCGATCTCGCGGGGGTCTGCCACGTCGTGGCTATCGGTCTCGCTCATGCTCTCCTCTTCGAAACGTCCGGTTCTTAACTCGGCGGAGCGCCCACCGGGTTGCATCCGAGCGTCACGATAATCGGTCTAGGCCGGGCCCTCGCGGCGTTGCAATCGCGGGCCGGCGTAATTTGGGCGTCAAACCGCGCCGGGTCGCCCGGCCCGGGCCCGGGTGCAGATCTTGAAGCGCTCCAAATTTACGCTTTCCCAAATCGGGAGGCCGTGGCAAAACCGATTGTCCACAATTGATCTGCCTCCTGTGCTCCGGCCCCGCCCGTTCGGCGGCGAACGGCACGACGCGGTGCCAGGTAGACGGAATCCCTCACTGTGAGAGCGGTGCGCCCCGCGTGGACGGTTGCGCCGCGGAGATCGTCGGGTCGGTGGCTCCCTTGAAGACACTTCTGGTCGGTGTGATCGGGCATGTGGATCACGGCAAGACGGCCCTGGTCCGGGCGCTCACGGGAGTCGAGACGGATCGGTTGAAGGAGGAGCGGGACCGCGGCGTCTCGATCGTCCCCGGCTTCGCGCTGCTGGCCTCCGAGCAGGGCGAGATCGACTTGGTCGACCTGCCCGGCCACGAGCGATTCGTCCGCGCCATGGTCTCCGGCGCGACCGGCATGCGCGCCGTGCTGCTGGCGGTCGACGCCAATGAAGGCATCAAGCCGCAGACGGTCGAGCATCTGGAGATCGCCCGTCTGATCGGCGTCCGCCGCGGCGTGCTGGCGTTGACGAAATCCGATCTCGCCACCCCCGCCACCATCGCGGCGCGCGCCGCCGAGATCGCCGCCGCCGCCGCCCGCGCCGGACTCGAGGCGCCGCCGGTGATCGCCACCTCGACCCTCACCGGCGCCGGGATCCCGGACCTCGCCCAAGCCCTCGCCGCCCTGCTGGCGGAGGCGGAGCCGCGGGTCGATGACGGGTTCCCCTACCTGCCGGTCGACCGGGTCTTTACCCGGGCGGGCTTCGGCACGGTGGTGACCGGCACGCTGCGGCGGGGGACGCTGGCGGTCGGCGACACGCTGGAGATCGTGCCCGGCGGTCGCAGCGCCGTGGTGCGCAGCCTCCAGATCCACGGCCGCCCGGTCGAGTGCGCCGAGCCTGGCCGGCGGACCGCGGTGGCCCTGCGCGGCGTCGGCCTCGACGAGATCGCCCGCGGCGACGCCCTCACGGTGCCGAACCTTCTCGCCCCGTCGCAATGGCTCGACGTCGCGCTCACCGCCGCGTCGAGCGCGGACGCCCCGCTTGCGGGCGGGAGCGCCTGCCGGCTCCTGTTCGGCACCACTGAGGTCGAGGCCCGGCTGCGGCTCCTCGACCGCGATGCGCTGGAACCGGGCGCGACCGCGCTGGCGCAGCTGCACCTCGCCGAACCGGTTACCGTGCCGGCCCGCGAGCCCTTCGTGCTGCGTCTCGATTCGCCGCCCGCCACGGTGGCGGGCGGCCGGGTGCTCGATCCGGCAAGCCGCCGTCGGCGGCGGCACGATGCCCGGGTTCTCGCGGACCTCGACGCGCTGGCAACGGGCAAGCCGTCCGATGCCGTGGCGGTTCGCCTGGTCCAGGCCGGTGCGGCCGGCGCGACGCTGCCCGACCTCGCCCGCGCGGCCGGCACCAGCCTCGAGCGGGCGCGGCAGATCCTCGCCGCCTCGGGCGCCCGGGAGGTCGGCAACCGGTTCATCGGGGCCCCGGCCTTCGCGTCGCTGCGCACCGCCGCGCTGACGGCCCTGTCCAGGCATCATCGGGACAACCCGATGGAGCACGGCATCGCGCTCGAACGCCTCGCCAAGCTCCTGTCGCTTCCCGAGCCCCTGACCGGACTGGTGCTGCGCGACTTGGCCGCGACCGGCGGCACGGTCCAGGCCGGCGCGCTGTGGCGCCGATCCGATTTCGACCCGGCCCGCAACGAGAGCGACACCGCGCGCAAGCTCGAGCAGCTGTTCCGCCGGGCAGGCCTCAACCCGCCCGACGAGAGCGAGGCGGTGGGCCGCGATGTCCGCCGGCGCGAGGCGCTGACCTATCTGGTCGGGGCCGGAACGGTCATCCGCGCGATCGACCGGGTTCAGCGCCGGGCGGTGCTGTTCCACCGGGAGGCGGTGGCGGTGGCCCGGACGCGGCTCGCGGAAGCGTTCCCGAACGCCACGACGCCCGAGACCGGCTTCCTGGCCCGGGAGGCGGGCGCCGCCCTGGGAATCTCACGGAAATTCTCGATCCCGCTCCTCGAGCATCTCGACGCCGTCGGCTTCAGCCGCCGGACCGGCGACCGGCGGGTGATCGTCGATCTGGAGCCGGGCGGGCGTTGAGGCGCCGATACCGGGGCTAGTAGCCCTCGCCCGGCCAGTCGCCGATGCCGGGCTCGTAACAGGTGTATCCGATCAGGCAGGCCGGGTTGTCCCGGGTCGGCCGGAAGGCGCGCCGGGCGATCTCGGTGATTTCGCAGAACGACCGGTCCCGCACGAAGCGGTCATAGGTCTGACCTCCTGTCCCGAGCACGATCGCGCCACGGGCCTGGACCAGTCCGGCCGCCTGCTGACAGGTCATGGTGGTGCTCGACGGGCGCGTCTGCGCCGCGGCGGGAGCCGCGACCATCAGGGCGGCCGTGGCGATCCGGATCATCATCGGGTGTGCCTGGCTCGATCGGCGTACATGTCAGGACAACGCGACCGGATCCGAGACTTGCGCTGTGTCGGTTCGCCACGGACCGGCATGGCCCGGGCCCGGCGACCTCCTTACTCCTCGAACGCCTCGACATGGACGGTGCCCGGGTCCTGGCGGCGGGCGGTCTCCTCGATCCGGGCGAGCTGCGCCTCAGCCCGACCGCAGGGAAAGCCGTAGCGCTCCTGCACCCGCGCGCTGGCACTGCCGAGGGCGAGGCGGGTCAGCGCCAGAAACTCGTCGAGGGCGTAATCCTGTCCGACGGCGAGGTGGTCCTTGATCACCAGGGACGGCGAGTAGCAGGCCTCGCGGCTACCATCCGGCCAGCGGATGTGGAAGCGCATCTCAGGCATCGCCGGGGATCCGCGTGGTGTTCCAGGCGGCGGATCCCGTGGCGATCGCCGCGACCGGCGCGGGTCCCGGAGCCAGGGATGCGTAGGTCGGCAGGTGTCGGGCTGCGCAGGACTCCCAGGCATGGGCGCGGGCGACCTCGAAGCCGGCGACCCGCAGGCGGACGCGCCGGGAGGGGTCCAGGCTCGCCTGCATCGCATCCGCGATGGCGTCCGGTTCGTCGGGCTCAACCGCGAGCGCCTCCCCGGGGGTAGGGTAGTTGGTGAACGGCGGGCGCGCCGACACGATGACCGGCGTGCCGCAGGCCATCGCTTCCAGCACGCACAGCCCGTAGCCCTCGCTCATCGAGGGAGAGACCAGCGTGTCGGCGATCCGGTAAAGACCCGGCATGTCGCGCTGGACGATCGGCCCGGTCCGGATCACCGGCTTGCCCGCGCCGACTTCCAGGCCCTCGCGCTCCAGTGCCGCGCAGCACCGGGCCTCGTAGCCGGCATGGTCGAGAAGCGAGACGCCGCCGGCCACGACGAGTTGGGCATCGGGGATCCGGCCGCGCAGTCGAGCGAAGGCTTCGATGATCGCCAGCGTGTTCTTGCGGGCCTCGAACCCGCCGACGCTCAGGAAGACTGGCCCGGCCCCGAGGCCAAGGCGGTCGCGCAGCTTGGAATCTCCGGGCGCCGGCTCCGGGGTATAGACAGCGCCGTCCACGCCGTTCCCGACGACCTCGGCCTGGGCGCCGTATTCCGCGGCGATGGCGGCGGCCCAGCCTCGGCTGACGCAGAGCAGCCGTCCGGCATCGAGGATGGCCCGATCCTGCCACTGGCTGAGCTGCGGATCCGGAAGCATGTCGATGTGGTGGACCGTGCGGACGAAGCCGGGGATCAGCCGCCGTCGGGTCAGTGTCGCGAGGGCGTTGCCGCTGATCCCGCAATGGGCGTGAAAGACGTCGAAATCGCAGGCTGCCGGCGTCGAGAAATGCGACAGGTAGTCGGCGATCCTGGACCGGACCATCGCCACCGTCGGCTCGGCGACCGGCTTGGCCGCCACCGACACGACCGGGCAGCGCGCGTCCCGGAAGAAACCGCGGCCGGTGGGATCGGGGGCGTGGACCACCGCCTCGTGGCCGAGGCTGCACAGGGCCTCGCCGAGCGCCAGGGCATGGACCACGCCGCCGCGGGGATTGGTCGAGTGCGTCAGGATTGCAATGCGCAAGCGGGCGACCATGGGACGGCTCACCGAGGCCTGCAGCCGGTTCGGACATCGCGCTCGACGTCCCGGACCAGGATCCCCGCCGCCCTCTCGGGGACCCGTGCCGACGCAACGCATCGATCGTGCCGAACGCGGTCCCGCTCGGTGGCATCGGCAATAAAACGTCAGGTTTCGCTGTCCTCGCAATAACGCCCCCTGGTCTGAGCTACGGCGTCGCGCACCGGAACCGTGGCCCGGCGGCGTCATTGCCGGGGAGACACCCGGGCAACGAGGGCATCGTCTTGCTCCGAAAGAGGGTATACCCCTTTCGGGACGATGTTCGGGTCGCGGGAGACGGTGGAGAATCCCAGCCTTGCGCAACACCCTCATCGCCGCGGCCATGGCCACGCTGCTCGCCGGTTCGGCGGGCGCCGCCGACAACCCGCAACTCGGCAAGCCGTCGAGCAACGCCCTGCCGCCGGTCGAGCTGACCATCACCCTGCAGGATGGCAAGCCGGTCTGCGCGCCTGCCGAGATCCGCCTGCCGGCCAACACCAACGTGATGCTTCAGGTCGTCAGCCAGGCCAACGTGCCGGTGACGATCACCGCAGAGGGCCAGTTCGAGCAGGGCCACCTGCTGCACGCCGACGGCGATCTCGTCCACGTCATGAGCGAGAAGGGCTACACCGTGAAGGCCAATGGCCGCGGCACGCTCAAGCTGCGCACCCTCGATGCCGGCGAGCACAGCTACGGCTGCACCGCGAACAACAAGCGGGACGCGCCGTTCGTCGGCAAAATGGTTCTGTCCCCCCCGGCCGGCTGAAGCCTTACGCGTCTGCTTATGCCGCCGCGCGGTTCCGGCCGCGCGGTCGTCCGCTATTAATTTTGCGTTACGAATTCACTTTGCCTTCAAGGGACCGGCGGAACGGCTCTTTTCAAGTCCCTGTGTCAGAATGTATCTGTCGTTTACGAGCGGCGGAGCAATCGGTCCCGTGTCCCAGAAACCGACATCTTTCAGTCCCGCCAAGCCGCGCCGTAAGCGGCTTCGGGATGTGTTGATTCTGTGCGGCCTGCTGATGGTGCCCACCGCGGTGCTCGCCTACGCGGACCTGCTGCCTGATTCGCTCGACCTGCTCGGCATCGATCTGAGCGAGAGCCCCGACCTGCCGCATGTCGCCCGGCAGATCGCCATCGGCGCGCCGCTCAAGATTGTGGCCTTCGGCTCGTCCTCCACGGAGGGTATCGGCGCCTCGAGCCCGGCCAATTCCTACCCGTCCCGCCTGCAGGTCGACTTGCGCAAGAAACTGCGCGGCATGGATGTCTCGGTGATCAACCGGGGCATCGGCGGCGAGCATGTCGACGACATGCTGAAGCGCCTGGATCGCGACGTGATCGCGGCCGAGCCGCAGCTCGTGATCTGGCAGACCGGCAGCAACGACCCGCTGCGCGGTGTCTCGCTCGACCATTTCCGCGACGCCACCGCCGCGGCCATCCGTCGGATCCGCGAAGCCGGCATCGACGTGGTGCTGATGGAGCCGCAATGGTGCCCGAAGCTCGATTCGACGCCCGGCTCCTCGCGGTTCCGGGATGCCGTGCGGTCGATCGGGGATGAGCTCGACGTGCCGGTGATCCGCCGGGCCGACCTGATGCATGGCTGGGTCCGCGAAGGGAAACTCACCGCCAAGCAACTCTTCGCCTCGGACGGGCTGCACATGGCCGATGGCGGCTACGCCCTGCTCGCCCAGGCGGCGGCGGATTCGATCCTCACCGATGCGGGCTCGGTCCACACCGCCGAGGCGGTTGCCGAGTAGCCAACGGCTGGACGCGGCCGGCAAAGCTCCCCATCTCGGCCGGACCGAGATCGGAGCTGAAACCTTGAGCCACGACGCCTTCAGGTACGACGAGCGGGGCTCCGTGCCCCAGATGCACGCGACCACGATCCTGATGGTCCGCAAGGGCGGCCGCGTCGTCGTCGGCGGCGACGGGCAGGTGAGCCTCGGCCAGACCATCGTGAAGGGCAATGCCCGCAAGGTCCGGCGCCTGGCCAAGGGCGCGGTGATCGGCGGGTTCGCGGGCGCCACGGCTGACGCCTTCACCCTGTTCGAGCGGCTGGAGGCCAAGCTGGAGCAGTATCCTGGCCAACTCACCCGGGCCTGCGTCGAGCTCACCAAGGATTGGCGGACCGACCGCTACCTGCGCCGCCTCGAAGCGATGATGGTGGTGGCCGACAAGGACGTCAGCCTGCTCCTGTCTGGCTCGGGCGACGTGCTGGAGCCGGAAAGCGGCGTCATGGCGATCGGCTCCGGCGGCAACTACGCCCTGGCGGCCGCCCGCGCCCTCGAGGATACCGACCTCGACGCCGAGGCGATCGTGCGCAAGGCCATGGCGATCGCCGCCGAGATCTGCGTCTACACCAACGGGAATCTGGTGATCGAAGCGCTCGACCAGAGTTGATCGACTCCCGCCCACGATTCGGGCGTGAACCGCGATCGGGGCTGCTTAACGCGACATTGAACAATGCTGCTTAGTTTCGGCCCGCGCATGCTCGGACTGGAACTAAAATGAACATCGGCGGGAAACTCCTGGCCTTCGTGGGCGCCTGCAGTCTGACGACGCTGGTCGTTGCCGGCGTGAGCGTCGCCACGCTGCAGAGCTTCGAGCGTTCGCTGGCGCAGGTGGAGGGTGCCTCGACCCGCGCGCTTTACGCGGCCAACTTCAATCGCCTCGCTGCCGAAGTGACGATGGATTCCCGCGGCGTTTACGCGGCCGCCGACGCCACCGACGCCGCCAAGTATGCCGCCGGCGTCCGCAAGGGCCTCGCCGACATGGACGCGCTCCGCGCCGCCTGGGAGCCGCTGGTCACAGAGGACGAGCGGCCACTCTTCGAGACCATGGCACGCAACGCCGACGCCTACCGGACGATGCGGACCGCGATCGCGCAGGCCGGCGAGACGATCGGCCCACGCGCCGCTGCCGATCTCGGCTTCAACGACGCGAACCGGGCCAACCGCAAGGCGTTCCAGGCCGGCATCGACGCGCTGGTAGGCCGCGGACGCGCCGAGATGGCGACCGTGAAGGCGCAGACGCAGGATCTGTTCGTGGCGCGTACCCGCCTCCTGCTCGGGCTCGCCTTCCTGGGCACCCTCGCCTGCGCCGCCCTCGGGCTCCTCGTGGGGCAACGCCAGATCGCCCGGCCGCTGCGGGCGGTCTCGGAGGCGATCCAGCGCCTCTCGCGGGGCGACCTGACCCTCCCGGCGGTCAAGGCCGGCCGCGACGAGATCGGGGCGATCTGGACGAGCATGGCGGTCTTCGCTGGGACAATGCGGGAGGCCGAAACCCTGCGCCTGGACCGTGAGCGGACCGGCACCGAGGCGGCCACCCGCAAGCGCGCCGAAATGGTCGGCTTGGCCAACC
Source organism: Methylobacterium sp. ARG-1 (assembly GCF_001262595.1). Taxonomy (NCBI): domain Bacteria; kingdom Pseudomonadati; phylum Pseudomonadota; class Alphaproteobacteria; order Hyphomicrobiales; family Methylobacteriaceae; genus Methylobacterium; species Methylobacterium sp. ARG-1. The sequence goes on from NZ_LHCD01000006.1 coordinate 52,798, forward strand.
AGTTCGAAGGCAGCATCGGCGGTCTGGTCGGGCATCTCGCCAGCGCCGCCGCCGACATGGAGCGGGCCGCCGCCGCGATGGCCGGCAATGCCGAGCGCACCGACCAGCAATCCCGGGCCGTGACCCGCGCCGCAGAGACAACGGCGCACAATGTCGAGGCTGTGGCCGCCGCCACGGAAGAGCTTGCAGCTACCGCCAGCGAGATCGGTGTCCAGGTCTCGCAGACTTCCGAGGCTGCAGCCGGCGCCGTCGAGGCGACGAGGCGGACCCGGTCGAGCGTCCAGGCCCTGGCCCGCACCGCCGACGGCATCGGGCAGGTCGTGTCGCTGATCTCGACCATCGCCGGCCAGACCAACCTGCTGGCACTGAACGCTACGATCGAGGCGGCCCGCGCCGGCGAGGCCGGGCGCGGTTTCGCGGTCGTCGCCACCGAGGTGAAGGCCCTGGCGACCCAGACCGCCCGGGCCACCGACGAGATCGCCGGGCAGATTGCCGCCATGCGCGCGGCGACCCACGAGGCGGTCACCGCGATCGAAGAAATCGGCGGCACGATCGAGCAGGTCCACGGCATCGCGATCGAGGTCGCCTCGGCCGTGGAGCAACAGCAGGTCGCGACGCAAGAGATCGCCCGCAGCGTCGCCGAGGCGGCGAGCGGGACCCGCGCGGTGACCGAGACCATGTCGCTGGTGCTCGAGGCCGCCCACGAGACCGGGGCCAGCGCGGGCCAAGTGCTCGACGCGGCGGCCGACATCGCCCGCCGGTCCGACGGGCTTGGCGGCGAGGTCGCGGGCTTCGTGGCTCAGGTGCGGGCCGCCTGATGCCGCCGATGTTGCATCGCGATGCCAGGACCCGTAGGGTCTGAGCCATTCGCAAGGACCCGGTGAAAGCCCGGGTGGCTCTTCCGGCCGCCGATCCGCCGGACCACGCATCCGAGACGCCACACGATCCGCCCCTTGAGCGGACGCGCGTCTCGTGCGGATTTTCATCACATGCAACGCAGCACAACCGGAACCGGCGGCCCTCTCGGGTCGTGGGTGTCCAATATCCGCGGCGATACCCTGTCGGGCATCGTCGTCGCCCTGGCGCTGATCCCGGAGGCGATCGGCTTCTCGGTCATCGCCGGGGTCGATCCCAAGGTCGGGCTTTACGCCTCGGTGGTCATCGCCTGCACGATTGCTTTCGCGGGCGGGCGCCCGGCCATGATCTCGGCCGCCACCGCCGCCACCGCGGTGGTCATGGTCGACCTCGTCCGCGAGCACGGCGTCCAATACTTGTTCGCCGCCACCATCCTGATGGGCGTGATCCAGATCCTGGCCGGCCTGCTGAAGCTCGGCCGGCTGATGCGGTTCGTCTCGCAATCGGTGATGACGGGCTTCGTCAATGCCCTGGCGATCTTGATCTTTCTCGCCCAGCTGCCCGAGCTCACGGGCGTGACGCCGGCGACCTACGGGCTGATCGCTCTGGGGCTCGCGATCATCTACGGTTTTCCGCGGATCACCCGGGCGGTGCCCTCGCCCCTGGTGGCGATCGCGGTCCTGACCGCGGTGACCGCGATCTTCCACCTCGACGTCCGCACGGTCTCGCATCTGGGCGCCCTGCCCTCGACGCTGCCGAGCTTCGCCCTGCCGGACGTTCCCTTCACCTTCGAGACCCTGCGGATCCTGCTGCCCTACGCGGCGACGCTCGCCGCCGTCGGGCTGTTGGAGAGCCTGCTCACCGCGCAGATCGTCGACGACCTGACCGATACCGGTAGCGACAAGAACCGCGAATGCATGGGCCAGGGCGCGGCCAACATGGCGTCGGCCGTGTTCGGCGGCATGGGCGGCTGCGCGATGATCGGGCAGTCGGTCATCAACGTCTCCTCGGGGGCGCGGGGCCGGCTGTCCACGCTGGTCGCGGGCGCCTTCCTGCTGCTGCTCCTCGTCGCGCTGCAGGACCTGTTGGCGGTGGTGCCGGTCGCGGCGCTGACGGCGGTGATGATAATGGTCTCGCTGAACACCTTCTCCTGGCGGTCGCTGGCGCAGCTGCGCACCAACCCCCTGCCCTCCTCGGCGGTGATGCTGGCGACCGTGCTGGTCGTGGTCGCGACCAAGGACCTGGCCCAGGGCGTCCTGGCCGGCGTGCTCCTGTCCGGCGTATTCTTCGCCGGCAAGGTGTCGAGGCTTAGCAAAGTCACCGCGACGCTCTCGGAGGATGGTTGGACCCGGACCTACCGGGTCACCGGGCAGGTGTTCTTCGCCTCGGCCAGCACCTTCTCGGAAGCGATCGACGTGCTGGAGCCGGTGGATCGCCTCGTCATCGACGTGCAGGACGCGCATTTCTGGGACATCTCGGCGGTCACCGCCCTCGACCGCGTGGTCCTGAAGGCGCGCGGCCGTGGGCGGATCGTCGAGGTCGTCGGCCTGAACGCAGCCAGCGCGACGCTGGTCGAGCGATTCGGAACGCATGACAAGCCCGGCGCCGCGGCGTCGCCGGCGGGACACTGAGCCGGTAAGCTGGCCCCTGCGGCCGCGCGCCGCCTCTTGCGTCGCGCGCGCCGCGACCCCATTCCCGGCCTGGGCTCGTGGTTTCGTCGGGCCGGGAAAAAAATAGGATGGCCCAGCGGTGACGACGTTCTCTCCGCGCGAGATCGTGTCCGAACTCGATCGCTTCATCGTCGGACAGCAGGACGCCAAGCGCGCCGTCGCGATCGCCCTGCGCAACCGCTGGCGCCGCCAGCAGCTCACCGGCCCGCTCCGCGAGGAGGTGGCGCCCAAGAACATCCTGATGATCGGGCCGACCGGCTGCGGCAAGACCGAGATCGCCCGGCGCCTCGCGCGGCTCGCCAACGCCCCGTTCCTGAAGATCGAGGCGACCAAATTCACCGAGGTCGGCTATGTTGGCCGCGACGTGGAGCAGATCGTGCGCGACCTCGTGGAGGTGGCGATCGGCCTGACCCGGCAGGTGAAGCGGGAGGCCGTGAAGGCCAAGGCCGAGGCGGCCGCCGAGAACCGGATCCTCGACGCCCTGGTCGGACCGACCGCAAGCCAGGCGACCCGCGACAGCTTCCGCCGCAAGCTGCGCGACAGCGAGCTCGACGACAAGGAGGTCGAGCTGGAACTGGCCTCCGGTGCCCCCGCTGGCCTGCCGATGTTCGAGATTCCCGGCATGCCGGGCGCCTCCATGGGCGCGATCAATATCGGCGACGTGCTCGGCAAGGCCCTGGGCGGCCAGCGCGGCAAGCCCCGCCGGATCCTGGTCCGGGACGCCTACGCGCCGCTGCTCGCCGAGGAATCCGACAAGCTGGTCGACGACGACGCCCTGATTCGCGAGGCGATCCGCGAGGTCGAGAACAACGGCATCGTCTTCCTCGACGAGATCGACAAGATCTGCGCCCGCGAGGGCCGCTCCTCCGGCGACGTCTCTCGCGAGGGTGTGCAGCGCGACCTGCTGCCGCTGATCGAGGGCACGACGGTGGCGACCAAGCATGGCCCGGTGAAGACCGACCACGTGCTGTTCATCGCCTCGGGCGCCTTCCACGTCTCGAAGCCGTCCGACCTGCTCCCCGAGCTCCAGGGCCGCCTACCGATCCGCGTCGAGCTGCAGCCGCTGACGGTGGACGATTTCCGCCAGATCCTGACCTCCACCGAGGCCAGCCTGCTCAAGCAGACCGTCGCCCTGATGGAGACCGAGGGCGTGACCCTGACCTTCACGGACGACGCCGTGGACGCGCTCGCCCGCGTCGCCGTCGAGGTGAACTCCTCCGTGGAGAATATTGGCGCCCGCCGCCTGCAGACGGTGCTGGAGCGGGTGATCGACGAGATCTCGTTCACGGCCACCGACCGCTCCGGCGAGACGGTTCCGATCGACGCCGCCTATGTGCGGGCCCGGGTCGAGGATCTGGCGGCCAACGCGGATCTGAGCCGGTTCATTCTGTGACCACCTTTACGGAGCGAGGGCCCGTTTCGGTCCTCCTCCCGGTCGCCGCGCTGGTGACTGGCATGGTCTCGCTGCAATACGGCGCGACCATCGCGAAGAACCTGTTCCCGGTCGTCGGCGCGACCGGGACGTCGGCCCTGCGGGTGGGTTTCTCGGCGCTGATCCTGATCGCCGTTTGGCGTCCGTGGCGGCGGAGCCTGGCGCGGCGTGAAGCGGGGTGGATCGCGCTCTACGGGATCACCCTGGGGTTGATGAATTTGCTGTTCTACCTAGCGATCGCGCGGCTGCCGCTGGGGCCGGCCGTGGCGATCGAGTTCGCTGGGCCGCTCGCCATCGCGCTGATCGCGTCGCGCTGCACCACGGACTTCCTGTGGATCGGCGTCGCGGTGGTTGGGCTCGGCCTGCTCCTGCCCATCGCGCCCACGAGCCCGCTGGACCCGCTCGGCGTCGCCCTCGCCCTCGGGGCGGCCCTGGCTTGGGCACTTTATATTTTGTTTGGTCAGCGCGCAGGGCGGATCGACGGCGGTCAGGCGGTGTCGCTGGGGATGCTGGTGGCCGCCGTCGTGGTGGCACCGTTCGGCCTGGCCGAGGCTGGCGCGGAGTTGCTGGCTCCAGGCGTCCTGATGGCTGGCCTCCTCGTGGCGCTCCTGTCGAGCGCCCTGCCCTACTCGCTGGAGATGGCCGCCCTACGCCGCCTCGACCGGAAGAGTTTTGGTGTGCTGATGAGCCTGGAGCCGGCGGTCGCGGCCTGCGCGGGCTTCGCCCTGCTAGGCGAACGGCTCGGCGCCGTCCAATGGCTCGCCATCGGGCTGGTGATCGCCGCCTCCGCGGGCGTCACGGCCACAAGCCGCAGGCCAGCGCAGGAACGGGTGATCGAGGAGGTCTGAGAAACGTTATTTGCCGGCGAGGACGCGCGAAGCGACGTTGATGTACTTGCGGCCGGCTTCCTGGGCATGAAGGACGGCGTCGCCGAGATTCTCCTCGTCGCGGACGCTCGCCAGCTTGATCAGCATCGGCAGGTTGATCCCCGCCACCACCTCGACCGAGCCGCCGTTCATACACGACAGCGCAAGGTTCGAGGGCGTGCCGCCGAACATGTCGGTCAGCACCACCACACCGTCACCGGTGTTCACGCGACAGACCGCAGACATGATGTCCCGGCGTCGCAATTCCATATCGTCTTCCGGCCCGATCGTGATCGTCTCGATCTGATCCTGCGGGCCGACCACGTGCTCCAGGGCAGCCTTGAATTCGGTCGCCAATAGCCCGTGAGTGACGAGCACCATGCCAATCATCGACACGTGTTCCAACGTCCTCTGTCTGCCGCCATGTTGTGCAATGCACAGGCCCCAACAAGGCGATCGCGACGTTTTTGCTCGGACATTACCGCGATCATGCCATGCGGGCTCGGCGCGCGCTATGGGGTCTTACCACCGTGGCGCGAATCAACGGCCTGTGCGGCTGCGAAGTCACGGCTTGCCCTTTCGCAATGCCGCACGAATCAGCAACGTTGCTAATCCGGCCCGCCGCACGCCTCGATCGAGCACTAGGCGGGGCAGACGAAGGCCCAGGATTTCAGCGGCCTCCGGTGGCTCCGGCAGGCGCGGCGTGTCCGTGACCAGATCGGCCACGAGATACAGGACCGTATCGGGACGGAGCGTGAGGCCGAGATCGGCGGCGGACAGGATGCCCTGACCACGGATCTCGACCTGGCCCGCCAAGGCCTCGTGAGGTCGGGCGACCAGCGAATCGGCGTGCCGTTCGCAGATCACCCGGTCATCCGCAACGAGCGCTCCGTCCGGCTCGGCGGCGAGGAGCACCGCAAGGCTCGATTTGCCCGAGCCGGCCGGGCCCCGAATCAGGATGCCGGCATCACCCAGGGCGACGCAGGCGGCGTGAAGGCTCGGCATCAGGCGTGGAGCTGGCGCGGCGCAGCCGGCAGCCGGACGGTGAAGCGGGCGCCGCGCACTGTGGGCTCACCATCCTCGTCGGGCGCGCCGGGGCGATTCTCGGCGCGGATCGTGCCGCGATGGGCCTGGACGATCTGCCGGGAGATCGACAGGCCGAGGCCCGAATTTTGTCCGAAGCCCTGCTCGGGCCGGTCCGTGTAGAAGCGCTCGAAGATCCGCTCCAGGGCGTGCTCGGGGATGCCCGGCCCCTCGTCCTCGCAGACCATCTCGACCTCGCCACGGACCCGGCGCAGGGCGACCCGCACCTTGGCGTCGGTGGGCGAGAATGACCGGGCATTGTCCAGCAGGTTGTTGACCACCTGCCCCAGCCGGCTGTCGTGGCCGATCACCGTGAACGGCGCATCGTGGTCCGCGATCGCCTCGACGTCGAGCTGGATCAGGCAATCCTTCGGCCGGCGCCGCTCGTTGGCCACCGAGACCACCGTGGTCAGCAGCTTCTTGAGATCGACCCGGCGCGCTTCGGCCCGGGCGAGCTCCGCGTCGAGCCGCGAGGCATCGGCGATGTCGCTGATCAGCCGGTCGAGACGCTTCACGTCGTGCTGGATGATCGCCATCAGCCGACCGCGCGAATCGTCGGACTTCGCGAGTGGCAGGGTCTCGACCGCGCTGCGCAGCGAGGTCAGCGGGTTCTTCAGTTCGTGGCTCACATCCGCGGCGAAGCTCTCGATCGCGTCGATGCGCCGGTAGAGCGCCTGGGTCATGTCCCGCAGCGCGCCGGACAGGTGACCGATCTCGTCGGTACGCTGGGTGAAGTCCGGGATCTCTTCCCGGGTCTTGATCCCCATACGCACCTTTTCGGCGGCCTCGGCGAGGCGGCGCACCGGGCCCGCGATGGCGCCGGCGAGCAGCGCCGAGAGCACCACCATCACGGCCGAAGCGACGAGGAACACCTGGAGCAGGCCGAATCGCTCGGACGCGATGACCCGGTCGATGGCGTCGCCCTGCGTCGAGATCAGCAGCGCGCCGCGCACCGAGCCGGCGCGATGGATCGGCACAGCCACCGAGACGGTGGTCTCGCCCAGCGCGTTGCGGCGAACCAGGCTGCCGCGATTGCCGTTGAGCGCCGCCTGAACCTCGCGCAGCGAATGGCCGTTCACCGGCCCGGTCTCCTCCAGCTGGGCGGAGCGGCTCCCAAACAGGGCACTCAGCTTCGTCTGCACCACCTGGAAGGCGGATTCGAGCATGCCCGCCTTGTGCGGCTTGGTGGCAATCGGATCACCGCGGCCGGCATCGCCGCGCTTGAACAGGGTCCGGGTGTCAAACAGCAGGCCGCCTTCCTGGTCGTAGACCCGGGCGCGGTTGCCGGTGGGTGTCACCAGGCGCGACAGAAGCGGCGCCACCTTCTCGGGGTTGAGCGAGAAGGCGAGCGGCTGCGATTCCTCCTCGGCGGCCTCGCCCGCCTGCTGCTGGAGCAGCTTGTCCGGGTCGATCTGGATCGTGTCCGTATCGACCGAGGCGGAGGCCGCGATGGCGCCGGCGATGATCTCGCCCTGGATCGCCAGGCTCTGGATCCGGGCCTGGATCAGGCCCTGCCGGAACTGGTTCAGGTAGAGGAAGCCGACGAGCAGCGCGATCAGCCCGACGAGGTTGAGCACGACGATGCGGCGCGTCAGGCTCGACGACGCGCGCTGACCCACCGCGTCCCAGAGGGCACGCGGCCAAGTCAACGGTCGGGAGAGAAGCTGGGTGAGCGAGGCGCGAGGCTCAGCGTCCTCGGCCTGGGCGGGGGTACGGCCAGTCACGGAGCGGATCCTTGGATCACGCCTCCTTGAACCGGTAGCCGACGCCGTACAGCGTCTCGATCATGTCGAAGCTTTGGTCGGTCACTTTGAATTTCTTGCGCAGGCGCTTGATGTGGCTGTCGATGGTGCGGTCGTCGACATAGACCTGATCGTCGTAGGCCGCATCCATCAGGGCGTTGCGGCTCTTCACGACGCCGGGGCGGTGGGCGAGGGCCTGGAGGATCAGGAATTCCGTGACGGTGAGCGTCACCGGCTCGCCCTTCCAGGTGCAGGTATGGCGCTCGGGATCCATCATCAGCGAGCCCCGCTCAAGCGAGCGGGCCGCGACCTCGGCCTCGCCGCGCGGTGTCGAGCCGGGGGCCTCCTTGGCGAAGCGCCGCAGCACCGCCTTCACGCGCTCGACCAGCAGGCGCTGCGAGAACGGCTTATGGATGAAGTCGTCCGCGCCCATCTTGAGACCGAACAATTCGTCGATCTCCTCGTCCTTCGAGGTCAGAAAGATCACCGGAAGGTCGGATTTCTGCCGCAGGCGTCGGAGAAGCTCCATCCCGTCCATGCGCGGCATCTTGATGTCGAAGATCGCGAGGTCCGGCGGGGAATGCCGCAGACCGTCGAGGGCGGAGGCGCCGTCGGTATAGGTCTGGATGCGGTAGCCTTCGGTCTCAAGCGCGATCGACACGGAGGTCAGAATATTCCGGTCGTCGTCGACGAGGGCGATGGTTGGCATGCGCGGTCCCTGACTGAACGGGCTCAAGCGCGGTCCCGGCTCTTCGCACGGGCCGCGCTTCATCCCGGCCCCCGAGGGGCAGGCGGAAGTGCGAACCGGGCCGGTTTCGACGCCGCCCGGTTCGCGCAACGGGACAGGTGCTTTAGTACGGTCGATCGGAAAAAGCGAGCGGCGGTCATAGCTTGGCCATAAAGGCCGATCTGACGCGGGCCGCGGCGCTCGTGCGCCGGCTAACGCATCGCTACCATGGCCCGCAATTGTGGCGGCGGTTCGAAACCGGGGGATTCGATGGCGGATGTGAGCACGGGTGCGTCGGAACAGCGCGAGCCGGCCCGCCCGCTTCCTGCCGCCGACGCGCCTTTCGACGCCATCGGGTTGTCCCGGATGCTGCTGCGAAGCATCCGCTCCGGTGCGCTGGCGACCCTGGACCCTGAAGGGACGCCCTTCGCCTCCCTGGTCACCATCGCCACCGACCAAGACGGCACGCCGCTGATGCTGCTGTCGCGGCTCTCGGCGCATACCCGCAACCTCCTGGCCGACCCGCGCTGCTCGCTGCTGTTCGCGCAGGGCGGCAAGGGTGATCCGCTGGCGCATCCCCGGCTCACCGTGGTCGGAAGCGCTGTCCAGACCGCCGAGCCGCGCGCGCGGGAGCGGTTCCTGGCGCGCCACCCGAAGGCGAAGCTCTATGCCGACTTCCCGGATTTCGAGTTCTTCGCGTTGGATCCGAAGGCCGGCCATCTCAACGGCGGTTTCGCGAAGGCCGCGACGCTGACCCGCGAAGAATTGCTCCTCGACCTGACCGGAGCTGAAGCGGTGGTGGCGGGTGAGCGCGGCGCGGTTGAGCACATGAATGCCGACCATGCCGACGCGCTGGCGCTCTACGCGGCCGCGGCCGGCGCGGAAGCCGGTTTGCCCTGGCGCCTGACCGGGCTCGATCCGGAGGGCATGGACCTGATCGCCGGAGAGCGGACCGCGCGGGTGGTCTATCCGGAGCGGGTCACCGATATGGGCGGCCTGCGCAAGAGTCTGGTCGCGATGGCGGCGCAGGCGCGCGGGGGTGTCGGAACGGCCGAAGCGTAACGCCCGAGATCGCCTTCAGGCATGGCGAAGCGCGGCGTGGTGCACCATATCCGCGCGATGAGCGACACACAGACAGACACCTACCCATTCAGCCTCGATGTGCAGCCGGTCGGCGAGAGCGGCTCGATGTTCCAGTGGAGCATCCGCAAGCACGGCAAGCTGCATCAGCGCTCCGACCGGAAGCACCCGACCGAGTCGAAGGCTCGGACCCATGGCGAGGCCGAAATCGAGCGCCTGATCCGCGACCGCGGTCGCTGATCGCAGAAACAGACCGAAGAAGACGCGGGGGCCGGATCGCGCCGGCTCTCGCTCCAGGCGCGTCCCGGCCTGAACGTGCCGCGCCGGCCCGCCGCTTGGCGCGTTCCCGCCGCGCTGCTATCTCGCGCGTGAGCCGACCTATCCGAACACGCCCAGACGTCAGACGGTGCGCGCCGTCGCGCGCCCGAACGGAATGCCGATGACAACCCCGATCGACAACATCCGCAACTTCTCGATCGTCGCGCATATCGACCACGGCAAATCGACCTTGGCGGACCGGCTGATCCAGGCCACCGGCACGGTAGCGTTGCGCGACATGAGCGAGCAGATGCTCGACTCGATGGATATCGAGAAGGAGCGCGGCATCACCATCAAGGCGCAGACCGTGCGCCTGGAATACCGGGCCGAGGACGGCAAGGATTACGTGCTCAACCTGATGGACACGCCCGGCCACGTGGACTTCGCCTACGAGGTGTCGCGCTCGCTGGCCGCCTGCGAGGGCTCGCTGCTGGTTGTGGACGCCTCCCAGGGAGTCGAGGCGCAGACGCTCGCCAACGTCTACCAGGCGCTCGACGCCAACCACGAGATCGTCCCGGTCCTCAACAAGGTCGACCTGCCGGCCGCCGAGCCCGACCGGGTGAAGGAGCAGATCGAGGAGGTGATCGGCCTCGACGCCTCCAACGCGGTGCCGATCTCAGCCAAGACCGGCCTCAACATCGAGGCTGTGCTCGAGGCGATCGTCACCCGCCTGCCCCCGCCCAAGGGCGACCGAAGCGCGCCGCTCAAGGCCCTGCTGGTGGACAGCTGGTACGACGCCTATCTCGGCGTCGTCGTGCTCGTGCGGATCATCGACGGCGTGCTCAAGAAGGGCATGACCATCCGGATGATGGGCGCCGACGCGGTCCACGGCGTCGACCGGATCGGCGTGTTCCGGCCGAAGATGGCCGAGATCGGTGAGCTCGGCCCTGGTGAGGTCGGCTTCTTCACCGGCTCGATCAAGGAAGTCGCCGATACCCGCGTCGGCGACACGATCACTGAGGACAAGCGCCAGACCAGCTCGATGCTGCCGGGCTTCAAGGAGGTGCAGGCGGTCGTGTTCTGCGGGTTGTTCCCGGTGGACGCCGCCGAGTTCGAGAACCTGCGCTCGGCCATGGGCCGGCTCCGGCTCAACGACGCCTCGTTCTCCTACGAGATGGAGAGCTCGGCTGCGCTGGGCTTCGGCTTCCGCTGCGGCTTCCTCGGCCTCCTCCACCTGGAGATCATCCAGGAGCGGCTGGAGCGCGAGTTCAACCTCGACCTGATCTCCACCGCGCCCTCGGTGGTCTACCGGCTGAAGATGCGCGACGGCACCGTCAAGGAGCTGCACAACCCGGCCGACATGCCGGACGTGATGAAGATCGAGCTGATCGAGGAGCCCTGGATCCGCGCCACGATCCTGACCCCCGACGAGTATCTCGGCGGCGTGCTCAAGCTCTGCCAGGACCGCCGCGGCGTCCAGATCGACCTCAACTACGTCGGCAAGCGCGCCATGGTGGTCTACGACCTGCCGCTGAACGAGGTCGTGTTCGATTTCTACGATCGGCTGAAATCGATCTCGAAAGGCTACGCCTCCTTCGACTACCACGTCTCCGACTACCGCGAGGGCGACCTCGTGAAGATGTCGCTGCTGGTCAACGCCGAGCCCGTGGACGCCCTGTCGATGCTGGTCCACCGCACCCGGGCCGAATCGCGCGGCCGGGCCATGTGCGAGAAGCTGAAGGACCTGATCCCCCGCCACCTGTTCCAGATCCCGGTCCAGGCGGCGATCGGCGGCAAGATCATTGCCCGCGAAACGATCAAGGCCCTGTCCAAGGACGTCACTGCCAAGTGCTACGGCGGCGACATCTCGCGCAAGCGCAAGCTTCTGGACAAGCAGAAGGAAGGCAAGAAGAAGATGCGCCAGTTTGGACGCGTGGAGATCCCGCAGGAGGCGTTCATCGCGGCGCTGAAGATGGACGATTGAGGCACTGTGCCCTGAAGCGCCCTCTCCCATCTGCGGGCGGGCTCTAGACTCCGCCTTCGGACGCTCCACCCGGTTCTAAAACTGGAAAAACGCCTCTCCCGTCATTGCGAGCGGAGTGAGGCAACCTTGGGCGGCGCGCGGTAGCGGAACGTGGCGTTTCCCTGGGTTGCTTCGCTCCGCTCGCAATGACGGGGTGGGGCGCGGAAAGGGCCTCTACCCCGGGGGCAACACGTCGATCTGGATGCCGGCATAATACGCCGCCAGATTCGCGATGTCCGAGTCCGACAGCTCCTTGGCGACCACGTTCATGATCTCGTTCTGCCGCTTGCCGTCGCGGTACTCGGTGAGCGCCTTGACCAGGTAGGGCTCCACCTGCCCGGCGAGGTTCGGCGCCTCCGGCAGCTTCGAGAGCCCGTCCATCCCGTGGCAGGTCTGGCAGGCGCTGGCCTTCTTGCGCCCGAGGGCGGCGTCGCCGGCCTGGACCGAGAGCGGGACCAGCGTAGCGGCGAGGAGGAGAAGCGGGCGGATCATCGAATGGGCTCGGGTTGAGGAACAGGTGACGCTGTCGCGAACGATCGGCGCAAGAGCCGTAGGGCCCCTCTCCCGTGCGGGAGAGGGACAGGGTGCGGGGTGCGACCTCTCCGGAGAGACCTGATCCCTCACCCCAACCCTCTCCCGAACGGGAGAGGGGGTCTGTCGCGTCGTTTGGTGGCGGTGGCGCCTCTCACGAATAGAGGCGCCAAGTCCCAGAACCTACTTCTCGTAGGAGATCCGGTAGATCGCCCCGGCGGAATCGTCCGAGACCAGCAGCGAGCCGTCGAGCATCACCGCTACGTCCACTGGGCGGCCGAGATACTCGCCGTCACCGGTGAGCCAGCCCTCCGCGAACGGCTTGACCGCGCCGAGCTTCCCGTCCGCGCCCATGGGGGCGAACATCACCCGGGCGCCCACCGGCTCGGTGCGGTTCCAGGAACCGTGCTCGGCGATGAAGATCCCGCCCTTGTACGAGGCCGGGAATTGCTTGCCGTTGTAGAAGGTCATGCCGAGATCGGCGGCGTGGGGCGGCAATTCGGCGACCGGGGGGACGGCGTCGGCGGGCGGGGTCTGGTCCTTGTACTCGACGGTGCGGACCGCGCCGCCGCCGTACCAGGGGAACCCGAAATTCTCGCCGGCCTTGGTGGCGTGGTTCAGCTCGCCCGGCGGCTTGTCGTCGCCCATCCCGTCGACCTGGTTGTCGGTGAACCACAGCGACTTGTCGGCGGCGAAATCCATGCCCACCGAGTTGCGGATACCGGTGGCGAAGACCTCGCGGTTCTTGCCGTCGGCGTCGATGCGGATGATGCCGCCGATGCCGACCTTCTTGTACAGGTCCATCTTCTCGGCCGGGGGCACGTTGTAGGGCTGGCCGAGCGCGATGTAGGTCTTGCCGTCCGCCCCGACCCGGCAGACCCGGGCGGTGTGGTTGAAGCTCTCCTCTGCAGCCGGGATCAGGGCGCCTTCCTTGACCAAGATGCCCGCGGCGACGTCCGGATTTTCATAGAAGAACTCGGCGGCCGGGAAAGCGAGCACCCGGTTCTGCTCGACCACGGTCAGCACGCCGTCCTTCGAGAAGCAGACGCCGTTGGGGATCTTGAACGCGATGCCGGGCGCGAAGGCGCGGACCTCGTCGGCGACCCGGTCCTTGTCGCGGTCGGTGACCGTGTAGACCTTGGTCTTGCGGGTGCCGACGAACAGCACGCCGGCATTGGGGCCGACCGCGATGGCGCGGGCATCCGGCACCACGGCGTAGAGGTCGATCTTGAAGCCCTCGGGCAGCTTGATCTTGCCAAGCGTCTTGCGGATCGCGTCGGCCCGGCGGCCGCTCTGCGGGATCTCGGGAGCGGCCTGGGTGTCGGTGCTGCGGAAGCTCTGGAGCTTCTCGAGGTCGTCGGCCTTGGTCTTCGTCTCGGCCGGCGCCGCACCCTGTGCGAGAGCCGACAGGGCGACGACGGGCAGGGCGACACCCGCCCAGAGCGCGGCGATGATCACAGAGCGCATCTTTATTCGTCCTCCCGCCGCCCTTGGATACGGGCGTTGTCGGAGGAAACGATAGAGTTTCACCTTGGGCCGGCAAGCCGCATCGGTGACGCGGCTCCGCCCCTGTCCCGTGTCAGGCGACCTTGCGGGGGACGAGGCGCTCACTCCCCAGGGCGGCCCGGGCCCCCGACACGCCGGACTCGGTGTATTCCGCGTCCTCGTTGACCTGCCAGACATCGTGCCGGCGTCGGCCGCAGAGGATGTTCTCCACGGTCAGCATCGCGGTCATCATCGCGTGGTCCTGGTTGTTGTACTTGTGCATGCCGTTGCGGCCGACGAGGTGCAGGCTTGGGAAATCCCGCTCCAACTCGCGCCGCACGGTGACGACGTGACCGGCATAATCCTCGTCGTAGACCGGATAGGCCTTGGGCTGGCGGACCACGCAGGCATCGACGACGTCGGCCGGGTCGATCAGGCCGATCTGGCCGATCTCGCGCTTGGCGAGGGCCACCAGCTCGTCGTCCGAGGCGGTCCAGAGCCCGTCGCCTTCAAAGCAGAAATATTCGAGGCCGAGGCAGGTGTGGTCCGCGTCCGGGACCATCTCGGGTGACCAGGAGCGGAAGTTCTGTACCCGCCCGACCTGCACCGACGGATCGTGGATGTAGATCCAGTTATCCGGGAAGTTCGTCCGGGATTTCGCGATGAGCGCGACGGTGAGGAAGTCGCGGTACTTGAGGGAGCGTGCGTTGAAGGTGCTGAGCGGGCGCGGGCGGATCGAATCCACCAGTTCGCGCACCGGTGCGGAGGAGATCACGTGCCGGGCCGTGAAGGTCTCGCGGCTGCCATCGGCGCTGCGAGCCGCCACCGTCCAGATTCCGGTTCCGGCATCGTAGCTGAGGGAATCGACGCCGCGGTCGAGACGCACGCGGCCGCCCTGCGCCTGGATCTTGGCAGCGGCCGCCTCCCACATCATGCCGGGCCCGCGGCGCGGATAGCGGAAGGACTCGATCAGGGTCTTGATCACCGGGCCGCCGGCCTTCGGCGCCTTGCGCAGGCCGAGCGAGCGCTTGATGCCGTCGCGTATCGCCGCGCCGAGATCGAGCCCTTTGATCCGCTGGGCCGCCCAATCCGCCGAAATCGCGTCGCAGGACATGCCCCACACCTTCTCGGTGTAGGTCTTGAAAAAGATCGCGAACAGGCGTTCGCCGAACTGGTTGCGCACCCAGGCGTGGAAGTTCTTGGGGTCGCGCACCGGCCTCATGCGAGCATACAGGTAGGAGGCCACGCAGGCCGCGCTGGTCGCCACGCCGAGATTGCGCAGCGCCTCGAACGCCTTGAGCGGGTAGGCGTAGTATTTGCCGCGATAGTAGATCCGCGACAGCCGCGGCCGCTCAATGAAGTCGTTGGGCAGGATCTCGTCCCACAGATCGACCACGGCCTGGGACTTCGAGAAGAAGCGGTGGCCGCCGATGTCGAACAGGTAGCCGTTATGCGAGACTGTGCGCGAGATGCCGCCGACCTGCGCCGGGTCGCGCTCCAGCACGGTGACCGACCGCCCCTGCTTCGACAGCAGGTAAGCGGCGGTAAGGCCGGCCGGGCCCGCGCCGATCACCAGCGTCTCGGTGTGGTGGCTCATCCCCTGCTCCGGCTGCCGTCGCGGCCGGATCTCGGCCGGCTCGCGCGGAGATTGGGCGCGGATGGTTAAGGAACCGACCCACGGTCGATTGACCGGCCATTAAGCCGGTTCGCGCAGGCTCCATCCCGCGCTCGAGCTCGGCGCGTCCGGGAACCCGCACAGATGCCGCCCGCGGCCGCCGCCTCGCCGGCACGGATCGACACCCGCGCCTTCCTGTGGCTGCTCGTCGCCCTGTCGCTCGCGACGATGCACGCGCCGCAGGACATCTGGGACACGATCCGGCACCTGCGCGTGCCCGATACCGACGACGCCATGCGGCTCGTCGCGGTGCGCGACCTCCTGAGCGGCCAGGGCTGGTACGACAACGTTCAGTACCGATTCCTCCCGCCCGAGGGCGTGGCGAGCCACTGGTCGCGCCTCGTGGATGCGCCGATCGCCGGGCTGATCCGGGTTCTCACGCCGCTTGCGGGACGGCCCCTCGCCGAGGGGCTGACGGCCGCGTTCTGGCCGCTGCTGCTGTTCGGACTGTTCTGCGCCGTGATGTATCGCGGCGTCCGCAAGACCTTCGGCGACCGGGCTGCGATTTTGGCGCTGCTCGTGGCGTCGCAGACCTTCGGGATCGTGAGCCAGTTCCAGCCGGGCCGGGTCGACCATCACAACGTGCAGATCCTGGCGATGCTGGGCTTGGCGTTCTGCCTGATCCGCGGCGGTTTTCGCGCGGGCCTCGCCGGTGGCGGGCTCGCGGCCCTGTCGCTGGCGGTGGGCCTGGAGGGATTGCCCGTCCTGGCGCTCGGCGCCCTGGCCTGCGCCGGCGATTGGTGCTGGCGCGGCCGCCCCGCCCTCCCCTGCCTTGCGGGATTCGGCCTCGGGCTCGGCGTCGCCGCGCCGCTTCCGTTCGCCGCGCAGACAGCCCCCGCCCTCTGGACCGCGACGCGCTGCGACGCGCTTTCCGCGCCGTGGCTGTGGCTTGCCGCCGGCGGCCTCGGCTTCGCGATGGCGGCGACCGTCTTCCGTCGCCATTTGACCACAGCTGGACGGCGCATCGCCCTGGCGACCCTGTGCGGGATCCTTCTGATCGGCGGCTTCGCCCTCGCCTTTCCGGTCTGCCTGGACGGACCGTTCCCCGGAATGACGCCCCTGGTCAGGGAGCATTGGCTGCTCGCCGTCAACGAGATGGCCTCGCTGCCGAAATCCGTTGCGCAGGGGCGGTGGGAGATGCTGGTCTTCTATCCGGTGGTGCTGCTCGCGACTCTGACCGCCACCGGGATGGCCTGGCGCGGCCCGCAGTGTCGCGCTTGGTCGGTAGCGGCCCTGTTCCTGTGGCCGGGGCTGCTCCTCGGCTACGCCCAGTTTCGTGGCCTCTACATCGCCTCGGGCTTCGTGCCGCTGGTGGCGGGGCCGGTGATCGACCGCGCCCTGACGCTGGCCTCGCAAGCCGGCTTCCGTCGCTGGGGCGCGGCCCTGCTCGGCGGGAGCTTGGTCAGCGCGCTGTGGCTGGCTCCGATGGCGCTCGCGGAACGGCTCGTGCCGCCCGCCCGGACCGCGCCCGATCCGGCGGCCACTCTCGCATGCCAGGGCGATGCCGCCGTGCGATCCCTGGCGGGTCTGCCAGTCGGGACCGTCCTGGCGCCGATCGCGCTGGGTCCATCGATTCTGCTGCGGACGCCGCACACCATCGTCGCTGCGCCCTATCACCGGGCGATCCCGGGCCTCACCGCCGCGATCGAGGGGCTGGGCGGGACGCAAGCCGATCTCGACCGCGTGCTCGACGGCTTCCGGGTTCGCTACCTGGTGGCCTGCCCGGGCCGGCCGGCCGAGGACCTCCAGCCTGAGCCGGCCTTCGCCACTCGGCTTGCCCGCGGGGAGGTTGGCTCCGACCGGCTGGAGCCGATCGCCCTGCCGGGCCCGCTGAAGGTCTGGCGCGTGGCGCGGTGAGCCGTCAGAGCAGCCGGCGGTCCAGCCGGATGATCCGGCACGGGTCGCCGGCCTTGGCCGCCGGCTCGTGCGGCGCGCGAAACAGCAACGCCTCGGCGCGGCCGAGGACCGCCAGCATCGAGGAATCCTGGCGCTGCTCGGGCGAGGCCACGGGCAGCCGGCCGGGCTCGATGGCGAGGCTCGCGCGCATGTAGTCGGCGCGGCCGTCATTGGCCGGCAGGTCGCGGCCGAGCGTGGCCGGCTCGCTGCGGTCGGCCCCGGCCTGGGGGTCGCCCTGCAGGGCGCGGATCGCCGGCACGACGAACAGCAGGCCGCAGACGATCGACGAGACCGGATTTCCCGGCAGGCCGATCACCAGCATGTCACCGAGGCGCCCGTGCATCAGCGGCTTGCCGGGCCGGAGCGCCACCCGCCAGAACCCCAGTTCCAGCCCTTCCTTGGCGAGCGCCGCCTGGACGAGGTCGTGATCACCCACCGAGGCGCCGCCGAGCGTGATCAGCAGGTCTGCCCGGGCTTCGCGGGCCCGACGGAAGGCGTTCTCCAGAGCGCCGTGATCGTCCGCGGCGATCCCGAGATCGATGATCTCGGCGCCCGCGTCAGACGCGAGCGCGGCTAGCGCCAAGCTGTTCGAGGCGACGATCTGGTCCCAGGCCGGCTCGGCGCCGGGCTCGACCAGCTCGTCGCCGGTGGCGAGAATCCCCACGCGCGGCCGACGCCGGACCGACAGGCGCGGATGACCGGCCGCCGCCGCCAGCGCGAGACGCCTAGCGTCGAGAGTCATGCCAGCGACCAGCAGGGTCTCCCCGGCAGTGAAGTCGAGGCCCGCCCGGCGGATGAAGCGGTTCTGTTCGACGGGCTCGACGACCCGGACGGTCTCACCCTCGGCCTGGGCGTCCTCCTGGATCAGGATCGCGTCGGCGCCCTCGGGCACGGGGGCGCCGGTGAAGATCCGCACCGCCTCGCCGGGGCCGATGCCGCCGGAGAAGCCGTGTCCCGCCGCGCTGGTCCCGATCAGCTTCAGGCTCGCGCCGGCCGCAGAAGCGTCGGCGAAGCGGACAGCGTAGCCGTCCATGGCGGAGGCCGGAAACGGCGGCTGCGTGCGGGAGGCGGCGACATCGGCCGCCAGCGTCCGGTTAGCGGCCTGGGCCAGGGAAACGGTCTCCGCCTCGACCGGGCCGGACACGCTCGCCAGGACCCGCGCCAGCGCCTCGGCGACCGGGATCAGGCCACTCATGCGTCGGGCGCCCGGTAGGACCCGGAGCGCCCGCCGTCCTTGGCGACAAGCCGAATGCCTTCGATCCGCATGCCGCGATCCACCGCCTTCACCATGTCGTAGACCGTGAGGCAGGCCACCGAAACGGCGGTCAGCGCCTCCATCTCGACGCCGGTCGGCCCCTGAACCCGCACCTCGGCGGTGATGCGCAGGCCCGGCAGCGCATCGTCCAGCTCGCACTCCACCCGGACCTTCGAGAGCAGCAGCGGGTGACAGAGTGGGATCAGTTCGTGGGTGCGCTTGGCCGCCATGATCCCGGCGAGCCGGGCGGTGCCGACGACATCGCCCTTCTTGGCATCGCCCTCCCGGATGAGCGCCAGGGTCTCCGGTCGCATCACCACGCTGCCCTCAGCCCGGGCGGTCCGGTCGGTGGCGGGCTTGTCGGTGACGTCGACCATGTTGGCCGCGCCCGTGGTGTCGAGATGGGTGAGCGTCGAACCGGGCTCCATGCTCAGCCCTTCTTCTTGTCGTCTTGCTTCTTGGCCTTGCCGGCCTTGGCGTCCGGCTCCGGTCCGCCGGCCGCGCCGAACAGCAGCGTCCGGGTCGCCGCGGTCACGTCCGCCTGCCGCATCAGGCTCTCGCCGACCAGCACGACGCCGAGGCCGTGCTGGCGGAGCCGCTCGACATCGGCATGGCCACCGATGCCGCTCTCGGCCACGGCGATCCGGTCCCTGGGAATGCCAGGGCTCAGGCGAATGGCGGTGTCGAACGAGACCTCGAAGGTCTTGAGGTTGCGGTTGTTGATCCCGATCAGGGCCGTGCCCAGCGGCAGCGCTCGGGTCAGCTCAGCCTCGTCATGCACCTCGACCAGCACGTCCATGCCAAGCTCGTGCGCGGTGGCGACCAGCGCCTCGGCCTCTTCGTCGTCGAGGCAGGCCATGATCGCGAGGATGCAATCGGCGCCCCAGGCCCGCGCCTCGTAGACTTGGTAGGGCTCGAACAGGAAGTCCTTGCGCAGGACAGGCAGCCCGCAGGCCGCCCGCGCCTCGGTGAGGTATTCCGGCCGGCCCTGGAACGAGGGCTCGTCGGTCAGCACCGACAGGCAGGTGGCGCCGCCGGCCTCGTAGGCGGCGGCCAGCGTCGCTGGGGCAAAATCCTCCCGGATCAACCCCTTGGAGGGCGAGGCCTTCTTCACTTCGGCGATCAGGGCCGGGCGCCCGGCGGCGAGATGGGTCCGGATCGCCGCCGCGAAGCCGCGCACCGGCTCAGCCTGGGCGGCGCGGCGCTCCAGCTTGGCCAGCGGCACGCGCAATTTCGCCTCGGCGATCTCGCGGCGCTTGTAGGCCTCGATCCGGGCCAGCACGTTGGGCCGCTCGGGCGGCGCCTCGGCAGACCCCGCCTGGGGCACCGATTCCTGCGTGAGCGTGCTCATCGGCACTCCTGCCCGTTCGAGCGATCGTTCGAGGCCCGGACCAGGCGGGCAAGGGTTTCGCGCGCCGCCCCGGAATCGACAGCATCCTGAGTCCGCGCGAGCCCGTCCACCAGGGTCGGAACGGCCCCCGCGACGACGAGAGCCGCGCCTGCATTGAGAACGGCGATGTCCCGGTAGGCGTTGCGTGCGCCCGCCAGGACGGCTTGCAGCGCCCGGGCATTATCGGCGGGATCGCCGCCGCGCAGCTCTTCCGGCGCCCGGAGCGTCAGGCCAAGTTCGCGCGGGTCGATGGTGAAGCGGCTCAGGTGGCCGTTCTCGAGGGCGACCACCCGGGTCGGCCCGGTGACGGTGATCTCGTCGAGCCCGTCCAAGCCGTGGACGGTCCAGACCCGGCGGCTGCCGAGCTCGGCGAGCACCCGGGTCAGCGGCTCGGCCAGTGCCTCCTGGGCGACGCCGAACAGCTGGTAGGCGACGCCCGCCGGATTGCACAGGGGACCCAGCAGGTTGAAGATCGTCCGGACCGGAAGCTCGGAGCGCACCGACGCAACATGACGCATGGCGCGGTGATGGGCCTGGGCGAACAGGAAGCACAGATTGGCCTCGGCGAGGCACCGTGCCTGCCCCTCCGCATCGAGGCCGAGCTTCACGCCGAGCGCCGCCAGCACGTCGGCGGCGCCGGAGCGCGAGGTCGCGGCGCGGTTGCCGTGCTTGGCCACCGGCACGCCACAGGCCGCGACTAGGATGGCGGCGAGCGTCGAGACGTTGACGCTGCCGGAATGATCGCCGCCGGTTCCGACCACATCGACGGCGTTGTCGGGCGCGGCGATCCGGGTCATGCGCGCACGCATTGCCTCGGCCGCGCCGACGATCTCCTCGATGGTCTCGCCGCGCACCTTGAGGGCGGCCAGGAACGCGCCGGCCTGGACGGGCGTGACCTCGCCCGACAACAGGTCGTCGAAGGCCGCGCGCGCTTCCGCACGGTCGAGGGCCAGGCCCCCGGCGACCTTGGCGAGATGGGGTCTGAAACTGTCCATGCGCTCTGTCGGAAGGCCGCCCCGGCCGTCCGGCGTCAATGCACGTCGGGGCGGGCTCTGTCACGCGCCGCGTTCCACGCGGCGGCGAGATCCAGGAAGTTCTTCACGATCTCTGTGCCGTGCTGCGACCGGATGCTCTCGGGGTGGAACTGCACCCCGTGAAGCGGCCGCTCGGCATGCTCCAATCCCATGATCAGGCCGTCCGCCTCGGCAGTGACCCGCAGGGTCTTGGGGCAGCTCACGCGGTCGACCACCAGGGAATGGTAGCGCGTCGCCTCAAAACTGTCGTTCAGCCCCCGGAACAGGCCGCTGGCGCCATGCTGGATGGTCGAGACCTTGCCGTGGAGCGGCAGCGGCGCGCGGATCACGTCGCCGCCGAAGGCCTGCCCGATCGCCTGGAGGCCGAGGCAGACGCCGAAGATCGGGATCTCGTCGGAGAGATCGCGCACCACGTCGAGGCAGATGCCCGCTTCGTTCGGCGTGCACGGGCCGGGCGACAGCACGATCGCGTCCGGCGCCTTGGCGCGGATGTCGGTAACGGTCAGCGCATCGTTGCGGGCGACCTCGACGGCGCCGCAGAGCGGGCCGATCAGGTGCACGAGATTCCATGTGAAGGAATCGTAGTTGTCGATGACGAGGACGTTGGACATCGCGGCGGCACGCTCGGGCATTTTCGCGATGTGAGCCCTCTCACCCGCGGGGTCAACCTGCCCTATTGCCCACGCTTGGCCTGCGCGGCGAACCGCACCGCCTCCTCGGCGGCCCGGAACAGGGCCTTAGCCTTGTTGACGCATTCCTGCTGCTCGGAGGCCGGGTCGGAATCGTAGACGATGCCGGCGCCGGCCTGGACGTGCATCCGCCCGTCCTTTACCACGGCGGTGCGCAGGACGATGCAGGTGTCCATCTCGCCGCGGGCGCCGAAATAGCCGATGCAGCCGGCATAGGGCCCGCGCTTCTCGTGCTCCAATTCGTCGATGATCTCCATGGCCCGCACCTTCGGGGCGCCGGAGACCGTGCCGGCCGGGAAGCCTGCCGCCAAAGCGTCGAGGGAATCATGGCGTGGGTCGAGGTCGCCCTCGACATTCGACACGATGTGCATGACCTGGCTGTAGCGCTCGATGAAGAACGAATCGGTGACCCGCACGGTGCCGATCTTCGAGACCCTGCCGGCATCGTTGCGGCCGAGATCGAGCAGCATCAGGTGCTCGGCGCATTCCTTCGGGTCGGCCAGCAGCTCGGCGGCCAGGGCCACGTCCTCGGCCGGGGTCGCGCCGCGACGGCGCGTTCCCGCGATCGGCCGGACCGTGACGGTGCCCTCGCGCACCCGCACTAGGATCTCCGGCGACGAGCAGACGATCTGGAAGGCCTCGAAGTCGAGGTAGCAGAGGAACGGGGCCGGGTTGGTCCGACGCAGCGACCGGTACAGGCTGTAGGCGGGCAGCGTGAACGGCGCCGAGAAGCGCTGGGACAGCACCACCTGGAACACGTCGCCCGCGACGATGTACTCCTTGGCCCGCGCCACCATGGCGGCGAAGGCCTGCGGCGACGTGTTCGAGACCGGCTCGGGATGCGCCACCGTGGACAAGTCCACTCGGGCGTCCACCGGCAGCGGCCCTTCCAGGGCTTCCGCCACCCGGTCGAGGCGCGCGAGCGCGGCCTCGTAGGCGGCACGAGCAGTGACGCCGGGCGCCGGGCGGACGGGTGAGATGACGGTGATCTGGTCGCGGATCGAATCGAACACCACCATCACGCGCGGGCGCATCAGGATCGCGTCCGGCACGCCCAGGGGATCCGGGTTCGGCTCGGGCAGCCGCTCCATGGCACGGACCATGTCGTAGCCGAGATAACCGAACAGGCCGGCAGCCATCGGGGGCAGGTCCTGCTCGTCGGATCCGCCGATTGCGCTCTCGGCGATCAGGGCCCGGAGGCTCGCGAGCGGCGTCCGGTCGTCCGGCTCGAACGCGTCGAGGTCGGCGCCCCGGGCGATGGCGGGGGCGCCGTCGCGGCAGCGCCAGATCAGGTCCGGATCGAGCCCGATCATCGAGTAGCGGCCGCGCACCGCGCCGCCCTCCACCGATTCGAGCAGGAAGGCCGGGCCGAAATGCCGGGCGCGCAGCTTGAGGAACGCCGCCACGGGCGTCTCGAGATCCGCCACGAGGTTCAGCTCGACGAGGCTCGGCTGGCCGGCCTCGTAGCGTCCGGCAAACGCCGCGTAGTCAGGCGCCTCGGCCATGGCCCTCAATACTCTCCGCCGATGGCGCGGCGCAGGGCCGCCTGGTCGATCTTCACGCCGGCGTTCTTCTGGACCTCTGAGATGTACTGGGACAGCACGTCGTCGGCGAGCGCGGCCTGGAAGTTCTTGGTGATGGTCTTGTCGGCCTGGGTGTCGACCACGAAGGCCGGCATCGTCGCCGCCGTGACCTTGAACACCGCCCGCGAATCGCCCGCCGCCGCAGTGCCGGCCTTGCCGACCGGGGTCGCGAAGATCAGGTTCACGTCGTCGGCTGTGAGCATGTCCTTGGCCTGGTTGCGGGCGAGGTCCTGCGCCTCCTGGGTGTTGACCCCGACCTCTTGGGCGACCGCCTCGATGGTCGCGCCGCCGTTGAGCTTCTCGACCAGCTCACGCCCCTTGGCCTGGAGGCGCTTGGCGATCTCCGCGGCGGTCCAGCCGGCCTTCACGCCGTCCCGGACCTCGTCGAGGGGCTTGTCGTGCGCGGCGTCGATGCCGGTGACGTCGTACCAGACATAGCCGCCCGACTTCGTGCGCAGGGGCTCGTTGTCGCCGCCGATCTCGGCGCGGAACAGGGCCGGCAGGGTCGTGTCCGGGTCCGGGATGTCGGCGACGCGCTGGCCGTCCGGGCCCTTGCCCTGGGGATCGACCGCCTTGACGGTCACGAGCTTCAGCCCGCGCTCGGTGGCGATGTCGGCGAGCGGCTTGGCGCCGGCGCGCTGATCCTCGATCGCGTCGCGGGTCGTCTCCATGGCGTCCCGGGCGCGGCTGAGTGCTAGGTTCTTGCGGATCTCGCCCTCGACCTCCTCAAGCGGCTTGACCGTGCCGGGCTCGATCTTGGTCACCCTCAGCAGCACCGTGCCGAACCGGCCCTGGACCGGCTGGCTCACGCCGCCCTCGGGCAACGCGAAGGCGGCATCGGCCACGACCTTGTCGAACAATTCGGCCTTGGTCAGCGTGCCCAGGGTCAGGTCGGTGCCGCCGGTGCGGCGCTCCTCGGCGACGGCCTCGAAAGTCTTCGAGCCGTCCTCGATCGCCTTGCGGGCGGCCTCCGCGGCGGCGGCGTCCGGGAACACGATCTGCTGGATCGTGCGCTTCTCCGGGCTGCCGTACCGGCCCTTGTTCAGCTCGTAGGCGGCCTTGGCATCCGCATCGGTAATCGACTCGGGCTTCGCCATCGCCTCGGGATCGACCACCAGCAGGGTGGCGGCGCGGAATTCCGGCGCCCGGAAGCCCGACTTGTTGGCATCGTACCAGGTCTTCAGCTCGTCCTCGGTCGGGGCCGGGATCTCCCCGGCCACGGAGGGCGTCAGCATCAGATAGGCGGCCGAGCGGCGCTCGGTCGAGTAGCGGTGGACCGCCTCGCGCATCGCCGCCGGGACATGAAGGTCGGACGACACGGCTTCGGCCAGCTGCAGACGGGCGATGACGGCGCGCTGCTCGCGCACGAACAGGTTCTCGTTCAGGCCGGCGCGCTGAAGGGTCTGGTAGAACAGCGTCGGGTCGAATTGGCCCTGGGCGTTCTGGAAGCTCTTCTCGTCATGGATCGCCCGGATCACAGACGCGTCCGGCACGCCGAGGCCGAGATCATGCGTCTTCTGGTCGAGCGCCGCCTCGGTGACCAGCTGCGACATCACCGCCCGGTCGAGGCCGAGCATGCGCGCCTGATCGGGGGTGAGCGCGCGCTTCAGCTGGGCCTGATAGCGCTGTAGCTGGTTCTGGTAGGCCTGGCGCACCTGCTCGGCGGTGATCGGCGTGCTGCCCACCGTGGCGACGTTGTTGCTCGAGCCGCCGCGGAAGAACTCCTCCACGCCGAAGATGCCCACGCCCGCGATCAGCAGCGCGAAGATGATCGTCAAGACGATCTTGCCGAGCCAATGCTGGCTGGCGTTGCGGATGCCCTGAAGCATGATCTGTGATCGGATACCTTCGGCCTTCGACCCGTCGCCGGGCCGGTGCCATCCCTGAAAGGCGTCCGCGATAGACCATTCGCGTCCACAGGCAAAGGCTCAGCCTATCGGACGGTTTGCGCGCTCAAGCTCGCTCTGGTAGGCCCCGCCGACCCCGGAAAAGCCGAGGCGGCACGGGGGTGAGGCGAGGGCTAGGGATGACGCAGACGGGGCGGAAACCGCTGGTCGCCGGCAACTGGAAGATGAACGGGACGCGGGCATCGATCAAAGTGGTCGAGGCGATCCGCGACGGGATCACGCCGGAGCTTGCCGCCCGGGTCGACGTTTTGATCTGCCCGCCCGCGACGCTGATCGGCTCCTGCGTGGCGGCGACCGCCGGATCGCCGATCGCCATCGGCGGTCAGAACCTGCATGCGCGGCCGAGCGGCGCCTTCACCGGCTCGATCTCGGCGGAGATGCTCGCCGATCTCGGCGCCAAGTACGTGATCGTCGGCCATTCCGAGCGCCGGGCCTACCACCACGAGACCGATGACGGCGTCCACGCCAAGGCACTGGGCGCCCGCCGGGCCGGCCTGTGCGGGATCATCTGCGTCGGCGAGACCATCGAGGAGCGCGAGCAGGGTCGCGCCCTCGACATCGTTCGCGCCCAGCTCGCCATCGGGCTGCCGAAGGGCGCGACCGCGGCCGACACGGTGATCGCCTACGAGCCGGTCTGGGCGATCGGCTCCGGCCGCACCCCGACGCCGCGCGACATCGCCGAGGTCCACGCCTCCCTCCGCGAGATGCTCGACAAGCTCGTCGGCGATGAGGCCCAACGGATTCGCATCCTCTACGGCGGCTCGGTGAAGCCCAGCAACGCCCGCGAGCTGATGGCGGTGGAGAATGTCGACGGCGCCCTGGTCGGCGGCGCGAGCCTCGTGGCCGAGGACTTCCTGGGGATTTGCGCCGCCTACGCGTGAGGCGCCGGGGTTCTCGGAGCTGTCACACGATCCTGCTTTGAGGGGCGTGACGACATCCGACCAAGAAGCCCGACATGACGATCGACCATGCCTCCGCGGATCCCACGATTGTGGAGATGATCCGCCGCGAAATCCTCGACAGCTACGACGAGGAGATGGAACTCGGCTTCGAGGATGACCGCCTCGACAGCCTCGAAGGCGGATCGGATTCGGGCCTCGACCGCAGGCGCTACTTCCGCGACCTCCTGCACCTCCAGCACGAGCTGGTCCGTCTCCAGGACTGGGTCCAGCACAAGAAGCTGCGCGTCGTCGTCCTGTTCGAGGGACGCGATTCGGCCGGCAAGGGCGGCGTGATCAAGCGGATTACCCAGCGCCTGAACCCGCGCGTCTGCCGCGTCGTGGCCCTGCCTGCGCCGAGCGAGCGCGAGCGCACGCAATGGTACTTCCAGCGCTACGTCACCCACCTGCCCGCGGGCGGCGAGATCGTGCTGTTCGATCGGTCCTGGTACAACCGCGCCGGCGTCGAGCGGGTCATGGGCTTCTGCTCCGAGGCCGAGGTGGAGGAGTTCTTCCGCTCCGTGCCCGAGTTCGAGCGCATGCTCGTACGCTCGGGCATCATCCTGTTGAAATACTGGTTCTCGATCACCGACGAGGAGCAGGCCCTGCGCTTCCACATGCGCATCACCGATCCGCTGAAGCAGTGGAAGCTCTCGCCGATGGATGTCGAATCCCGCCGGCGGTGGGAGGATTACACCCGCGCCAAGGAGGACATGCTGGCCCGCACCCACATCCCGGAGGCGCCCTGGTGGGTCGTCGAGGCTGTGGACAAGAAGCGCGCGCGGCTGAACTGCATCAGCCACCTGCTCGAGCAGATCCCCTACGAGACCGTCGAGCATCCGCCGGTTCACCTGCCCGAGCGGGTACGCCACGCGGATTACCTCCGCACGCCGACCCCGCCGGAGATGCTCGTCCCCTCCCGCTACTGACCGGACTCGACGCGCGTCAGAGCTTGAACGCCTGGCGCGCCATCAGCCGCCAGCGGCCGCCGTCCCGGCGCCAGACCTGCAGGACCCCGATATGGACCGAGGCGGTCTTGCCGTTCGAGACGGCCTCCCCGGAGAAGACGTGCCGGACGATCGCGTCCTCCCCGATCAGCGAGGCCGAACGGTCCGACAGGGTGATGCTCGGGAAGCGCGAAGCGCCGCTGGTCAGCGCCGCGATGAAGGCCGCCTTGTCCTGAACCACGCCGCTCGAATGGCCGTAGCTCAAGCCGTCGAGCGTCAGGGTGTCGAGGGCGGCGCCGTCCGCCGCGAGCAGGGCCTGGGTCAGGGAATCCACGGCCGCCTCGACCTCGGCGGCCTGCGCGGCGTTGGTCGTCCCGGCGGCGAAGCCCGGCGTCGGGTGGATCAGGATGGGCGCGGCGGCGGCGATGGCGAACGCGACAGCGAGCGCCGAACGGCGAGATAGGGTCATGGCGGGCCTCCCGGGCGGGGCGGCGTGTTGCGTGAGCCGCCCTTCCTGCCCGACAGAGCACGACGGCCGGCGCGGCGCGAGAGCTGCGGGCGACACCGCGAGGCCGATCGTCAAGTTGGCGGCGGCCGGCGAGTGGTGTATGGCCGGCACAGATTTGCGACCGGCGCGCCAAGTCTAACGTTTGGCACCGGTCGCCGCGCCCGCCGCCGGACCGGTCTCTCGGGACCGGCGCGCAAGGCCGAACCAGATTCCGGAACACCGATGCAGACCGTCCTGATCGTCGTCCACCTCATCATCGTGCTGGCGCTGATTGGCGTCGTGCTGCTCCAGCGCTCCGAAGGCGGGCTGGGCCTCGGCGGTGGTGGTGGTGGTGGCGTCGCGGGCTTCATGACCGGCCGCGGCCAGGCCAACGCCTTGACGCGCGCGACCGCGATCCTGGCCGCCCTGTTCTTCACCACCAGCATGCTGCTCGCCGTGATGTCGCACCGTTCGGCGGCGCCGAAGTCGATCCTCGACACGGGCGCGTCGACACCTGCCGGCCAGCCGGCCAAGCAGCCCACCGGCGCCGACAACCTGCTTGACACCCTCCGCCAGCAGCAGGACCGGGCGCCCGCCACCGCCCCGGCCCAGCCGGCCGTGCCCGAGGCGCCGCAATCGCGCTGACGCCCACCTGACCGGCATCGAGCGCGCAGTGCCGGAACGGATGCCGATCTGGAATCCAGTGCGAGCCGTGGGTCAAGCATCCAGGGTCTGCGCGGGGCGCGCGTGACATCCGGGTCCGGGCGCCGCAAGAGGACGGGCGGCGGATGAGCATGGGGCCGACGATTCGGCTCGGCTCCGGCCCGTACGCCCAGGCCGTTTCCCGCGCCTGCACGATCCCCAGCCATTCCATCGCCGGCCGGCTTGCCGTTTGGCAAATGCCAGCGCCTTCTTTATGGACCGAGGCCCATGACGCGGTACGTTTTCATCACCGGCGGCGTGGTTTCCTCTCTCGGTAAGGGACTCGCCTCCGCAGCGCTCGCCGCCGTGCTTCAGGCACGGGGCTATCGGGTCCGGATGCGCAAGCTCGACCCCTACCTGAACGTCGATCCGGGCACGATGAGCCCGACCCAGCACGGCGAGGTGTTCGTCACCGACGACGGCGCCGAGACCGATTTGGATCTGGGTCATTACGAGCGCTTCACCGGCGTGCCGGCGAGCCGAGCCGACAACATCACCACCGGCCGGATCTACCAGGACATCATCGCCAAGGAGCGGCGGGGCGACTATCTCGGCGCCACGATCCAGGTGATCCCGCACGTCACCAACGCGATCAAGGATTTCGTCCTCGACGGCAACGACACGTTCGACTTCGTGCTGGTCGAGATCGGCGGCACCGTCGGCGACATCGAGGGTCTGCCGTTCTTCGAGGCGATCCGCCAGCTCGGCCAGGAACTGCCCCGCGGCACCTGCTGCTACGTCCACCTGACGCTGCTGCCTTACATTCCATCGGCGGGCGAGCTGAAGACCAAGCCGACCCAGCACTCCGTGAAGGAGCTGCGCTCGATCGGCATCCAGCCCGATATCCTGCTCTGCCGCTGCGACCGGCCGATCCCAGTCGAGGAGCGGCGCAAGCTCGCCCTGTTCTGCAACGTCCGCGAGACCGCGGTGATCGAGGCGCTGGACGTCGCCTCGATCTACGAGGTGCCGCTCTCCTACCGAAAGGCCGGGCTCGACCGGGAGGTGCTCGGCCATTTCGGCCTGGAGCACGGCGAGGAGCCGGATCTCGGCCGCTGGACGACGATCTCCGACCGGGTGCGCAACCCCGAGGGCGAGGTCTCGATCGCCATCGTGGGCAAGTACACGGGGCTGAAGGACGCCTACAAGTCGCTGACCGAGGCGCTGATCCACGGCGGCATCAGCCACCGGGTCAAGGTCAACCTCGAATGGATCGAGGCCGAGGTGTTCGAGCGCGAGGACCCCGCGCCGTTCCTCGAAGGCCTGAACGGCATCCTGGTGCCCGGCGGCTTCGGCCAGCGCGGCGCCGAGGGCAAGATCCGCGCGGCCCGCTACGCCCGCGAGAAGCGCATTCCCTATCTCGGCATCTGCTTCGGCATGCAGATGGCGGTGATCGAGGCTGCCCGGTCCCTGGCCGGCGTGCCGGATGCCAACTCGACCGAGTTTGGGGAGACCTCGGAGCCGGTGGTCGGCCTACTCACCGAGTGGCTGCGCGGCAACGAGCTAGAGCGGCGCGCCGCGGTCGGCGATCTCGGCGGCACGATGCGGCTCGGCGCCTACGACGCGCAGCTCGACCCCGATTCGAAGATCGCCCAGATCTACGGGTCCGACCGGATCTCCGAGCGCCACCGCCACCGCTACGAGGTCAACATGGCCTATCGCGAGCGGCTGGAGGCCAAGGGCCTGCGCTTCTCCGGGCTCTCGCCGGACGGGCTCCTGCCCGAGACGGTGGAGCATGTCGGGCACCCGTTCTTCATCGGCGTGCAGTTCCACCCGGAGCTGAAGTCGCGCCCGTTCGAGCCACACCCGCTGTTCAAGGGTTTCGTCGGCGCGGCGATCGAGCAGAGCCGGCTGGTCTAGAACACCGGAGCCGCGGCCGCGCGCCGCTGCTCGCTCCGGGCGCCCGAACCCTATATCGGTCTGACCGTGACCGAGATCCTGTTCTACCACATGCAGCGCCAGCCCCTCGAGAAGGTGCTGCCGAACCTCGTCGAGCGCTCGCTCGGCCGGGGCTGGCAGGCCGCGATCCAAGCGGCCACCGAGGAGCGGCTGCAGGCCCTCGACGACCACCTCTGGACCTATTCCGACGAGAGCTTCCTGCCGCACGGCACCGACCGTGACCCCGATGCGGCCGGCCAGCCGGTGGTGCTCACGCTCCGCGACGTGAACCCCAACACCGCCTCGATCCGGTTCCTGGTCGAGGGCGCCGACCTGCCGCCGGACGCAGAGAGCTACGAGCGGATCTGCATCCTCTTCGACGGGACCGACCAGGACGCCCTGCTGCGCGCCCGCGAGCAGTGGCGCCAGGCCAAGGAGGCGGGTCACGCCGTCGCCTACTGGCAGCAGGACGATTCGGGCCGCTGGAACAAGAAGGCTTGACCGTGCCCCTCAGCAAGCGTCTCGCACATGCCGCGCTCGCCCTCACCCTCGTGGCGGCGCCGCTGCCGATTCACGCGCAGGACGCCCACCATCCCGGCCCTCAGGCCGAGGCGAAGCCGGCCCCGCGCGGCCCAGAAGGGCGACGCCTGCCGCCGGATTCCACCACCCGCCAGAGCATCAAGCTCCCCGACGGGCGCAGCCTCGACTTCACCGCCACGGCCGGCAGCCTGCCGCTGGTCGACGAGGCCGGGAAGCTCCAGGCCGAGATCGCCTATGTCGCCTACACGATGGCCCCGGAGGCCGGCCGCGAGCGGCCGGTCACCTTCGCGATCAACGGCGGACCGGGCGCGGCCTCGGCCTACCTGAATCTCGGCGCGATCGGTCCCTGGCGGCTGCCGACGGGGGGCGCCAGCATCAGCCCGTCGCAAGCGGTGGCACTCACACCCAACGACGGCACCTGGCTCGACTTCACCGACCTCGTCTTCATCGATCCCGTGGGCACCGGCTACAGCCGGGCCAGCGACGGCAACGGCAAGACCTACTGGAGCATCGACAGCGATGCCGCGACGCTCGCCGCCGTCATCGCCCGCTACCTGCGGGTCAACGACCGGATGGCGAGCCCGAAATTCTATGTCGGCGAGAGCTACGGCGGCTTCCGCGGGCCGCTGATCACCGAGAAGCTGCAGGAGGAGATCGGAATCGGCCTGTCCGGGATGGTGCTGCTCTCGTCGGTGCTCGATTTCGGCTGGCTCGAGACGCCGCGGGCTAATCCTTGGGGCTACGTGCTGAAGCTGCCCTCTCTGGCGGCCGGCGCCTTGGAACGGGCCGGCACCATGCCGAATCCGGCGCTGCTAAGCGACGCCGAGGCCTACGCGGCGGGGCCGTATCTGACCGACCTGCTCAAGGGCCCGAGCGACACCGCCGCGGTCGCCCGCATGACAGAAAAGGTCGCGCCGCTCACCGGCTTCGACCCGGCCTTCGTCCGCGCCCAGGCCGCGCGTCTCTCCACCCGCAGCATCCAGCGCGAAATCGACCGGACGGAGGGCCGCGTCACCAGTGCCTACGACACCGGCATCACCGGCTGGGACCCGAACCCGGATGCCGCGCAGCCGAGCTTCGAGGATCCCCAGCTCACCGCACTCCAGGCGCCGCTGACCAGCGCCATGCTCGATCTCTATGCGCGCACCCTGAAATGGCCGGTGCCGAACCTGCGCTACGAGCTTCTGAGCAACGCGGTGAATCGCGGCTGGAGCTGGGGCGCGGGCCGGCAGGCGCCGGAAGTGCTCTCGAACCTCAAGGGCGTCCTGGCTCTCGATGGCCAGCTGCGCGTGCTCGTCGCCCACGGCTTCACCGATCTCGTGACCCCGTATTACGCCTCGAAGTTGCTGCTGGCGCAGGTCCCGGCCTACGGCGCCGGGCGTCTCAGCCTCGCGGTCTATCCCGGGGGGCACATGTTCTATTCGCGCGACGATTCCCGGGCCGCGTTCAAGCGCGATGTCCAGCGGCTCTACCAGGAGGCCCTCAAGGCTCGCGATGGCGGCTCGGCGCCTTCGGCCGGGGCACCGGCCGAACGGCTCAAGGACGCGCCCTGACGGTCACGCCGCGTCGTCGAATGCGAGCGCCTCAGCCGGGTAATCGATCATCATCCGGCGCTGGGCGTCGGTGTTCTGCCACTCGCCGACCTTCATGTAGCCTCCCGCGATGTCCCTGACCTCGACCAGCTTGCGGATGGTCTCGATGCCCTGGAACGCCTGCGGCCAATTGGACGCGAAGTAGAACACCTGCTCGACCCGCTCCGACAGGTGGCAGATCGCCGGACCGAAAGTGCCCAGGCCGAAGACGAGGTAGCGACCGTTCACCAGGGCCGCGACATCGGCCACAAGCGACTCGCTCTGCGTCTCCACCGGCAGGCCGAGACCTTTCGCGTAGGCCTCCACCTCGGCGATCACCGGGTTCAGCCGGTTCTCGAAGACCAGCTTGACCGAGCGGATCCGCCCCTCGCCGCGCAGCCGGTCGATGACCATGCGGTAGAAGGCGAAGGGCGGCTGCGGGTAGTGCGGATCGACCCAGGTGCTGAAGATGTCGCCCGAGCGGATATGGATCAGGAGCTGGTCGTCGGGCTTGGGGGGAAACGTCGCCGGCAGCCCGTTGAACAGCGGGCGGATGATCTCCTGGATGATCGCCCGCGAATCCGGCGGCGTCTCGAGCCCCACCAGACGCTGGAACTGCGTCGGGTCGAAATACAGGCCGGACAGGAAGTAGCCGTCCGCCGGCAGCGCCTCATCCGGCGGGATGAAGGTGATGCCGTCGCGGGTGAGCCGCTCGGTCAGGAAGATCACCTTGCTGCGGTCGACCTTCGGGACCTTGACGTATTTGAGGTTCAGCGCCTTCGCGACCGAGAGCGCGATGATGTACTGGACCAGGCAATTGCCGAACGCGCCGTTCTCGAACAGCGACAGGCCGACGAGGGTGCGGCTCGCCCGATCCGGTCCGCTCTCCAGGCTGTAGGCGAGGTAGCGGTTGGCCCCCGGCTTCTCGTTGAGGAGCGTCACGTCGAGGTCGAGCATTGCCCGCAGTGCGATCAGGTCGATCGCGGCCTCCTCGGCGCGGACCTGCACGGCGGCCACCCGGTCGGGATCCGGCACCGCGATGCGCACGGACCGCGTCCAGGCGCGCTCATCGGCCTCGATGAATGCGGCGCTGGAACCCGCCTCGCTCTGCCGGGACGCAAGGCCGGGCTCCGACCAGGACGCGCCGTCCTGCAGCACGAGGATCGCGACATCCGCGACGGGTGCCGGATCCGCCCCATTCCAGACGACGACGATGGAATGGATCGGGAAGCGGCCGCCGAGATCGATCTCCAGCCAGGTCGTATCCGCGACCGCTTGCGGCGTGCGGCCGTCGGCGAGGTCGACGAGGGCGGGATTCGAGTCGTCTGCCGGGGCCATCATGTCTCCGGGGCGGATCTGGGCCGGTCGCGCCGGGGCGCAGCCGGACGGCGCGACCGGCGGTGCCCGCATCGACACCGGCCCGTCAAGCCCGCCCGCTGAAGCCATCGAGCCCAGTCGCCGCCTCAGCCGTTAGTCCCGGACTTCAGGAGGAGGACGTCGATGTCGCTCTGGGGGACGTAATCCTTCACGACCATTTCGAACGTGGTCGGCCCGGTCTTCTTCACGTTGGTACCGCAGAACGCAATGAGGGTCGCGGGGTCGCCCTTGTCCACGACCAACTTGAACGTGCCGATCGGTCCCGCCCAGTTCCCCCCGGACGTGATCACGTAGGAGAGGTACTGCTCATAGGCCTGGAACGACCGGCTGCCATCCGCGCTCGCCCGGCGGTACAGAGCCTTGGCCGCCTTCTCGAACGCGGGCTCCGTGCAGTAGCGGGTTGCGTATTGCGCCTTCTGCGCCGGGTCCACGTTCGGAGCGCCGTAGGACAGGCTGCCCAGGCTCGGCACGTAGCTCTGGCGGACCGTGATCTCCCGACCGGCCGGGAAGACCTGCCGGCGCCAGAACTTCGATTTCAGCGTCCAGAGCGGGACATCCGCGATCGTGCCATCCGTGTGCACCTGCCGCTCCAGGATGCCGGCAGCGGCCAGAGCGAGGCGTCGGCTCTCGCCCAGACGGCGCAGGGCCTCTTCCGTCGCCTCGACGGTCGGCATCAGGGGAATGCCCAGGCCCTTGAGGCGATCGGTGATCTCGACCGGCGGCGCACCGTTCCGGATCAGGAACGCCCTTTGCTCGACTTGCGATTCGACCGGCCGTCCATCGACCTCGGTCGCGAACTTGAGGAAGTTGTCGTGGGCCGGATCGGGAATCGCGGTCAGCATCTCGCGATCCCCGGTGATGTCGGGCATCGGAAACGCGATGGTGGTCTCGATATCGGCGTCGGTGAGGTTGCGGAACCGGTAGTCGATCCGCACGGCCTTCTCGGACAGGTACAGCTCCTCGGAGGCGAGCGCGATCTTGTCGGTCTTCTCGAGGACCAGACCGCCCGCGGCGAGCGCGGCGCTGCTGTCATCCGCCCGGGCGGGCAAGGACGCCGTTGCCGCAAGGGCGCAGGCCAGCCACAAGGTTCGCATCGGTATCACACTCAATATGCTCGGGAAGCGGCGGCCTGCGCGGCCGCTGCGGGAGCCGTCCGCCGGCAGTCCGGGTGATCGGGGCTGGTCGCGTTCGGCAAGTCGGAGCGAGACGGTTTGGCCGCGAAGATCGTCGCCCGGACGCGGCAAAAGCTTCACAGCAACCAACCACACCACTGAACCACGTCGTACCCGAAGAGTCGGAGATGATTCCGCCGCGCCTCCGTTGTGCGAGAGCTGTCATGCGTCTACAACGATCCCGTGACGGTGCCCCGGCAACGGGGTGAAAAGGGAATGCGGTGAGGAGCGCGAGTTCCGAATCCGCGGCTGCCCCCGCAACTGTGAGCGGCGAGCGTCTGCCAGTAGGCCACCGGAGCGATCCGGGAAGGCGGCAGGCGCGCCGAGCCGCGAGCCAGGAGACCTGCCGTCACGCTGAGATCCCGCAATGCCGCCGGTGGGGCGGCTGGAGACACGCTGATGATTACCTCGACCCTCGCACCCGTCGCAACCGGCACCCGCGCTGCTGAGCGCCCGATCGCCGTCGCGATCGCGGCTTTCCTCGGCCTCGGCCTGCTGTTCATGGCGGGCTTCTCGCCGGCGATCGCGCTGCACAACGCGGCGCACGATTTCCGGCACACCCAGAACTTCCCCTGCCACTGACGCCCCTGCGCCAGGGATGATCATCCGGCTTCTGTCGGCGGCTCTGGCCGCCGGCTTCCTCGCGGCCGTCGTCGTGACAGGCCTCGAGCTGACGCTGACCTCGCCGTTGATCGTGGCGGCCGAGCGTTACGAACATCATCAGACGCAGCAGGCCGAGCGCGGCCTCCCGATCATCCTGGCGCATGCCGGGCACGATCATGCCGCGCCGGATGCTGCGCTCGAATGGCAGCCCGGTGAGGGCCTGCCACGCATGGCGTTCACGGCCCTGGCGACCCTCGTGGGCGCGGTGGGCTATGCCCTGCTGCTCGGTGCGGCGATCCTCGCCTGCGGGCGCGAGCCGACCCGCCAGGTCGGCGTCGCCTTTGCGATTGCGGGCTTCGCCAGCGTCGCCCTCGCCCCGGGCCTCGGCCTGCCGCCGGAGCTGCCGGGCAGCGAGGCGGCACCGCTCGCCACGCGCCAAGCCTGGTGGGTGATGACCGCCGCCGCCACCGGCATGGGCCTGTACCTGATCACGATCCGGCGCTCGCTGATCGCGATCCTGGGTGGGCTCGTTCTGATCATCGCCCCGCACGTGGCCGGCGCACCGCAGGCCCCCGAGGCCGCCTCCGAGCTTCCGGCGGCGCTGGCGGCACAGTTTGCGGCCCGGTCGTTGGCGATCAGCTTCGTCTTCTGGCTGCTGATCGGCCTCGGCTTCGGCTGGGCCTGGCAGGCTTTCGCCCGGGGCCCGGCACGCGGGACGGCCCATGCCTGAGACCGTCCTCTACGTCTGCACCACCTGCCGCCGCCCGGGCGACGACCCGGACGGCCCGCGGGCCGGAGCGCGCCTGCTGGACGCTTTGCGCGCGGGCAACGCGGCGCCGGACCTGCGGATCGAGGGGGTCGAGTGCCTCTCGGTCTGCAAGCGGCCCTGCTCGGTGGCGGTCGCCTCCGCGAACCGCTGGACCTACGTCTACGGCGACATGGATCCGATCGAGTCCGCCGCCATTATCCTCGGCGGCCTCGCGTCCTACGCGGCGACGCAGGACGGCATCGTACCGTGGCGGGAACGGCCCGCCGCCTTCAAGACCGGCGTGATCGCCCGGATCCCGCCCTTTCCCGATCCCCGCCCGCTTCCGGCCGGCACCCTGGAGGCTGCGGAATGACCATCGTCGCCAAGATCCCCTGCACCATCGTTACCGGCTTCCTCGGCGCCGGAAAGACTACGCTGGTCCGCCACGTCGTCGAGAACGCGAAGGGCCGCCGCTTGGCGATCCTGGTGAACGAATTCGGCGATGTCGGCTTCGACAAGTCGTTCCTGGCCGCCTGCGGCGTCGAGGGCTGTACCGAGGACTCCATCGTCGAGCTGCCGAATGGCTGCATCTGCTGCACCGTGGCCGACGATTTCGTGCCGGCTCTCGAGACCCTGCTCGGCCGCGCCGAGCCGCCGGAGCACATCCTGATCGAGACCTCCGGCCTGGCCCTACCGAAGCCCCTGGTCCAGGCGTTCCAGTGGCCGGCGATCCGCTCGCGGGTCACTGTGGACGGCGTGGTGGCGGTGGTCGATGGGCCGGCCGTGGCCGCCGGAGCCTTCGCGGAGGATCCCGAGGCGCTGGCCGCCCAGCGCGCTGCCGACACGGCGGTCGATCACGACAACCCGCTCGAGGAAGTGTTCGAGGACCAGCTCCTCTGCGCCGACCTCGTCGTGCTCAACAAGTCCGACCTGCTCGATGCCGAGACCCGGGCGCGGGTGCGCGCCGAGGTCGAGGCGCATCTGCCCCGGGCCGTGAAGGTGGTCGAGACCGCCAACGGCGCCATCGACCCGCTGGTCCTGCTCGGGCTCGGCGCGGCCGCCGAGAACGATCTCGACGCCCGCCCCTCGCATCACGGCGACGGCGAGGATCACGACCACGACGATTTCGAGACCGTGGCCCTCCCGGTGCGCCCGGCCATCACCGCCGGCGACCTGGCGGCCCGCGTGGAGAAAGCCGCCGAAGCTCCGGGCGTCCTGCGCATCAAGGGGTTCGCCGAGGTCGAGGGCAAGGCCATGCGCCTCGTGGTGCAGGGCGTTGGCCGGCGCGTCGTCCACCATTTCGATCGGCCCTGGCGGGCGGGCGAGAGCCGTGACGGGCGCCTCGTGGTGATCGGCTTGAAGGGGTTCGATCAGGGCGCCGTCGCCGCGGCGCTCGCGGGATGAAGCCGGTCGCGCGCGGTCCCTCGCCGAGACGCTGCGCGCGCGCCCATTTCGGCGCGGCCTAGGAGGCGCGCCATGCATCTCGTTCGCATCGATACCGTCTCCCTCGATGACGGCGAGGCGGCCGTGGATCTCGGGCAGGAGCCCGGGGACCTCGTCGTGCTATCGTTCACCGACAGCGACCTCGCCGGGATCGGGCAGGCCCAGGCCGCCGAGCCGGGTCTGCCGAGCCTGCGGCTCGCCAAGCTCGCCAAGCTCCGGCATCCG
The DNA here is from genome assembly GCF_001262595.1 of Methylobacterium sp. ARG-1. NCBI lineage: Bacteria > Pseudomonadati > Pseudomonadota > Alphaproteobacteria > Hyphomicrobiales > Methylobacteriaceae > Methylobacterium > Methylobacterium sp. ARG-1. The sequence continues at coordinate 90,607 of NZ_LHCD01000006.1, forward strand.
ATGTCGGTCGATCTCTATGTCGAGCGCGTGGTGTCGCGGGCGAAGCTCGTGGTGATCCGCTGCCTCGGCGGCCTGGATTACTGGCGCTACGGGATCGAAAGCTGCGCCGCCGCGGCACGGGCGCACGGCGTCGTGCTGGCGGTGCTAGCAGGCGACGACCGGCCGGACCCGCGGCTGGCCGGCTTCTCCACCGATCCGGATTTCGCGCAGCAGCTCGACGCGTATTTTCGTGCCGGCGGCCCGGAGAATCTGCGGCGGATGCTGCGCCTGCTCGCCGCCCGGATCGGCGCGGGCGGTGCCATCGAGCCGCCGCAGCCGCTGCCACGGGGCTTCCCCTGGTGTCCCGGTTGCGGCGTGCTCGCGCTGGATACGGCGATCGAGGCGGCCGAGACGGCGGTGCCGCTCTCGGACCCGCGTGTGACCGCGACCCCGCTCGCCCTGCTTCTGGTCTACCGCTCCGCGGTGCTCGGTGGCGATACCGCGCCGTTCGTCGCCCTGGCCGCGTCCCTGCGCGCCCGCGGCATCGGCGTCCTGCCGATGGCGGTTTCAAGCCTCAAGGAGCCGGTGGCCGCCCGGGCGGTCGCCGAGGCCGTGCGTGCCCGCAAGCCGGATCTCGTCATCGCCGCCACCGCCTTCTCGGCACGGGAGGACGGGATCGATTTCGTCCTCGACGGCGCCGATTGCCCGGTGCTCCAGGCCTTCACGGTCGGCGCCCCCCGGGCGGCCTGGGAGGGCTCGGCCCGGGGTCTCGGCGCCGCCGACCTCGCCATGCAGGTCGCACTGCCGGAATTCGATGGCCGGCTTTCCGGCTTTCCGATCTCGTTCAAGGAGGAGGCCCCGGAAGTCGCCGGCTTCGCCGAGCGCCGGGCCGTCTCCTATCCCGCCGGCATCGAAGCCCTGGCCGAGCGCGCGGCGGGCTGGCTGCGCCTCGCCGCCCTCCCCCGGGCCGAGCGGCGGGTGGCCGTCGTCCTGTCCGATTATCCGGCCCGGGGCGGCCGGGCTGGCTTCGCGGTCGGCCTCGACACCCCCGAGAGCGCCCGCGCGATCCTGTCCGATCTTGCCGTGGCGGGTTACGCGACCGGCGAGCCGCTGGAGCCGGCCGCGCTGATGCAGGCGCTCACCGAGGGCGCGGCGGACTTCACGGTCCCGCTGGCGGATTATGCTGCTTGGCTTTCCGGATTGCCCGCGGCGTCGCGTGACGCCCTGGCAACTGCCTGGGGCGAGCCAGCTGACGACCCGATATGTCGCGACGGTCTGTTCCGGTTTCGGATGGTTGCATCGTGTGCCGCGCACCAGCGCCTTCATGCGGACGGCCACATCCAGCCGGTGCCGGATGGAGGGCCGGTCCCCACTCCCGCACGAGAGAGAGGACATGTCTCATCTTCCCCAGGCCAAGGTAGGGATGCCGAAGCGGACGCGGGAGCGTGCGGAGAAATCGCCCTCTTCCTCCAGCCCGACCGCGGCCGCGATTCCGACCGCAAGGCCGGCTATCACGACCCGGATCGCGTCCCGACCCACGCCTACCTGGCCTTTCACCTCGGCCTGCGCCGGCGTTTCGACGCGCTGGTGCAGCTCGGCACGCACGGCACCACCGAGTGGCTCCCCGGCAAAGCGGTGGCCCTGTCCCCTTACTGCGTCCCGGCGCTCTGCGTCGGCGGGCTGCCGGTAATCTACCCGTTCATCGTCGATGACCCGGGCGAGGCCGCGCCGCTCAAGCGCCGCCTGGGCGGGATCGCGCTCGGGCACCTCACCCCCGACACGACCCTCCACGCCCTGCCGCCGGAGGCCGCGCGCCTGCGCGAGCTGGTGGAGGAGTATTCGGCCGCCAGCGTGCTCGATCCGCGCCGGGCCGGCCTGATCGCACGCGCGATCCTGGAGGATGCGGACGCCGCCGGGCTGCTCGACGGCGCCGGCATTGGCCCGGACACACCGATGGAGGAGGCGCTGACCCGGCTCGACGCCCATCTCTGCGACCTCGGCGAGACCACCTTCCGCGACGGCCTGCACGTCTTCGGACGCGCCCGCGACGGTGCGCTGGACGCCGTCGTCGCGAGCGCCGCGGGCGAGCGGGCGGGCCTGCTCGCCGCGCTCGACGGCCGCTTCGTGCCGCCGGGCCCCGCCGGCTCGCCGTCGCGCGGCCGGACCGACGTGCTGCCCACCGGGCGCAATCTCGCGACCCTCGACCCGCGGGCGATCCCGAGCCGCGCCGCTGCGCTGCTGGGTGAGCGGGCCGCCGCCTCGGTGGTGACCCGCTACCTGCAGGATGAGGGCGAGTACCCGGCCCGGATCGTCATGGATCTCTGGGCCTCCCCGACCCTGCGCACCGGCGGCGAGGATGTGGCCCACGCCTTGGCGCTGATGGGCGTGCGGCCGGTCTGGGACCATGCCAGCACCCGGGTCACCGGTTTCGAGGTATTGCCGCTCGCCATGCTCGACCGGCCGCGCATCGACGTGACCGTCCGCATCTCGGGCGCGTTCCGCGACACTTTCCCGGATACGCTCGCCCTAATGGATCGCGCCGCCCGCGCCGTGGCCGAGCGGGACGAGGAGGATGCCGAAAATCCCCTGGCCGCCGCTCGGCGCCGCGGCGAGGACATCGCCCGGGTCTACGGCGCGGCGCCCGGCCGCTACGGCGCCGGCACGGCCGCCACCGCCCTCGGCGGCGCCTGGGACGACCGGGCCGATCTCGGCCGGGCCTATCTCGCCGCGAGCGGCCATGCCTATGGCGACCGCGAGGGACCGGATGCAGACTTCGGCACCCGGGTCGCGGCGGCGGATGCCTATCTGCACGCCTTCGACGTGGCCGAGCGCGACCTGTTCGACGGCGACGCCGCGGTGGATGCCATGGGCGGCTTCGCGGCCGCGGCGACCCTCCAGGGCGTCAGCCCCGCCCTCTACAGCCTGGACGTCTCGGTTCCCGAGCGTCCTAAGACCCGCACCGCCCGGGAGGATGCCGCCCGGCTGATCCGCGCGCGCCTGGCCGATCCGCGCTGGATCACCGCCCAGCTTCGCCACGGATACCGCGGCGCGCAAGAACTGGCCCAGGGTCTCGACGCCGTGTTCGTCCTCGCCGCCGCGAGCGATGCCGTGACCGATGCCGGCTTCGACCGGCTCTACGCCGCCTGGATCGCCGATCCCGACGTATTCGACCGGCTGCGCGCGGCGAACCCAGCAGCGACCCGGGCGATCCTGGAGCGGTTCGACGAGGCCCGCGACCGCGGCCTGTGGCACAGCCGGCGCAACGCGCTGCCAGCTGACGCGCTGATGCCGGAGGCCGCCGAATGAGCGTCGCCGCCCATCGCCGCGTTCTTCCCGCGGCGCCGGCGCGCCGGGGCTGGTGCCCCGGTCTCAGCCGGCCGATGCCTACTGGGGACGGCCTGCTCGCCCGGGTGCATCCGCCGCTGGGGATCCTGACCCTGCCGCAGGCCCGCGCGGTGGCCGAGGGCGCGCGTCGCTTCGGCAACGGCCATCTTGACCTCACCGCCCGCGCCAACCTTCAGATCCGGGGCGTCTCGGAGGCGACGCGCGCGCCGCTCGCCCGCCTGCTGGAGGCCGCCGGCCTCGGCGACACGCGCGCGGACGGTGGCCCGCAGCGCCTGACGCTCACCAGCCCCCTGGCCGGCCACGATCCCGCTGAGACGTTCGACGTCCCGGCCCTTGCCCGCGCGATCGAGGCGGCGGGGCTCGCGGTGCCGGGTCTGCCGGCCAAGACGCTGGTGGTGGTCGAAGGCCGCCCGGGTGCGCAGATGCCGGATGCCGATGCCTGCGTCTTCTCCCGCGCCTCCGGCGGTTTCGGGATCGCGGTCGCCGCGGAGCGGGGTTTTCACGATCTGGCCACCTGTGCCGAGGACGAGGCGCCGGCCGCGACAGCGGCGGTGCTGGAGGCCTTTGCCAGAAGCGGCTTGCGGCGGATGCGCGATCTGTCGTCCGATGCGTTCAGCACATTGGCGGATGCCGTGCGCGAAGAGTTGCAGGCGCGGGTCCCCTCTCCCGTGCGGGAGAGGGATAAGGTGAGTGATGCGACCTCTCCGGAAAGCGCGCCCCCCTCACCCCACCCCTCTTCCGCATGGGAGAGGGGGCACGGTGGCGTCACTCCGGACGTTGCGCCTTTCTCTCCACCGGCCGGCATCGCGCCGCTGGCGGCGAGTCAGATAGTGCTCACCGTCGATGCGCCGTTCGGCCGCTGCACGGCGGATGCCCTCGATCGCCTCGTGGATCTCGCCGCCCGCCTCGGCGCGGAGGAGATCCGTCTGTCCCCGGCCCGCGGCTTCGTGCTGCTGCTCCCGGCAGCGCCTCAGGTGGATCCGGCGGCTCTGGCCGATGACTTCATCGTCGCACCCGACGATCCGCGGCGCAGCGTCGCCGCCTGCACCGGTGCGCCCGCCTGCGCCTCCGGATCGACGCCGACACTTTCGGACGCTGCCAGTGTCGCGGAGGCGTTCCGGCCGTTCGCCGTGGGCGGGAGCGCGGCCCACGTCTCCGGCTGCGCCAAGGGCTGCGCCCGGCCGGGCCCGGCGGACCTCACCCTCGTCGGCCGGGATGGCCTTTACGGCGCCGTAATCGGCGGCGCGCCTGGCGATGAGCCGGCGATGCATCTCCCTATCGAGGCGGTGCTGGAGCGGTTAGGAAGGGCCGAGACAATCGGGCTCGCCGCCGCTTTCGCGCCGGATCGCGCCAGGACCGAGATTGGGAGGACCAGGAGACCGGCATGAGCGCGAGCCAGAATGCCCTGCGCCAGGCAGGTTCGGAGCCGGAGGCCACCTCTCGCTACGAGTATATCCGCGACGGCGCCGCGATCTACGCGCGTTCCTTCGCGATGATCCGGGCCGAGGCCGACCTCGCGCGCTGGTCGGGCGCGGCCGAGCGCGTGGTCGTCCGGATGATCCATGCCTGCGGCATGACCGATCTCCCCGCCGACGTGGAAATGTCGGACGGCTTCGCCGAGGCCGGTGTCGCGGCGCTCCAGGCCGGGGCCCCGATCCTGTGCGATGTCCGGATGGTCGCCGACGGCGTCACCCGAACGCGGCTGCCTGCCAACAATCCCGTCGTCTGCACCCTCGGCGATCCGCGGGTGCCGGATCTCGCCAAGAGCCTCGGCACCACGCGCTCGGCCGCCGCCATGGAGCTATGGCGCGAGCACCTTCCGGGCAGCATCGTGGCGGTGGGCAACGCCCCGACGGCGCTGTTCCGTCTGCTGGAACTGCTCGATTCCGGCGTGCCGCCCCCGGCCGCGGTGATCGGCATCCCGGTCGGCTTCGTCGGCGCCGCCGAGTCCAAGGACGCGCTGGCCCGGGACGGCCGCGTACCCTTCGTCGTCGTCCACGGCCGCCGCGGCGGCAGCGCCATGACCGCCGCAGCGGTCAACGCGCTGGCCAGCGAGGTTGAGTGATGGACGGGTTCGAGCGCGTCGAGGCACCCATCGAGGAGATTCCCGCGGTTGCCGTGACCGGCACCCTTTATGGGGTCGGCATGGGCCCGGGCGATCCCGAGCTGCTCACCGTAAAAGCGCAGCGCATCCTGATGCGCGCACCTGTGCTGGTGCATTTCTGCAAGCGCGGCCGGCGCGGCAACGCCCGCACCATCGCGGACGCGATCCTGCGCGACCCGGCCCGCGAGATGCCGCTGGCCTATCCCTACACGACCGAGATCCATCCGGAGCACCCGGATTACGTTGCGGCCCTTGCGTCCTTCTATGACGACGCGGCCGGACAGCTCGCCGACCATCTCGGCGCGGGCCGCGACGTCGCGATCCTGTCGGAGGGCGACCCGTTCTTCTACGGCTCGTTCATGCATCTGTGGCGGCGCCTCAAGGACCGCTTCCCCGTAGAGGTGGTCCCGGGCGTGACCGGCATGTCCGGCTGCTGGACCCGGGCCGGCACGCCGATCACGTGGGGCGACGATATCCTCACGGTCCTGCCGGCGACGCTGCCGCTCGACGCGCTCACCGAACGCCTGCGCGGCACCGACGCCGCCGTGCTGATGAAGCTCGGCCGTCACCTGCCGAAGGTCCGGGCGGCGCTCACCGCCGCCGGGCTCATCGACCGGGCGGTCTATGTCGAGCGCGGCACCATGGCGGGCGAGCGCGTGGTGATGCTCGCCGACAAGGCGGATGACGACGCGCCCTATTTCTCCATGGTTCTCCTGCCTGGCGAGGGGCGGCGGCCGTGACTGGCAGCCTCACGGTGGTCGGCCTCGGCCCCGGGGATGCCGGGTTGCTGACCGAATCCGCACGCCGGGCCCTCGACGCCGCGGACGATTTGGTCGGGTATTTTCCTTACGTGGCCCGCGTCCCCGAGCGTCCAGGCCTGATCCGGCATGCCAGCGACAACCGCGTGGAGGTCGACCGTGCCCGGCATGCTCTGCAGCTCGCCGCCGCCGGCCGACGCGTGGCGGTGGTGTCGGGGGGCGATCCCGGCGTGTTCGCCATGGCCTCGGCGGTGTTCGAGGCGGTGGAGCACGGCGAACCCGCCTGGCGGGACCTCGCCATCACGGTCGAGCCGGGCATCACCGCGATGCTGGCCGCCGCGGCCCGGCTCGGTGCGCCGCTCGGCGGGGATTTCTGCGCCCTGTCGCTCTCGGACAACCTGAAACCCTGGCCCGTGGTGACCGCTCGGCTGGAAGCGGTGCTGCGCGCCGATCTCGTCATCGCGCTCTACAATCCGATCTCCACCGCGCGGCCCTGGCAGCTCGGCGCGGCCCTCGAACTCGCCGCCGGGATCCGGGCGCCGGAGACGCCGGTGATGTTCGCCCGGGCGATCAGCCGGCCGGACGAGGCGATCCGCGTCTCGACCCTCGCCGAGGCGCGCGACGTGCCGGCCGACATGGCCACGATGGTGATCCTCGGCGCCTCGACCACGCGGCTGATCCCGCGGACCGATGGCCTGCCCTTCGTCTACACGTCGCGCAAAGTCGCGGGGCCGGCATGAGCGCCGGCATCGAGCCAGCGCAGCGCGCCAGCGGCATCGGGGACGCTCGGCACGTCGGGTTTTCTGGGCCGGCGCACCATGATGACGGGGATCGCGAGGGCGCGAGCCGCCGCGATCTTGCCGTAGGTCGCCGCCCCGCCGGAATTCTTGCTGACCAGGATCTCGGTGCCGGTGGCGCGCATCAAATCCGCCTCGGCTTCGGCGTCGAACGGACCACGCGCCTCGAGGGCGGTGAGATGTGGAACCGGCAGCACCCCGCCCAGCGGCTCGACCGTGCGCGCCAGATAGGTGTGGTGCGGCGCCGCCGCGAAGGCGCCGGCTTCCTGGCGGCCGATGGTCAGGAACACGCGCCGGGGCGCCGGCCCGAGAGCGGCGACCGCTCCTTCCATGCCATCCACCTCGGTCCAGAGATCGCCCGGCGCGCGGCACCAGACCGGCCGGCGGATCGCGAGCAGCGTCACGCCAACGGCCTCCGCGGCGCGGGCGGCATTGCCCGAGATGGTCGCCGCGAAGGGATGCGTCGCATCGATCAGGCGATCGATACGCTCGCTGTGCAGATAATCGGCGAGACCCTTGGCACCGCCGAACCCGCCAATTCGCGTCGGCACCGGCTCAGGCGCCGGCGCGGCGGTGCGCCCGGCCAGCGACAGCGTCACAGCGCATTCATTCCGACCGGCCAAGGCCCGCGCCAGGGCGCTCGCCTCGCCGGTGCCGCCGAGGATCAGGATTCGCATCGCGCCGCCGCTCATCGGGGCCTTGTCCATGAGCGCTGAGCCCCTGTCGAGCGGCCCGTGGTTGTCGATCGTCGGCATCGGCGAGGATGGACGGGCCGGGCTCGCGCCCGCGGCTGCCGCCGCGCTCGATGCCGCGCGGGTCGTCTACGGCGGCCGGCGCCATTTCGCCCTGGCCAAGCCCCTCGACGCCGAAACGCGGCCCTGGCCCAGCCCGATCCACGAGGCCTACCCGGAGATCCTGGCCCGGCGCGGCCAGCCGACCTGCATCCTCGCCACCGGCGACCCGTTCCATTACGGCATCGGCGCCGAGATCGCCCGACTGGTGCCGCCCGCCGAGATCCGGGCCTTCCCGCAACCCTCGGCCTTCAGCCTCGCCTGCGCGCGACTGGGCTGGCCCATGGCCGAGTGCGGCCTCGTCACCCTGCACGGCCGGGCGCTCGCCCGGATCGTCCCGCATATCCAGCCGGGCGCGCGCCTCCTCGTCCTGTCCTGGGACGGCACGACGCCGGCGGCCCTAGCGGACGTACTCACCGCGCGGGGCTTCGGCGCCTCGACCATCACGGTCCTCGAAGCGATGGGCGGACCGCGCGAGCGGATCCGTACGGCGCAGGCTGAAGCTTTCGACCCCGCGGCGATCGACCCGCTCAACACCGTGGCGATCGCGGTCGCAGGTGGAGGACGCGCGCTGCCGCTGGCGCCGGGCCTCGACGACGACCGGTTCGAGAATGACGGGCAGCTCACCAAGGCCGAGATCCGGGCGCTGACGCTCGCGGCGCTCCGCCCGCATCCGGATCAGCACCTCTGGGATGTCGGGGCCGGCGCGGGCTCCATCGCCATCGAGTGGATGCTGCGCCACCCGAGCCTGCGAGCCACCGCCATTGAGGCGCGCCCCGAGCGGGCCGAGCGGATCCTCCGGAACGCGCAATCGCTGGGGGTTCCGGACTTGGCGGTGGTGACCGGAGCGGCTCCGGACGCACTCGCCGGCCTGGATGCGCCGGATGCGATCTTCATCGGCGGCGGCGTCTCCGAGCCGGGCATTCTGGCCGCCTCGCTCGCGGCCTTGAAGCCGGGCGGGCGCTGCGTCGCCAACGCGGTGACGCTCCAGGGCGAAGCCGCGCTGCTCGCGGCCTTCGCCGAGCACGGCGGCAGCCTGCGCCGGTTCTCGGTCGATCGGGCGAGCCCGGTGGGCAGCCTGCACGGCTGGCGGCCGGCGATGCCGGTCACTCAATGGACGTGGACCAAGCCATGAGCGACCGGATCGTCGCCGGGATCGGGTTCCGTCGCGGCACGGGCGCCGAGGAGATCGCCGCGCTCATCGCCCGTGCCCTCGGCACTATCGGCGCCGGCCGTACCGATCTCGCCGCCGTCGCGACGGCTGCCGACCGGGCAGCGGACCCCTCCATCTGCCAAGCGGCCGCGGCATTCGGCCTGTGGCCCTGCCCGGTCGAGGGACCGGCCCTGGAAGCCTGCGACGCCCGCGTGGTCACGCGCTCCGCCCGGATCGAGCGCCTGCGTGGGGTCGGCTCGCTGGCCGAGGCGGCGGCCCTGGCGGCGGCGGGTCCCGAGAGCCGGCTCGCCCTCCCCCGCATCGCCAGCGGCGGCGCCACCTGCGCCCTCGCGATCCCGCACGACACCGCTCGGCACCCATGACCGTCCACTTCATCGGCGCCGGCCCCGGCGCTGCCGACCTCATCACGGTGCGCGGCCGCGACCGCATCGCGGCCTGTCCGGTTTGCCTCTATGCCGGATCCCTGGTCGCGCCCGAGATCCTCGGCTGGTGCCCGCCGGGCGCGCACATCATCGACACAGCGCCCCTCGACCTCGACGCGATCATGGCGGAGATCGCGGCTGCGGATGCGCGAGGGCAGGACGTCGCGCGGTTGCATTCGGGCGACCTGTCGATCTGGAGCGCGCTGGCCGAGCAGATGCGCCGGCTCGACCGGCTCGGCATCGCCTACACGGTGACGCCGGGTGTACCGGCCTTCGCGGCGGCCGCCGCGATGCTGCGCCGGGAGCTGACCGCGCCGGGCGTGTCGCAATCCGTCGTGCTGACCCGTACCTCCGGCCGGGCGAGCGCGATGCCCGAGCGGGAGACCCTGGCGGCCTTCGCGGCCACCGGCGCGACGCTGGCGATCCACCTCTCGATCCACGTGGTCGAGACAGTCGCGGCCGAGCTGATCCCGTTCTACGGCGCCGCCTGCCCGGCAGCCGCGGTGTTCCGCGCCTCCTGGCCGGACGAGCGGGCGCTGATCGGCGACCTCGCCGGGTTGCCGGCCCTCGTCGCCGAGGCCGGGCTCGAACGCACCGCCCTGATCCTCGTCGGGCCGGCCCTCGGTGCCGCAGATTTCCGCGAGAGCGCGCTCTACGCCCCCGATTACGACCGGCGCTACCGGCCGGGCGGCACTGTGGGGAGCGCCGTTTGAGCGCCCCCGGCCTTCTGGTCGCCGCGCCGCGCTCGAGCTCCGGCAAGACCACCGTCACGCTGGCGCTGATGCGGGCGTTGAGGCGGCGGGGCCTGCGCGTCCGCGGCGCGAAATGCGGGCCGGACTACATCGATCCGGCCTTCCACCGGGCAGCCACCGGCCAGCCGAGCTTCAATCTCGACAGCTTCGCCATGGCGCCCGGCCTCCTCGACGCGCTGGCCGGCGAGACGGCGGCGCAGGCCGACATCGTCATCGCCGAGGGCTCGATGGGTCTGTTCGACGGCGTCCGGGCGGCGGAAAGCCGCACCGGCGCGAATGCCGACATCGCCGCCCGCTACGGCTGGCCGGTGGTGCTGGTGGTCGACGTCTCCGGCGCGGCACAATCGGCCGCCGCGGTGGCGCTGGGCTGCAAGGTCTACGATCCGCGGATCCGGATCGCCGGAGTGATCCTCAACAAGGTCGCGAGCGCCCGTCACCGCCGTCTAGTGGAGGCCGGCATGGAGCGCGTCGGGCTGCCGGTCCTCGGCGTGCTGATGCGCGACGCCGCGTCGGTCCTACCCGAGCGCCATCTCGGCCTCGTCCAGGCCGGGGAGACCGCTGACCTCGAGGCACGCCTGGACCACCTGGCCGACCTCGCCGAGGCCGGCATCGACCTCGACGCCGTGATCGCCTGCGCGGCCGGCGGGGCCCCCGCATCGGCCGGCGTGCTGCCGCGCCCGCCCGGGCAGCGCGTCGCAATCGCCCGGGATGCGGGGTTCAGCTTCCTCTATCCGCATCTCGAGACCGGATGGCGCCTGGCCGGAGCCGAGATCGTGCCATTCTCGCCGCTCCTGGACGAGGCGCCGCCGGATTCCTGCGACGCCTGCTGGCTGCCGGGCGGCTACCCCGAGCTGCATGCAGGCCAGCTCGCCGCCGCCAGTCGTTTCCTCGACGGCCTGCGCGCCTTCGCGGCAACGCGCCCGGTCCATGGCGAGTGCGGCGGCTACATGGTCCTCGGTCAGACGCTGGAGGATGCGGACGGCACCACCCACGCCATGGCGGGATTGCTGCCGGTCGCCACGTCGTACCGGAAGCGCAAGCTGCATCTCGGCTACCGCGTCGCGCGGCTCTGCAGCGACGGCCCGCTGGGCCGGCGCGGGGCGCGAGTCGTGGGTCACGAATTCCACTATGCCAGCGAATTGTCGCCCGCCGCTGCGGAGGCGAACGCTTTGGCCCGCGTTACCGACGCGGAGGGGACGGACCATGGCCTCGCCGGCCACCGGGTCGGGTCGGTGGGTGGGAGCTTCTTCCACCTCATCGCGGCGGACGAGGGGTAGTCCTCGGCTCGACCGGCATCCGGAATACGTCGGAACAACCCACGGTCGGCCGGACCAAGAGACGCGTTACCAGTCTGACAAGGAATGCCGTTCAGGCGGGATCCGCTGCAGGCAGCGCCGTGCGGGCCTGCGCGAGGCGGGCGGCGCTGCGCACGAGCGCCAGGACATCCCGGCGCATCTGCTCGTCCTCGATCTGCGCATAAGCGCGCAGCAGTTCGATCGCCCCGTGGGCGCTGAGGAAGCCGAACACGTCCTCCTGGGCGTTCTCGCGCGGCTCGCTCTCCTCGAAGAAGGCGGAAACCGGCACCTCGAGCAGGCGCGCGATCTCGCGCAGCCGGCCAGCCCCGACCCGGTTCTGGCCCTTCTCGTATTTCTGAACCTGCTGGAACGTCACGCCGACGGCGTTGCCGAGCGCCGTCTGGCTGAGACCTCGCGCCTTCCGCAACGCGGTGATGCGGATACCGACCAGACGGTCCACGTCCGTGGTCTGTTTCGGCATCATCTGACCGTTCGTGTCCTTGTCCACACTCTGAACAACGTCCCCTTGCGGATCCGGTGTTCTGGCCTCGCCATCGCGCCGCTTCACCGTCACACCCTCAATCTCATATCGCGCCTATACCTAACGTGTTGTGTCACACGCTAGAGCAGCAGCCGACTGCATTGCAAATGGCCGCGTCTCTAGGCCCTTATTGCCCCCGGCTATCGAACGCGGAATAAGATTCCGCGTCAGCGACGAGCCCTATAGCAGTCGGTCGATACCCCGACTGCGCCACAATACGAACCGTACCGCAATTGGACACCAAGATGTTAAGCTCCGCAAGTCTAAGACCACATCTTGTGGTTTAACCTGACGTATCTTCGAAACATTGTTGCTGAAATGTCGACGGGTTAAGACTGCGCAGTCCTTGGCGCGCGCCGCGTCGCCGCAGCAGGGCTCGCCCGGACGGGGTTCGGGGCCTAAATTCGGTGCTGCAACGGAGATCACCATGTTTATCGCGATGAATCGCTTCAAGGTCGTTAAGGATGCGACCGAGGACTTCGAGGCCGTCTGGCTCGGCCGTGACAGCCACCTCGGGGAGATGGAAGGCTTCGTTGAGTTTCATCTGCTCCGCGGTCCGGAACAGGAGGACCACGTCCTCTACGCCTCGCACACCGTCTGGCGCTCGCGCGCCGATTTCGAGGCCTGGACGCGCTCAGAGCAGTTCCGCAAGGCCCATAGCCGGGCGCCCTCGACCAAGCCGCTCTATCTCGGTCATCCGCAATTCGAGGGGTTCGAGATGGTCCAGACGGTCGGCGGCGCGGACGGCGCCAAGCAGCACGCCGACGCCGTCTGACGGGACCTATAACGGTATTCAGGGCGCTCGCTGCCGGATCGGCGGCGGGCGCCCTTTAATTTAGGGTTGCCGTATCCCCGCATGGCAATCGCTGCGACGGAATTTCCGCGAAGGCAGTAAGATCCGCCAAGCTTCACGCCGGCGGGGGATTCAACCGGTCAGCAATGATCTGACATTCCAACGCAACTGCTGGTATCCGGATGTTGAGCTGCGCCAGGCCGCACGTGTCTGTATTCCGGTAACTCAGCATTTACCATGTATTGCCGACCGTCGGACGTTGGCCTACATGAACGGCCACGTTTCTGCCGCCGAAACGCTCACCGTGGCGGCTCACCCCTTGCTCCGTCATCGGCAGATGCCGGCGCTGAAAACTTACGTGTTTCAGACCGGTACAAAGTCCGATCAAACCGGGACGTGGCGGGCCAAATGTTTCACGAGCGGGTTCCGGAGACGTTCCAGGCCTTGCCGACCTCGGCCGAGCGCCGTCGCAGCGTATGGTCGGCGCTCCTGCCGCGCCGCGGTCGCGCGCTGGCGCGCATCGCCATGTCGTCGTCGATGGCGGTGGCCGACATCGTGGCGATCGTCGCGGTCATTTTGGGCGTCGAATTCGGCTATCAGGTGGCCTTCGGGGGCGAGAGCGTTTGGGTGACGGCCCTGCGCGGCCTGCGGCTGGCCGCCCTGCTCGGCGCCATCATCGTGGCGACCAACGTGCTGCGGGAGGATTACAGCCTCGACGGCATCATGGCGCAGAAGCTCAACGTCCAGCGCATGGCCTCGCTCTGGTTGGTCGCCTGGGCGGCGGTGCTGCTGGTCGGCTTCCTGACCAAGACCACGAACGATTACTCGCGCCTCGTCTCGATCGCCTCCTTCGTCATCGGCCTGCCCGTCCTGGTGATGACCCGGACCGTGGCGACCCGGCTGGTGCGCCGCAGCCTCGCGTCCGGATCCACCTCCGCCAGCCGCGTGCACCTGGTCGGCTACGAGGAGGACATCGCCCGTTTCTATGCCAGCCACGAGGCTGACCAGCTCGGCTCCCGGATCGTCGGCACGAGCTACCTGCGCCGGGTCGATCCGGGCGCCGACACGGTGTCGCGGCACGACCAGCTGCAGGAGGATCTCGACCTCGCCGTGTCGGTGGTGCGGTTCCTGCGGCCGGACGATGTCTTCGTGCTGGTCCCATGGACCGACACCGCCGAGGTCGAGCGGTGTATCGACGCCTTCCTGCGGGTGCCCTCCGCCCTGCATCTCCGGCCCGGCAGCGTGCTCGACCGGTTCCCCGACATGCAGGTCGCCCGGGTCGGCGGTGTCTCCGGCATCAATATCGGCCGCCGGCCGCTCAACATCGCCGAGATCGTGCTGAAGCGCGCCCTCGACCTGGTCGTGGCGGCGATCGCCCTGGTGTCCCTGTCGCCGCTGCTGGCGGCGATCGCCGTGGCGATCAAGCTCGACAGCCCGGGCCCGGTCTTCTTCCGACAGAAGCGCTACGGCTTCAATCAACAGCCCTTCGGCGTGTTCAAGTTCCGGTCGATGCGGGCGGATGCCAGCGCGGTGTTCAAGCAGGCGACCCGCAACGACAGCCGCATCACCCAGGTCGGCGCGATCCTGCGGCGGACGAATCTCGACGAGCTGCCGCAGCTCCTGAACGTCCTGCGGGGCGAGATGTCGCTGGTCGGTCCCCGGCCGCACGCCCTGGCGCATGACCGCAGCTTCGAGCGGCGGATCGCGCTCTACGCGCGGCGGCACAACGTCCGCCCCGGCATCACAGGCTGGGCGCAGGTCAACGGCTATCGCGGCGAGACCCTGACCGACCTCGACATGGAGCGGCGCGTCGCCTGCGACCTGCACTACATCGACAACTGGTCGATCTGGTTCGACATCCAGATCATGCTGCTCACGATCGTGTCGCGCCGGGCCTACAAGAACGCGCGCTGACGTGTCAGCCGGCCTGCTGCCGCTCCCGGCAGGCGCCGCAATCGCCCTCGACTTCGAGGATGCTGTGGGCCGGCGTGAAGCCCGCCCGTTTCAGGGTGCGGTCGAGACCGTCCTCCAGCTCCTCCGAGGAGGCCTCGTCCACGCCGCCGCAGGTGCGGCAGATCAAGAACACCACGCCCTCCCCCGGAGCGTGCCCGTGGGCGCAGGGGATGAAGGCGTTGCGGCTCGCGATCCGGTGGACCAAACCCTGCTGCATCAGGAAATCGAGGGCGCGGTACACGGAGACCGGCGCCACGCGCTTGCCCGGTGCGCTGAGCTTCTCGGCAATGTCGTAGGCGCCCTGCGCCTTGCCGGCCTCGGCCACCGCCTCCATCACCTCCCGGCGCAGGGGCGTGAATTGCAGTCCGCGCTCGCGGCAGACGGCCTCAGCCCGCGCGAGCATGTCGGCGACATCGCCGTGGCACGCGTCGTGGCCCTCGTGACGGTGCATGTTCGCTCCAACCGCAAAACCGCCGGTTGTCCAGCGGGTTTGTTACAGTGTATCACTGCCGCCCCGGACCGCACCAGTAGCCGAACGGTCCCCGCGCCGGCCCGAGCGCGCGACGAGGACGTCTTGCCGACCATCGCCACCCCACGCCGAGCGGCCCCACGATCCCTGTTCCGCAGCGGTATCGGCCCGCGCCTCGCCCTTGCCGTGGTGCTCTCCACCCTGGTCTGGCTCGTGATCGCCTGGGCGCTCGCGGCATGAGCATCCGGCCCGCCACACGAGAATCGATCCGCCTGGTCGGCATCACCCTCGGCTACGACCGGCATCCGGCGGTCCACCACCTCTCCGGGACCGTTCGCGCCGGCGACCTGCTGGCCCTGGTCGGGCCGAACGGCGCCGGCAAGTCGACCCTGCTCAAAGGGATGGCCGGCGAGATCCGCTGCCTGGAGGGTCATATCGATCGCTCCGGCGCCCTCGCCTACATGCCGCAGGCCGACGAGATCGATCGCAGCTTCCCGCTGAGCGTGATGGACCTCGCCGGCATGGGTCTGTGGCGGAAGGCCGGATCCTGGCGTGGCCTGGAGCGCTGGCGGCCGGAGATCGGGGCGGCCCTCGACGCGGTCGGGCTCGGCGGCTTCGAGGCGCGCCCGATCAGCACGCTCTCGGGCGGCCAGTTCCGGCGCGCCCTGTTCGCCCGGCTGATCCTGCAGGATTGCCCGGTGATGCTCCTCGACGAGCCGTTCACCGGCATCGACAACCGCACCGTCGAGGATCTGCTGGCCCTGATCCGGCTCTGGCACGGCCAGGGCCGCACCGTCGTCGCAGCCCTGCACGACCTCACCCAGGTGCGCGAGCATTTTCCGACGACACTCCTGCTCGCCCGCGAAGCCGTGGCCTGGGGGCCGACCGCGCGGGTGCTCACGCCGGAGAATCTGGCGCGCGCGCGCAATCTCTCCGAAGCCTGGGACGAGGATGCCGCGGTGTGCGTCGGGCCGAAGCCGGCCGTCGCATCGGGCCACGACCACGGCCCGGACAGCCATCACCACCACGAGGACGCCGCGTGATCGATCCGTTCGGGCCGATCCTCGCGCCGTTCGTCGAGTTCGGGTTCATGCGCCGGGCGCTGGCGGGCTGCCTCGCCCTGTCGGTCTCAGCGCCGCCGGTCGGGGTGTTCCTGACCTTGCGTCGCATGAGCCTGATGAGCGACGCGATGAGCCACGCGATCCTGCCCGGCGCCGCGGCGGGATTCCTGGTAGCCGGTCTGTCGCTGCCGGCCATGACCATCGGCGGGCTGGTGGCCGGCCTGGCGGTGGCGCTGCTCGCCGGCGCCGTCACCCGGGCGACGGTGGTGCGCGAGGATGCCAACCTCGCGGCCTTCTACCTGATCTCGCTGGCCGGCGGCGTGCTGCTGGTGTCGTTGCGCGGCTCGCAGATCGACCTGATGCATTTCCTGTTCGGCTCGGTCCTGGCGCTGGATGACGCCGCCCTGATCCTGCTCGGCGGCATCAGCACGCTGACGCTGGTGGCGCTGGCCGCGATCTACAGGCCGCTGGTGATGGAATGCGTCGATCCGCTGTTCCTGCGCACGGTCAGCCGCAGCGGCGGGCCGGTGCATCTTGCCTTCCTGGCGCTGGTGGTGGTCAATCTCGTCGGCGGGTTCCAGGCGCTCGGGACCCTTCTGGCGGTCGGGCTGATGCTGCTGCCGGCAGTGGCCGCCCGGTTCTGGGCGCGCGACCTCGGCGGCCTGATCCCGATCTCGATGCTGATCGCCGTGGTGGCGAGCGTGTCGGGGCTCAGCCTGTCCTACCAGCTCGATCTGCCGAGCGGCCCGGCCATCGTGCTGGCCGCCGGAGCGCTCTACCTCGTCTCGATGCTGGCCGGCCCGCGCGGCGGCCTGCTCCGCCGCCTGATCCGGCCGCGCCACCTCGAAGCCTGATCAGGCCTCGTCCTTCAGCGCGGCGAGGCCCGCGCGGTAGGTCGGATAGGCCAGCGCGACGCCGAGCTCGTCCCGGATCAGCCGGTTCCGCACGCGCTTGTTCTCGCCGTAGAAGCTGCGCGCCATCGGCGACAGGTCGGCAGTCTCGAAGTCGATCTCGGGCGGCAGCGGCAGGCCGGTGAGTGCGGCGGCGTGCTCGGTGACGATCTGCGGCGGGGCCGGCTCGTCATCGGTGACGTTGTAGACCGCGCCCGGACGGGGACGGTTCAGCGAGGCCAGCAGCGTGGTCGCGATATCGTCGACATGGATGCGGTTGAAGACCTGGCCGGCCTTCACGATGCGCTGCGAGCGGCCCTCGCGCAGCTTCACGATCGGGTTGCGCCCGGGGCCGTAGATGCCAGCCAGCCGGAACACCTGCACGGCCTTTCCGGTGCGCGCACCCAGCTCGAACCAGGCCGCCTCGGCGTCGAGCCGAATGCGGGATCGGGCGCTGCGCGGCGCGGGGGGCGTCGTCTCTTCGATCCAGGCCCCGCCCTGGTCGCCGTAGACCCCGATGGTCGAGAGGTAGCCGATCCAGCCGATCCGGCTCGCCGCAATCGCCTCCTCGTAGCGCCGCAGCACCGGGTCGCCCTGCTCGGAGGGCGGCGCCGAGACGAGGAGCGCGTCGGTATCGGCGAGGTCGTCGGCGATGCGGGGATCGTCGGCTTCCGGGCCGAAGCCCCGCATGGTGAAGCCGGTCTCGGCGGCGATGCGCGCCGCGGCCGCCGGATCGGTGACGGTCGCCTGCACGGTCTGGAAGCGGTCGCGCGCCCGCTCGGCGAAGCGGCGGCCGGTGAAGCCAAGCCCGAAGATGAAGAGGTTCATGCCGGGGGTGTCTCGCCGAGGCGAAGTTCCGTCAAGGCGGTGGCGGCGCTCCACTCGTCGCGCACATGCGAATCCGTCTCGGCGAGCCCATGCCGCCGGTGCAGCGCCCGCACGGCGTCCGGCTCCAGCAGCCGACCGCAGGCCCAGACCGCCATGCCGCGCACGAGCGGCGAGGCGTCGTCCAGCCGCGCGATTGCCGAATCTGCCAGGCGCGGGTCGCCGGAATTGCCGACCGCGATCATCACGTTCCGCAGAAACCGGTCCCGGCCGGTGCGCTTCACCGGGGTTCCGGCGAAGAGTTTGCGGAAGGACGCGTCGTCCAGTTCGGCGAGATCGGCCAGCGCTGGCGCTTCGAGATCCGCACGGGCCGCCAGCCGGGCATCGGCGGCTTGGCGGGCGAACTTGTTCCAGGGGCAGACGGCGAGGCAGTCGTCGCATCCGAAGACCCGGTTGCCGATCGCTGTCCGGAATTCGTCGGCGATCGGCCCGGCATGCTCGATCGTCAGGTACGAGATGCAGCGCCTGGCATCGAGGCGGTAGGGCGCCGGGAACGCGTCGGTCGGGCAGATGTCGAGGCAGGCCCGGCAGGAGCCGCAATGCCCGCGGCCGGGCGCGTCGGGCTCGAACTCCGCGCTGGTGTAGATCGCCCCGAGGAGCAGCCAGTTGCCGTGCTCGCGCGACAGCAGGACCGTGTGCTTGCCCTGCCAGCCGAGCCCGGCCGCCTCGGCCAGCGTCTTCTCCATCACCGGGGCGGTGTCGCAGAACACCTTCACCCGGGCATCGCCCTTGGCGGAGAGGTAGCCGCCGAGCTCTTTGAGCCGCCCCTTCAAAACTTCGTGATAGTCCCGGCGCCGCGCATAGGCCGCGACCGCGCCGCGATCCGTCCGGGCCACGAGCTCGAGCGGGTCGTCCTCCGGGCGGTAGCTCATGGCGAGGACCAGGATGCTGCGCAGGCCGGGCCACAGGCCGACGGGGCTGGCGCGCTGGTCGGCGCGCTCCGCCATCCAGTCCATCGTGCCGTGGGCGCCCTCCTCCAGCCAGCGCGACAGCCGGTCGGGCAGGTCCGGCAGGCGGTCGGGCCAGGTGATTCGCAGCCCGCAGAAGCCGAGATGCTGCGCCCGCGCCTCGACGAGGCGACGCAGGTCGGCGCCGAAATAGGTCCGTCGTGGGCTCAGAAATCCAGATCCGCGTAATGGGCAGCCGGCGGCATGCCGGCCACCCGGTCGGCCAGCAGCCCCCGGAAGGAGGGCCGCGACTTGACCCGAGCATACCAGTTGCGGGCCATCTCGTCCTCGTCCCACGGGACGTCACCGAGATAATCGGCGCATGAGAGATGGGCCGCCGCCGCGAGATCGGCATAGGTCAGGTTGTCGCCCGCAAGCCAGCGGCGGCGGGCGATCAGGTAGCCGATATATTTGAGGTGGTAGCGCACGTTGGTCCGCGCCGCCCGGATCGCGTTCATGTCCGGCGGGCCGCCGCCCTCGTGGGCCGACATGAAGCGCTTCGAGATCTTCTCGTTGACCAGGTAGCCGGTCACCTCCGAGTCGAACTTGATCAGGAACCAGTCGAGCAGGCGCCGGACCTCGACCCGCTCCACCGTGTCGTCCGGCAGCATCCGCCGCCCGGACAGGCCGAGCCCGCGCGTCTCGTCGAGATATTCGGCAATCACCCCGGCGCCCGGCACGACGAGACCGGTCTGCTCCAGCAGAACGGGCGTCGACCCGGCCGGATTGATCAGCAGGAAGTCGTCCCGGCGCTCCCAGGGGCGCTCCTCGAACAGCGTCGGTTCCAGGCCCATCTCGGCCAGGACGAGACGGATGAACCGGGAATTCGCGCAGAAGGGGAAGTGGTAGAGGGTCGCCATTGAGGCCGTCAGGACTGCTCGGTCTGACGGCGCGGCCAGTCCCGCGCCGGTCGTCGGCCCAGGCGCGCGGGTCTTCGGCGCGCAGGACTTCAGAGCGAGCGTTATTGCTCGATCGTTGCCGAGCCCTTAACACGCGCCGCCTGTTCCGGTAACTGCCCGTCAACCCTGATGGGCGATGCCTCCGGGCGCAATTTTCCCATGGTCCGCGGCCCGCTCACGACGGGCGGTCGCGCGCCCGCGGCGCGAGGCTCGACAATGGATCCGGCAAGCATCGGCAAGGCGGTCCTGCTCGCCCTGGTGGAGGGCGCGACCGAGTTCATCCCGGTCTCATCCACCGGTCACCAGCTCTTGGTCGGCCACTTCATCGGCTTCCACTCGCCCAACAACACCTTCGAGGTGCTGATCCAGCTCGGGGCGATCCTGGCGATCCTCGCGGTCTATTTCCGCCGGCTGATCGGCATCGCCACCGCGCTGCCGACGAATCCGCAGGCTCGCCGCTTCGTGATCGGCATCCTAGTGGCGTTCCTGCCGGCCGCGATCATCGGCGGCCTCTTCTCGAAGGTCATCAAGGCCTACCTGTTCAACCCATGGATCGTCTGCGCGACCCTGGTGGCCGGCGGCCTGGTGCTCCTCGTCATCGACGATACCGACCTCGAGGTGAAGAAGACCGACGTCTACGATTTCACCCTGCCGATGGACCTGAAGATCGGCATCTTCCAGTGCCTCGCCATGATCCCGGGCGTGTCGCGCTCCGGCGCCACCATCGTGGGCGCGATGCTGATGGGCGCCGACAAGCGCTCCGCCACCGAGTTCTCGTTCTACCTGGCGATGCCGACCATGGCCGGCGCCTTCGCCAAGGACCTGTTCGACAACTATAAATTTCTGTCGCGCGACGATGTCGGCCTAATCGTGATCGGCTTCATCGTCTCGTTCCTGTCGGCGCTGTTCGTGGTCCGCGTGCTGCTCGACTACGTGTCTCGCCACGGGTTCCGGCTGTTCGCCTGGTGGCGGATCATCGTCGGCGCGCTGGGCTTCGCCGGCCTGATCATCCTCGGATAACAATCCTCGCCCTTCGGGCAATTGCCTCCGGGCGAGCGGCGTGCGAGGCACGACCCTGAAAGCGGTGCACAAGACGCCGCGCCCAGGGACGTTCCGATGGAAGACACACCGCTCGCCGACCTGTTCGAGCCCGCCGACCGGGCGCGCTGGCTCGGCCTCGTGGACAACGTCCTGAAGGGTGCCGATTTCGAGAAGCGGCTGGTCTCCCGGACGAGCGACGGCCTGCGGATCGAGCCGCTCTATCCCCGGGCCGAGCCGACCGCCCAGCCCTTCCGCGAGCCGGGTCCCTGGCGGGTTTCCCAGCGGGTCGATCATCCCGAGATCGTCGCTGCCAACGCCCAGGCGATGACGGACCTCGAGGGCGGCGCCAACGCCCTGGCTCTGGTGTTTGCCGGCTCGCCCGCCGCCCGCGGCTACGGCCTCACCGTAAGCAGTGTTGAGGATCTCGACGCCCTGCTGAAGGGCGTGATGCTGCCGCTGATCAGCCTGCGCCTCGATGCCGGCGCCCGCGGCCTCGAAGTCGCCGGCCTGGTGAAGGCCCTGGCGGCGCACCGGGGCGAGGACCTGTCCAGCTACGATCTCGACCTCGGCATCGATCCAGTCGGGACGCTCGCCGCCACCGGCAGCCTCGGGGCGGTCTGGAGCGAGATCGCCCCGCGGCTGGCCACCACCGTTTCCGCCCTCGAAGCGGCGGGTTTCAGCGGTCGGGCCTTCCTGGCCGACGGACGCCCCTACCATGAGGCCGGCGCCGGCGAGGCGGCCGAGCTTGCCGCCGTGCTCGCCACCGCCGTGACCTATCTGCGCGCCCTGGAGGCGGCCGGCCACGACCTCGCCACGGCCCGCGACCGCATCGCCGTGCTGCTCGCCGCCGATGCAGACGAGTTCGTGACGGTGGCGAAATTCCGCGCCCTGCGCCGGCTCTGGGCCCGGATCGAGCAGGCCTGCGGTCTGGAGCCGAAGCCCCTGCGCCTCCACGCCGAAACCGCGTGGCGGATGATGACCCGGCGCGACCCGTTCGTGAACATCCTGCGCACAGGCATGGCCGCCGCCGCTTCCGGCATGGGCGGCGCCGATGCGGTCACGGTCCTGCCCTACACCCAGGCGCTCGGCCTGCCCGACGCCTTCGCCCGCCGGGTGGCGCGCAACAGCCAGATCGTGCTGCTGGAGGAATCGCACCTCGCCCGGGTCGCCGACCCCGCCGCCGGCGCGGGCGGGTTCGAGGCCCTGACCGACCAGCTCGCCGAGGCGGCCTGGGCGGCGTTCCAGGCGATCGAGGCCGAGGGCGGCATCGTCGCCTCGCTCAGCGTCGGCAAGCTGCAGCGGCGCATCGAGGCGACCCGCGAGGCCCGGGCCAAGGCCGTGGCGACCCGCCGCGCGCCGCTGACCGGCGCGAGCGAGTTCCCGAACCTCGCCGAGAAGCCGGTCACGGTCCTCGACGTGAAGCCGGTCACCGCTGGACCCAGCTCGAATTTCGGCTCGGGCTCGGCGGTCGCCTGCGATGCGCTGCCCGCGATCCGCCTGGCGGAGCCCTTCGAGGCGTTGCGCGACGCCTCCGATGCCTACCTGGCCAAGACCGGCCGGCGGCCGAGCGTTTTCCTCGCCAATCTCGGCGCGGTCTCCGCGTTCAACGCCCGGGCGACCTTCGCGGCCAACGCCTTCGCGGCCGGCGGCATCGAGGGCGTCTCGAACGACGGCTTCACCGATCCGGCCGCGCTGGCGGATGCGTTCCGGGGCTCCGGTGCCGCGCTCGCCTGCATCTGCTCCACCGACGCGATCTACGCCGAGCAGGCCGTGCCGGCCGTGCAGGCCCTGAACCAAGCTGGAGCCGGCACGATCTATCTTGCCGGCAAACCGGCGGATCTGCTCGATCCGCTGAAGGCCGCAGGCGTGCACGCCTTCCTGCATGTCGGCTGCGACCTGGTGGCCCTGCTCGACGGTGCGCTGCGCGCCGCCATGCGGCCCCCCGCGACCCACTGAGACGACCCGAACCTGCCTGCGCCGACTACCGCCATGAGCCGACACCGTTTCGCGCGCCTGATCGGCGCCGCCCTGATCCTCGGATGCGCGATTCCCGCGGCGGCCGTGCCGCGGGGCGTCCCGATCCCGGACCGGTTCGACGGCATCTGGAGCGTCGAGATCCTCACCGAGGCCGGCGCCTGCGACCGGGCCTATCGGTACCCGGTGCGGATCGAGCACGGGCAGGCCCGGCTCGTCGGGACCGCCTTCCTGGTGCAAGGCAGCGTCACCCGGAACGGCGTGGTGCGCGGCTCGATCGCCAGCGGTATCGCCACCGCCGACGTCGCCGGCCGGCTCGGCCCCAACGGGTTCGGGACCGGCACCTGGGTCGCTACCGGCGCCGTCGCATGCCGCGGTCGCTGGCGGGCCGAGCGGCGCGGCTGACGCGTCGCGAAATGGTCCGCATCTTGCCCGAGATCGGGCGGATGCAACGTCCCCTCAGCCGCGATCCCGACGCAATCATGAGGGAATGCTGAACGCCATTCGGACACCCGACGAGGCCGCCCGCATGAAGTCTACGATCCTCGCCACCTTTGCCGTCCTCACGCTCGTCTCGACCGCGCAGGCTCGTCCTCACCGCCAGCCGGCCGCTCCGGCGGTGAACCAGGCGGAAGCCGAGAAGATCCTGGCCCCTCTGCGGCAGGCGGCGACGGAGTGCTTCGCGGAGACCGTGCTGGCCAACCCGAAGGCGACCGCCGAGGCCCGGGCCGGCCACTGGTACGAGGCGGTGGGCATCACCGGCTTCCTGTGCCGCCCGGAGGTCGCCGCGATGATCCAGGCTCATGACCGGATCTACGGTGCCAAGACCGGCGAGCGCTATTTCAAGGGCGCCTACGTCAAGCACCTCGACCAGCAGCTCGCCGAGCATCTGCAGCCGATGCTGGCCCATAAGGCGGTCGCCAGCGCCGAGCCGCCGCCCGAGAAGGCCACCGACGGCGACGCCCCGGCCAACTGAGCGGGAACCACGCAAGGTGCTGCGTCTTCTCGGTCGAGGAGACGCGATGCCCTACGAGCTGCATTACTGGCCGATGATCCAGGGGCGCGGCGAGTTCGTCCGCCTGGCCCTCGAAGAGGCCGGCGCCGACTACGTGGACGTCGCCCGCCGGGACGATGACCACGGCGGCATCGAGCCGATGCTGGATCGCCTCGACGACCCGAAGAACCCGCGGCCACCCTTCGCGCCGCCATTCCTGCGCGACGGCACCGCCATGATCGGCCAGACCGCGGCGATCCTGCTCTATCTCGGCCCCCGCCTCGGCCTCGTCGGCGAATCCGAGCCGGACCGGATCTGGACGCACCAGCTGCAGCTCACCATTGCGGATGCGGTGGACGAGGCCCACGACACCCACCACCCCCTCGGCGTCGGCCTCTACTACGCGGACCAGAAGCCGGAAGCGCTGCGCAGGGCGCAGGGTTTTCGCGACGAACGCATCCCCAAATTCATTGGCTATTTCGAGCGGGTGCTGACGGCCAATGGCGGCAGGCATCTCGTCGGCGCAAAACTGTCCTACGCCGATCTGTCCCTGTTCCAGCTCGTCGCCGGCCTACGTTACGCCTTCCCCAAGGCATCCGCCGCGGCCCTGCGCGAGACGCCCCATGTTGCGCGGCTGCACGAGGCGGTGGCCCGGCGTCCGCGCATCGCCGCCTATCTCGCCAGCAACCGGCGCATCCCGTTCAACGAGGACGGGATCTTCCGCCGGTATCCGGAGCTCGACGGTTGAGGCGGTCATCTATCGGGGCGGGTGGGCGATCAGGATCCCGGCTAGCGTCAGCGCGATGAGCCCCAGCACCAGCGACAGCAGACGCCAGAACAGCAGCGGGTCCCGCTCCAGCAGCGAGGCCCGGCGCGTCTCCGTGAAGGCCGGGTTGGGGTGCCGGAGGTCGTGGACGAATTCCGAGAGCGCCTGGTAGCGCCGGGCGGGATTGGGATGCACGGCCTTCCGCAGCGCCCCGTCGACCCAGACTGGCAGCAACGGCCGGACGCCCCGGGCGGACGCGTAGCGGAGCTTGCGCTGGGCGGCGCGGGTCAGGGCCCGGGGCACCCGATCGCCGTAGGGCAGCCGGCCGGTCAGCATCTGGTAAGCGATGACGCCCACCGAGAAAATGTCGGAGGACGCGGTCGAGGGCTCGCCGAGAAAGCATTCCGGAGCCGTGTACTGCACCGTGCCCAAAATCTCGGCGGCGTCGATCCGGGGATCGCCTTCGACCACCCCGGCCACCGTGGTGGCGCCGAAATCGATGACCTGCACAGTCCCGGCCTTGTCGATCAGGACGTTGTCGGGTCTCAGATCCTGGTGGACCATCTCCCGCCGGTGGAAGGCCTGCACACCTTTGGCGAGCTGCTCGATCAGCCCGCGCACCGCCTCCAGCTCGGGCGAAGCATGGTCGCGCATCCACTGCGTCAGGGTCTGGCCCTCGACGTAGCGCATCACCGTGTAGAGGTGGCTGCGGCGCCGGGTCTGCGGATGGGCCTTGAGCACGTGCGGGCTGTCGATCCGCCGGGCGATCCACTCCTCCAGGGCGAAGCGCTTGCGCTGCGCCGGGTCGTCGCGCTGGTCGAGCGACAGGACCTTCAGCGCGACCTGATCCCCCGCTTCCGCGTCGACCGCGAGGTAGACCCGGCTGCGCGGGCCGGAATGCAGGGTGCGCAGCAGCCGATATCCGTCGAACTCGGCCGGCGGGTCGAGCAGCGGGGCGGGATCCAGCCCCTCGACACCGCCGAGGAGATCCGCCGGCTCGCCCTCGGGCACCGAGTCGAGCCGCACGATCTGGACGGTCAGGTTGTCCGGGCTGCCGGCCTCGTGCGCGGCCTCTACGATCGCCCTGGCGGCGCCGTCGAGATCGTCCCCGGCCGCCGCGATCATCGCGGCCACGTCCCGGGGGCGGACATGCTCGTGCACGCCGTCGGTGGTGAGCACGAAGACGTCGCCGGCCTCGATGCTCACCGCGTGGTAGTCGATCTCGACATGCCCGCCCGCCCCCAGGGCGCGGCCGAGATAGGATTCCGCGGCCGAGACCACGACCCGGTGATCCTGGGTGAGCTGTTCCAGCGACCGGCCGGCGACGCGGCAGATCCGGGCATCGCCGACGTGGAAGAGGTGCGCCGTGCGCGCCTTCAGCACCAGCGCGCTGAAAGTGGTGACGTAGCCCTTGTCGGCATCGTGCGGGTCGAGACCACGCCGCGTCTGGGCGTAGAGCCAGGAATTTGTCGCCGCGATCACGCGCTGCGCCGAGGATTTCACCGACCACGTATCGGGTGTGGCGTAGTAGTCACTGACGAAGCTCTTGACCGCGGTCTCGCTCGCCAGGGCACCCACCGCGCTGCTGCTGATCCCGTCGGCCAGCGCCACCGCGATGCCCTTTAGGCCGAGCGCCGGCTGGGACGGCACCAGGGCGCCGTGGAAATCCTGATTGGCCTCCTTCCGCCCGGCCGCGCTGGCCTGGCCGATCGTGACGGTCAGGTCCGCCCTCACGCGGCCGCCGCCGACGCGTCGCCGCGGCCGCGATAGGACAGGGCCTCGGCCAGATGCATCCGGCGCACCTGCGCCTCGCCGTCGAGATCGGCGAGCGTGCGCGCCACCCGCAGGGTCCGGTGGAAGCCGCGGGCGGAGAGCCGCATGCTCTCGGCCGCCTGCCGAATCAGAGCCGTCCCCTCTGAATCAGGCGATGCGACTTCCTCGATCAGAGTCGCCGGGCAGGTGGCGTTCGTGGTGGCGGCCGGTAGAGCGCGAGCGGTGTAGCGCCTCGTCTGGAGCGCGCGGGCGGCCGCGACCCGGGCGGCGGCCTCGCGGGAGCCCTCGGCTGGCGGCGGCAGGATCAGGTCGGCGGCTGTGACCGCCGGCACCTCGATGCGCAGGTCGATCCGGTCGAGCATCGGCCCGGAGATCCGCGCCTGGTACTGTGCCATGCAACGTTCGTTCGGCCCCCGGCGGCAGGCATAGCCCGGCTCCAGACCCTGGCCGCAGCGGCACGGATTCATGGCCGCCACGAGCTGGAAGCGCGCCGGATAGGTCACGCGGTGGTTCGCCCGGGCGATCATGACCTCGCCGGTCTCCATCGGCTGGCGCAAGCTGTCGAGCACCTGCGGCGTGAACTCGGGCAGCTCGTCCAGGAACAGCACCCCGCCATGAGCGAGCGACACCTCCCCGGGCCGGGCCCCGAGGCCGCCGCCGACGAGCGCCGCCATGGAGGCGGAATGGTGCGGCTGCCGGAACGGCCGGCGGTTTGAGAGCGCGCCGTCCTTCAGCTCGCCCGCCACAGACTGGATCATCGAGATGTCGAGCAACTCCCGGGGCGTGAGCGGCGGCAGGATCGAGGGGAGCCGGGCCGCCAGCATGGATTTCCCGGATCCGGGCGGTCCGTTCATCAACAAATTGTGGCCACCGGCCGCCGCGATCTCCAGGGCGCGCTTGGCCCCCTCCTGGCCCTTGATGTCTGAGAGGTCCGGCAACGGTCCCGCCAAGCCGGCCACCGAGGGCTCCGGCCGGGCCATGACTTGGCTGCCCTTGAAGTGGTTGGCGAGCTGGATCAGCGAGCGCGGGGCGAGCACGTCGAGGTCGCCCCCGGCCCAGGCCGCCTCGGACCCGGTGGCGGCCGGGCAGATCAGCCCGAGGCCGCGCGCCCCCGCCGCGATCGCGGCCGGCAGCACGCCGTTCACCGCCGTGATGCTGCCGTCCAGCGCCAGTTCGCCAAGGACGCAGTAGCCGCCGAGCGCGTCGGGCGGGATCGCCCCGATCGCCGCCATGACGCCGAGCGCGATCGGGAGATCGTAGTGCGAGCCCTCCTTGGGCAGGTCGGCGGGGGCGAGGTTGACGGTGATGCGCTTGGCCGGCAGCGCCAGCCCGGAGGCAATCAGGGCGCCCCGCACCCGCTCGCGCGATTCGGCCACCGCCTTGTCGGGCAGGCCGACCACGTTGAACAAGACGTTTCCCGGGATGATCTGGACCTGCACGTCCACGGCCCGAGCCTCGATCCCCTCGAACGCCACGGTGGCGACGCGTGTGACCATAGGTCGGCAGTCCTGAACCCCGGTGCCGGCGCGGCGCGTCGGGCAACCTTAGCTGTGCTGGAAAATCGAAGCGCGCTCAAGAGGATCGCGGCTTCCTGGGAACCTGAGCGCGGTCTTGCTGTTCAAAGCCGGCACGCAATTGCGAAACGGAGACTTCGATGCGCCTCGCCGCCCCCCTGCTCGCCCTCACCCTGGCCGCCGGCCTCACCGGCACCGCCCGGGCCGACGAGAAGCTTCCGCCCGACCAGCAGGCCAAGGTCGAGGCCATGCTCCGCCAGGAGGGCTTCACCAAGTGGAAGGAGATCGAGCTCGACGACGGCATGATCGAGGTCGACGATGCGATCGACGCCAACGGCAAGCAGTTCGACCTGAAGCTCGATCCCAAGACCCTCGCTGTGGTCAAGCGCAAGGCCGAGTAGCCGGCGCTTGCGTTCGGCCAAGAGCCCGGCCATATAGTCGGCGGGGGGTTGGCGAGGGACGTTTCACTCGCCAACCGGGTCAGGTCCGGAAGGAAGCAGCCCTAACGAGACCGAGCGGGTCTTCGTCCAGCCTCCCACCTTATTTCCTGGCGCTCGGAAGCCCGACCCGACACGGCATGGACGCTTCGACCGGCACGCCTGACGACGAGCCGGGCCTGCCCGGGTTCGCAAGCCCCGCCAGCGCGGCGACGCCCTACCGGGTGCTCGCGCGGAAGTACCGCCCGACCAATTTCGGCGACCTGATCGGCCAGGATGCCATGGTGCGGACCCTGGCCAACGGGTTCTCGGCCAACCGCATACCCCAGGCCTGGATGCTGACCGGCGTGCGCGGGGTCGGCAAGACCACCACCGCCCGCATCCTCGCCCGTGGCCTCAACTATGCCCGGGCCGACCTCCCCGATACCGGCCCGACCGTGTCGATGCCGCAACTCGGCCTGCACTGCGCGGCGATCATGGAATCCCGGCACATGGACGTGCTGGAGATGGATGCCGCCTCGCATACCGGCATCGACGACGTCCGCGCGATCATCGACGGCATCCGCTACGGGCCGGTCTCCGCGCGCTACAAGGTCTACATCGTGGACGAGGTCCACATGCTCTCCGAGAAGGCGTTCAACGCCTTCCTGAAGACGCTCGAGGAGCCGCCCCCCCACGCGAAGTTCGTGTTCGCCACCACCGAGATCCGCAAGGTCCCGGTGACAATCCTGTCGCGCTGCCAGCGCTTCGACCTGCGCCGGGTCGAGGCGCCGGTCCTGCATGCCCATCTCGCCAAGGTCTGCGCGGCCGAGAAGGTCGAGGCCGAGGACGAGGCCCTGGGCGCCATCGTGCGCGCCGCCGAGGGCTCCGTGCGCGACGCGCTCTCGCTGCTCGACCAGGCCATCGCCCACGGCGCCGGCGCGGTCACGGCCCAGAGCGTGCGCGACATGCTCGGGCTCGCCGACCGGGCGCGGATTCTCGACCTGTTCGAGGCGGTGATGCGCGGCGCCGTTCCGGCGGCCTTCGCCGAGCTGCGGGCGCAGTACGATTCCGGCGCCGACCCGTCCGTGGTGCTGTCAGACCTCGCGGCCTTCACCCATCTCGTGACACGGCTGAAGGTCGTGCCCGAGACCGCCTCCGACCCGACGCTCAGCGAGACCGAGCGGGTGCGCGGCGGCCAGTTCGCGGAGAAGCTCTCGATCCGCGCCCTGTCGCGCGCTTGGCAGATCTTGCTGAAGGCGATCCCAGAGGTCCAGGCTGCTCCGCGTCCGCTGGCGGCGGCCGAGATGGCGATCGTCCGCCTCGCCTACGCGGCCGACCTGCCCACCCCCGACGAGGCCCTGCGCCAGCTGAAGGCCGAGGCCGCGGCGGCGCCCGTCGAGGAGGCCCCGGCCACCTCCGGCCGTCCGCCCCTGCCGCCAATCCCCGACCTGCGCGGTGGCGGCCCGAGTGCGGCGGCGGCCGTCGCACCGCGGCCGATGCCGGTCGGCGCGCCCATGGCCTCCGCCGCGGCGGCACCGGTGGCGATGTCGGCCCCGGCCCCGATCGCGATGGTCGCCCCGGCGGAGCGGCCGGCCGCACCGCCCGCGCCACGGCTCGCCCGCTTCGAGGACTTGGTCGCGCTCGCGGACGCCAACCGCGACATCCTCCTGAAGACCGCTTTGGAGCGCGACGTCCACCTCGTGCGCTTCGAGGAGGGACGGATCGAGTTCCGCCTCGCCCAGGGCGGCCGGTCGAGCCTGGCCACCGACATCGCCGCCGCGATCCTGCGCTGGACCGGGCAGCGCTGGACCGTCTCGGTCTCCAAGGAAGAGGGCGCGCCGACCCTCGATGCCACCGTCAAGGCCGCCACCGAGACCCGCCGCGAGAATGCCGCCGCCGACCCGTTCGTGCGCGAGGTGCTGACGCGCTTCCCCGGTGCCGAGATCGTCGATGTCCGCGAGACCGCGCCGCCGCCGACCGCCGACCCGGCGATCACGGGCGACGGCGACCCGGTGCCGGCGGACGAGGTCCCGGATGACGACTTCTGAGGAGTGGGCACGGCCGCACATGGCGGCGCACCGCCATCATCCCCACCTAGACTGATCTTCACGCGACGAGAGAGAGCTGCATGCGCGACCTGATGGGCATCATGAAGCAGGCTCAGGCCATGCAGGAGAAGATGGGCTCCCTGCAGGCCGAGCTCGACGAGATCGAGGTGACCGGCGCCTCCGGCGGCGGCTCCGTGCGCGTCACCATGAGCGCCAAGGGCCAGATGAAGGGCGTCAGCATCGATCCGTCCCTGATGGTCGCCGACGAGCGCGAGATCCTCGAGGATCTGATCGTCGCCGCCTGCAACGACGCCCGCGGCAAGGCCGAGGCGACGATGCAGGAGCGCATGGCCGAGCTGACCAAGGGCTTGCCCCTGCCGCCCGGCATGAAGCTGCCGTTTTAGGGGCGGCCCGGATACGGGTTCGGGGCCACGGCCACCTGAATCTCTCCCCTCGTCCTTCGAGGTTCGTTGGCGCGGGCACCTGAGGATGAGGACGAGGATCGGACGGATGAGTCCAGCCATCGCGTGCCGCGTCCTCGTCAACGCCGTCGCCGGCTGACGAAGACGATCCCGGCCAGAATGAGCGGGATCGCCAGCGCGAGGATCGGCGAGAAGCTTTCATTCAGCAGTGCCACTGCCAGCCCCTTGCCGGTGATCGCGCCGATCCAGCCGATCTGGCTGAGCCAGACCGGGCCGCTACGCTTCTGCAAGACGAAGAGCAGCGCGTAGGTGGCCGCGATGCCCGCCGCCTGCACCGGCAGCAGGCCGGCCGTCGAGGCCGAGGGGACAGCGATAAGCGGGATCCCGAAGGCAACCGCATAAGCCCCGATGATCGCCGCGGCCGTGAGAGCCATGATCGGCGTCAACAGGCGCGGCGACGCATCGTCGGGCCATGCCACCGAGCGATAGATAATGCCGGCGGCGACGCTCAGCGGCGCCGCGAGGGCGAGCCCGGTCCAGAGCCCTCCCCCGTCGGCACCCTATAGGCGCGACGCGGCAAACAGCAGCGCGCCCCCGAGCCCCAGCCCCATGCCGGCCAGCCGGTATTCGCGGAATTCGGCTTGCAGCAGGGTCAGTTCGACGTGCTCGCGACGCTGCGGCGGTCCGGCGCCCCCTACGCGCTGACGCCAACCGCCCTGTGCGAGGCCGCGATGATCTCATCGGGTGGGATGACCGCGCGGATCGACCGCTTCGAGAAGGCCGCCTTGATCGAGCGTCAGAAGCATCCGTCGGATCGGCGTGGGACGCTGGTCGCGCTGGCCCAGAAGGGCTCAGAGGTCATCGATGCGTTGCTCCCGCGCCATATCGAGGGCGAGCGCCGGGTCCTGGCACCGCTCACCAAGGACGAGCAGCGCATCCTGAACAGGCTTCTTGCGAAGCTGATCGCCGGGCTCGGGTAAGCACGGGCGGCCGCACAATGGGCCGCCCGGTCGTTCAGACGCTTACGCGGCGATCGCTTGAGCGGTCGGCCCGGCGGTCCGCACGTCGGGATCGACATGGGCCTCGAAGCGCTTGAAGTTGTCGTCGAACATCTTCACTAGCCGCGCCGCCGTCTCGACGAAGGCGCTCTTGTTGCCCCAGGTCTTGACCGGGGTGAGGATGTCCGCCTCGACGCCCGGCACCGAGACTGGCACCGCAAAGCCGAAATACGGGTCGCGGCGGAACTCGGCCTGGGCGAGCGATCCGTCGAGGGCGCCGGCGAGCAGCCGGCGTGTGACGCGGATCGGCATGCGCTGGCCGGTGCCGACGCCGCCGCCGGTCCAGCCGGTGTTGACCAGCCAGCAATCGACTTCATGCTTTGCGATCAGGTCGCGTAGCAGGTTGCCGTAGACGCTCGGGTGCCGGGGCATGAACGGCGCGCCGAAGCAGGTCGAGAAGGTCGCCTCGGGCCCGGTCAGCCCGCGCTCGGTACCGGCCACCTTGGCGGTGTAGCCCGAGAGGAAGTGGTACATCGCCTCGGCGCCGGTGAGCTTGGCGATTGGCGGCATCACCCCGAAGGCGTCGCAGGTCAGCATCACGATGTTCTTCGGGTGCCCGGCCCGGCCGGTGGCGCTCGCATTGGCGATGAACTCCAGCGGATAGGCGCAGCGCGTGTTCTCGGTGAGCGAGGCATCGTCGAAATTCGGCGCGCGCGTGACCGGATCGATCACCACGTTCTCCATCACGGTGCCGAAGCGCTCGGTGGTGGCGTAGATCTCGGGCTCAGCGTTGCGCGAGAGGCGGATCGTCTTGGCGTAGCAGCCGCCCTCGAAGTTGAAGATGCCCTCGTCCGACCAGCCGTGCTCGTCGTCGCCAAGCAGCTGGCGCGAGGAATCGTTAGACAGGGTGGTCTTGCCGGTGCCCGACAGGCCGAAGAAGATCGCCGAGCCGCCCTCGGGGTTGAGCGCCGCGTTGGCCGAGCAATGCATCGGCATCACGTTCTGGCCCGGCAGAATGTAGTTCAGGTAGGTGAAGACCGACTTCTTCATCTCGCCCGCATAGGCCGAGCCGCCGATCAGGACGAGTTTCTTCGCGAAGTCGATGGCGATGACGGTCTTGGAGCGGCAGCCGTGCCGGGCCGGATCCGCCGCAAAGCTCGGCAGGTCGATGATCGTCAGGTCCGGCACGTAGCTCGCGAGCTCGGACCGGTCCGGCCGGATCAGCAGGTTGCGGATGAACAGCGAGTGCCAGGCGTACTCGGTGAACACCCGGGCTTTGACCCGGTGGGCCGGGTCGGCACCGCCATAGAGGTCCTGGGCGAACAGCTCCTTGCCCTCGGCGTGCTTGAGGAAATCCTGGCGCAGGGTCTCGAACTGCTCCGGCGTGATCGCGCCGTTGTTGTCCCACCAGATCTCGTTCTCGGTGCTGGCATCGCGCACCACGAACTTGTCCTTGGGCGAGCGGCCGGTATGGCTGCCGGTGGTCGCCACGAGGGCGCCGCCGCGGGCGAGCTGGCCCTCCTTGCGGGTCAGCGCCTCCTCGTAGAGGCTCGGCGCCTCGAAGTTCCAGCGGACGGCCTTGAGGCCGCGGAAGCCGGCGGCGTCGGCACCGTGGGCCGCGTTGTAATCACCGATATTAGTCAAGAGCGTATCTCCCGGGGCCCCTGTTCGTGCCGTCGACGCGACATGACCGGACGCCAGCGGAGTCCGGGACTACCCGGGGGACGTCCGTGCGGTCGTACAGGTCCGCCGCACGCTGGATCTCCGTTCCCCGGTCGCTCGTCCGTCCCATACTGGATAGGCGACCAAGCGTTGCCGTCTTACCGGGTGTCGCGGGGGGCCTGCAACGCGAGCGCAGTCGTTTGACCCCGGTGATGATCGCAGGACGCCGCCGTTGTAACAGTCGGCGGACGGATGTTCTTCGGCACCGCGCAGGCTCATCGGCCCGAACGACCAGATCGGGGTGGGCGGAGATGCGCTCTTGCGCACCGCCGGGGGGCGGCTATGCCCTGCCGAACGTTCCGCAGACGCCCATTCAGCAATTCCCCGCCCCAGAGGCACGATGCCCCAAGCCGTCGCTGGCCCCGAAATCGAGCGCCTGATCCAGCTTCTGTCCCGGATGCCGGGCCTGGGACCGCGCTCGGCGCGGCGGGCCGCGCTCCAGCTCATTAAGAAGCGCGAGACGCTGCTCGCCCCGCTGGCCGACGCCATGCGGGTGGCGGCCGAGCGCATCGTGGTCTGCTCCAGTTGCGGCAACGTCGACACCTCCGAGCCATGCACGATCTGCCGCGACACCGAGCGGGATCCCTCGACCCTAGTGGTGGTGGAGGACGTGTCGGACCTCTGGGCCCTGGAGCGGTCCGGAGCGGTCAAATCGCGCTACCACGTGCTCGGTGGCGTCCTGTCGGCCTTGGACGGCGTGCGGCCCGAGCATCTCAACCTGGCGAGCCTCGTGGAGCGCGCGGCCGATCCGGCGGTGAAGGAGATCATCCTGGCGCTGAACGCCACCGTCGACGGCCAGACCACTGCCCATTACGTTACCGAGTCGATCCGGCACCTCGACCGCAAGGTGACCCGCCTCGCCCACGGCGTCCCGGTCGGCGGCGAGCTCGACTATCTCGACGAGGGCACGCTCACCGCGGCGATCCGCAGTCGCACCACCTTCTGAGGGTTTTGCCGGCGCGGTGTCGCGGCGACCTGTAGAAGCGGTATTTGACCGGCCCCGACCCACGCCATATTGCCTCGGAATCCCCGGAGTCCGCGTCTGTGGCGCTCCCCTTGCCGGTTTCCGCCATGACCATCCGTCCGCTCGTCATCCTCCCCGACGCCGTCCTGCGCCGCACCTCGGAGCCGGTCGGACCGATCACGCCCGAGATCCGCACCCTCGTGGCCGACATGTTCGAGACGATGTACGACGCCCCGGGCGTCGGGCTCGCGGCGATCCAGGTCGGCGTCGCCAAGCGGGTCGTGACCATCGACACCTCGAAGGAAGAGGGCGTGCGCGAGCCGCGGGTCTTCATCGATCCCGAGATCGTCTGGTCCTCGGAGGAGAAGCGGGTCTACGACGAGGGCTGCCTGTCGATCCCGGAATATTACGCCGAAGTCGAGCGGCCGGACCGGGTGCGGGTGAAGTTCCGCGACATCGAGGGCCGGGAGCAGGAGATCGAGGCCGACGGCCTCCTGGCGACCTGCATCCAGCACGAGATCGACCACCTGAACGGCGTGCTGTTCATCGATCACATCTCGAAGCTGAAGCGCGACCGGGTGATCAAGCGCTTCACCAAGGCGGCCAAGCGCGACGCGGCCTGACCCCCGATGCGCGTCGTCTTCATGGGCACGCCGGATTTCGCGGTGCCAACACTGGCGCGGCTTGCGCAGGACGGTCACGATATCGCCGCCGTCTACACCCGAGCGCCCGCCAAGGCCGGCCGCGGGATGAGTCTGCGGCCCTCGCCGGTCCACGCGCTGGCCGACAGTCTCGGCATTCCGGTCCTGACGCCGGCAAGCCTGCGCAGCCCGGACGCCGCCGCAACCTTCGCCGGGCACCGGGCCGACGTCGCCGTCGTGGTCGCGTACGGGATGCTGCTGCCGCAGGCGATCCTGGATGTGCCGAGGCACGGCTGCCTCAACCTGCATGGATCGCTGCTGCCGCGCTGGCGGGGAGCCGCGCCGATCCAGCGCGCCGTGATGGCTGGAGACGCCGAGAGCGGCGTCGGCATCATGCGCATGGAGGCCGGGCTCGATACCGGCCCCGTCGCCCTGGAGGGACGCGTTCCGATCGCGCCGGGCATGACCGCCGGCGAATTGCACGACGCCCTGATGCCGCTCGGGGCCGAGCTGATGTCCCAGGCCCTCGAGCGCCTGGACCGGGGCGCCCTGACCTTCACGCCGCAGGCGGCGGAGGGCGTCGTCTACGCGCACAAGATCAGCAACGACGAGGCGCGGATCGATTGGTTGCTTCCGGCCGTGGAGGTCGCGAACCGGATCAACGGCCTGTCGCCGTTCCCGGGGGCGTTCTTCGCGGTTGATCTCCGCAAGGGGCCGGAGCGGGTGAAGGTCCTGCGCGCCGCGGCCGGCGCTGGCACGGGCGCGCCGGGAACGCTCCTCGATGCCGAGGGCCTGGTCGCCTGCGGCACAGGGGCGGTTCGGCTGACGGAGCTGCGCCGGGCCGGCAAGGGCGGCAGCACCAGCGGCGCCGAGTTCGTGCGCGGCGCGCGCATCGCGCCCGGCACGCATCTCGGCTGATGCCCCGCTACAAGCTCGTCATCGAATACGACGGCACGCCGTTCTGCGGCTGGCAGCGTCAGGCCGACGAAGCCACGGTCCAGGGCGCGATCGAGGCGGCGGTGACGCGCTTCTCCGGCGAGGATGCCCGGCTCACCTGCGCCGGCCGGACCGATGCCGGTGTGCACGCCATCCACCAAGTTGCCCATCTCGACCTCGCCAAGGACTGGCCGACCGACACGGTCCGCGACGCCATCAACGCCCATCTGCGGCCGCACCCCGTGGCCGTGCTCTTCGCCGAGATCGTCCCGCCGAGCTTCGACGCCCGGCACTCGGCGATCCGCCGGCACTACCGCTACCGCATCCTCAACCGCCGCAGCCCTGCGGCCCTGACCCGCGCCCATGTCTGGCACGTGCCCTGGCCGCTCGACCCGGATGCGATGCATGACGCCGCCCAGCGCCTTGTCGGTCTCCACGACTTCTCCGCTTTCCGCGCGGCCGAGTGCCAGGCGAACAGCCCCGTGCGGACGCTGGAGCAGCTCGACGTAGCCCGCACCACGATGGCGCTGCACGAGGAGATCGTGGTGAGGACCTGCGCGCGCTCGTTCCTGCACCATCAGGTGCGGGCCATGGTCGGGACGCTGATGCTGGCCGGCTGCGGACGCCTCTCAGGTGACGACGTCGCCGACATCCTGGCCTCGGGAGAGAAGCGCCGGTGCGGGCCGCTGGCGCCGGCCTGTGGGCTGACCTTCGTGGGGGTGGATTACGCCTGAGAGATTTTTCGAAATCGCGATTTCCGGCGGGTGACGATACTCGGCGTCCGAGATCCCACCCTCCTCTCATCCTAAGGTGACGAAGCGAAGCGGAGGCCTCGAAGGAGCCTTCCAGCCGGCCGTGCGACCCCTGGAGGGTTCCTTCGAGGCCCAGCGATCTGCGATCGCCGGGCATGTCATGATGTGGGCGTGCGTTGGAAAGACCGGTCGAACGGGATCTGCCTGTGCTTCAGGCGGTCAGCGCTCCGCGGGAAAATAATCCTCCAGCACCCGCTCATAAATCGCCGTCAGCCGCTCGATATCGGCCACGGCCACGCATTCATCGACCTGGTGCATCGTCTCGCCCACCAGGCCGAACTCGATCACCGGGCAGGCACCCTTGATGAACCGGGCATCCGAGGTGCCGCCGGTGGTCGACAGCGTCGGCGTCAGGCCGGTCTCGACCTGGATCGCCCGGGAGACCAAATCCACGAAAGCGTCGGGCTGGGTCAGGAAGGCCGGGGCGTTCGAGGGCTGCAGGTCGAGGCTGAAGCGCACGGCGTTGCCGGCGGCCTGCTCGAGCCGCCGGCGGAGCTCGGCCCCGAGGCTGGCCGCAGTCCAGTCGTCGTTGAACCGGACGTTGAACGTGGCCCGGGCGGTCGCCGGAATCACGTTGGTGGCGGGGTTGCCGACATCGATAGTCGTGAATTCGAGGTTCGAGGCGTCGAAATGGGCGGTGCCGCCGTCGAGCGGCTCCGCCACCAGCGCCGAGGCGAGCCGCAGCAGCCCGGGGATCGGATTCTCGGCCTTGTGCGGGTAGGCGACGTGGCCCTGGCGCCCGAGCACGGTCAGCTTGCCGGTGAGCGAGCCGCGGCGGCCGATCTTGATCATCTCGCCGAGCCGCCCCGGATTGGTCGGCTCGCCCAGCAGGCAGTGGTCGAAGCGCTCGCCCCGGGCGCGGGCCCAGTCGAGCAGCTTGACCGTTCCGTTGACCGCGGGTCCCTCCTCGTCGCCGGTGATCAAGAAGGCGATCGAGCCCGGGACCGTGCCGCCCCGACGCGCGACGAACGCCAGGGTCGCGGCCAGCATGCAGGCGATGCCGCCCTTCATGTCGGCGGCGCCGCGCCCGTAGAGCAGGCCATCCGCCACCGTGGCCTCGAACGGGCCGTGGCGCCAAGCGCCGTCGCCTTCCGGTACGACATCCGTGTGCCCGGCGAAGACGAGGCACGGCCCGCGATCACCGATCCGTGCGTAGAGGTTCGGGGTGTCGGGATAGCCCGGCTCGGAGAAGACCGGCCGCTCCACCGAGAAACCCGCCCCGCTCAGCGCCTGCGCCACCACATCGAGGGCGCCGCGATCCTCCGGTGTCACCGAGGGGCAGCGGATCAGCGCTCGAGCGAGCGACAGAGCGGAATGATCGGCCGGCATGGGGCGTGTCCCGAGGTGGATAGGCTGGCTGTGCCCCTTACACCAAGTCGCGCAGATCCGGGCTGTCCCGCGCGCCGGGTCCGAGCATCGAGGTCCGACGGGGAGCAGAACCGGATCACCGCCGCGCGGGCTCTAAATATCCCGAACGTGGAGCGCTTCCGGTCGACTAAAGTTTGCCGGATTGCCGGCCTGTCACACAAGCGCGTGAAGTCAGTCCTGATCGGCGGCACGGTCAGACTTTTTCAGTCCTGTGGTCCGCATGCTGCGCGCAAACAATCAACGCATGAAGGGATGGAGCAGATGGGAAGCAGGGCGGGTGGCGTCCCGGTCGATCAGACGGTCAACAGGCGCGACGGCCAGCGGCGGGACGTGCTGATCCCGGCGACGATCCAGTATCCCGACGGCGATTCGGTCCCCTGCATTGTGCGGGACATGTCGCCGACCGGCGCGATGCTCTCGGTCTCGCGTCGGCATCGCTTGCCGCTGACCTTCACCCTTGCTGTGCCCGGCCATGACAGGAGTTATCCGGTCCGGCGGGTCTGGCAGAGAGCCGACGCCGCCGCGATCGTGCTTGATTTGCCGGGCAGCGACACCTGAGTATTGGCGCCTCCCGACGCGGCGCCGTCACCGGGCCGCGGCGGGAGGTGCGCAGGCCTATTTCGTTACGATCACCTGCACGTCGCCATGACGGCGCAGTACCGACACGGTGACGTCGTCGTCGTAGCGCTGGAACCGGATATCCAGGCGCGAGGCCCCCAGCTTGACGTTGTAGAGCGTTACGCCATCGAGGAAGCCCGGCAGGATCGGGTTCTTCAGCCGGACGCTGTTGCGGTCGTGGTCGAGCTCCAGGCCGAGGCAGGCGGCCAGGAACGCGAACGGCGCCGCCGCCGCCCAGGCCTGCGGGCTACAGGCGACCGGGTAGGCGACGGGGCCGCGCTGGCGTCGACGCATGAAGCCGCAGAACAGCTCCGGCAGGCGCTTCTGGTCCTGGTAGAGCGCGGTGTCGAACATCCCCTGGAAGATGCGCGCGGCCTCGTGCTTGCGGTCGTAGCGGGCAAGCCCCATCGCGATCAGGGCGTTGTCGTGCGGCCAGATCGAGCCGTTGTGGTAGGACATCGGGTTGTAGCGGGCCTCGCCCTTGGCGATGGTCCGCACGCCCCAGCCGTTGAAGCCGTCCTTGCACAGCAGGGTCTCGGCGACCCGGGCCGCCCGCTCCGGCTTGGCGATGCCGGTGAACAGCGCGTGCCCGGCATTCGACGAGCGCACCGCGCATTGCTTCTTGGCGCCATCGAGCGCCAGCGCGTAGGTGCCGATCTCTTCGTTCCAGAAGGCTGCATCGAACCGGTCGCGAAGGGCGGCCGCCTCGTGCGAGAGGCGCTCGGCCATCGGGTCGTGCCCAAGGAGCGCGGCGAGCTTGGCCATGCCGTTCTTGGCGGCATAGACGTAGCCTTGAACCTCGCACAGGGCGATCGGGCCCTTGGCCAGCTGGCCGTCGGTGTGGAAGATCGAATCGTGGCTGTCCTTCCAGCCCTGGTTCTCGAGACCCTTGTCGGTGTCGCGGGCGTATTCGACGAAGCCGTCGCCGTCCCGGTCGCCGTAGCGATCCATCCATTCCAGCGCGAGTTCGAGCGACGGCCAGATCGCCCGGATGGTCTCCAAGTCGCCCGTCACCGCGTAATATTCCCACGCCAGCATCACGAAAAGCGGCGTGCCGTCGATCGTGCCGTAATAGTGGCGGAACGGCACCTCGCCGAGCATCGCCATCTCGCCCCGGCGGGTCTCGTGCAGCACCTTGCCGGGCTGGGCATCGGCCGCGGGATCGACCGCCTTGGCCTGGGTGGCGGCGAGGTAGCGCAGGACGCCGCGGCCGAATTTCGGATCGATCCACAGCGCCATCAGGGCCGTGATGATGCCGTCGCGGCCGAACACCGTCGAATACCAGGGGATACCGGCAAACGGGTAGATCCCCTCGGGGGTCCGGCTCGCGAGCATGTAGAGGTCTGCGGTGGCCCGGCACAGGCCTTCGTTGAATTGGTCGTTCGACGAGATGATCGTGGTGATCCCGGCGGTCAGCTCGCGCAGATCTCGACGCGAATCGCGGTAGGCCCGGGCGAAGATTGTCCCCTCGCCCAGATCCTTCGGCTCACGCCGGGCGCCCCCGACATTGGCCGCCAGGGTCAGCTTCGCGGCCGCATCCTCGCCGACCATCTCGCCGCTCGGCGGCTTGGTGAAGGCCCGGTGCGCTTCGAAGGTCACGCGAATGAACAGGGAGGCGCGGCCCTCCGGCGGCAGGGAAACGTCGAAGGCGACGCGGCCCGGCTCGATCAGATCCGGCTTGGGGCCGAAGTGCAACGAGGTGGTGCGCACGATTTCATCGAGCCCGACATAGCGGAACTGCACCTCCCGGTCGCTCGCCACCAGGACGCCGCGCTTGCCGCGCTCCTTGCGGTCGGTGCCGCGCACTTCGAACAGGTCGCGGTAATCCGCGTCGAAGGTGACGGCGATGCGCAGGCGGCGGTACTTGGAATCGAATGAGCGCAGGCCGATCCGGTCGTAGCAGGCGCCACGGAACAGAAACTTCGTGCGCTCGATCGCGATCGTCTCGCGCGGGATCGAGGTCTCGTCATGGGCGTCGAGACGGATGTCGGGCGTCGTCATGTCGACGCTGAGCGCGCCGTTGTCGTCCTGCATCACCGAGGACAGCATCAGCGGGCGCTGGCCCTCCACGGTCAGTTCGAGCCGGGAAAGATAGCGGGTATCCTGGAAATACAGGCCCTCCGGCCCGGGCTGGACGCCGATATCGCCGTAGGAATCCAGAACCCCGAACGCCTCGCCGAACTTCAGCGCCCGCAGGGGGCGCTCGACCAGGGAGGTATGGGCCTCGATGTGGTAGGTCGGCAGCACATCGTCGGCGTCCTGGAAGCCGGGCGCCACCGTGACGGTGCTGGCCTGTGTCCGGGCGGCCGCATTGTGGGCCGCCGTATTCTCCGCCGCCATGCAGAACGTCTCCGAGTGCGTGTGAGGGGTACGAATCGAGAGGGCCGCCGCATCGGCTCTGATGCGGCGGCCCTCGTGACCATTCGGATGAGGCGCCTTTACGACGCTAGGCCGGGCCGGCCGTCTCTCGCAAGCCCGATGCCGGTGCTCAGGCCGGCATCGCCGCGACCGAGATCGCCGGCCGCGCAGAGCCATTCACGTCGCCGTAATGCGGCGTAAAACCGGATTTCGGCAGCTGGATCACGTCGGCGCCGCGGGAGAGCAGCTCCTCGTAGGCGGCGACATATTTCTTGACCATGCACTCGGCGGTGAACTGACCCTCGAAGTGGCGGCGTACGCCCTCGCGGCTCATGGTCTTCACCTTGGCCACGGCCTCGACCGCGTCGTCCATGGTCTGGCAGAGCACGCCGCTCACGCCGTCCTTGATCACCTCCGGCACCGAGCCATTGCGGAAGGCGATCACCGGCGTACCGGCCGACATCGCCTCGATCATGACCAGGCCGAAGGGCTCCGGCCAGTCGATCGGGAAAGCGAGCGCTAGGGCGTTTCCGAGGAAGGCCTTCTTCTGCTCCTCGTTGATCTCGCCGATATACTCGACCAGCGGGTGATGGGTCATCGGCTCGATGACCTCATCCCAGTAATCCTGGTCGGCCTTGTCGACCTTCGCGGCGATCTTCAGTGGCGTGCCGGACCGGATCGCCATCTCGATGGCGCGATCGGGACGCTTCTCGGGAGAGATGCGGCCGAGGAACGCCAGGTAACCGCCCTTGGCCTCCGGGGAGTATGGGCAGTTCTGCGACGGCAGGCCGTGATGGATCGTCGCCAGCCAGTTGACGTTTGGCGGCATCGGCTCGCGCTGGTTGTCGGAGATCGAGACCAGCGGCATGCCCGTGAAGGTGCGATAGACGGGCATGAAGTCCGGCACGTCGAGCCGCCCGTGCATCGTCGTGATGCACTTGTGGTTCAGATCCTCGAACATCGGATACTGAAGCAGGTCGATGTGGAAGTGCAGAATGTCGAACTCGTGGGCCCGACGGTGCACCTGATGCAGCATGGCCAGGTGGCTGGCCGTGTGATCGCGGTAGCCGAGCAGCCGCAGCCCCTCAGGCGTGCAGGCCGCGAGCTTGGCGGACGTCTCCGAATCACCGCTGGCGAAGAGAGTGACGTCGTGGCCCTGGCGGACCAGTTCCTCGGTGATCCAGCTGACGACGCGCTCGGTGCCGCCGTAGAACTTCGGAGGGACGGCCTCCGACAACGGAGCGATCTGGGCAATGCGCACGAAGTGTCTCCTGGTTGGCCGTATTTGACGGGGGGTCTAACCCTGCCGGCCTGAGCGGGACATGAATGAAACCGACGGCCAAGGTTATGGTTCCTGCGCCGAGGGGTTGTCGCGACCAGTTTTGTGCGCCGCGGGAGCTGTCCCCGCATTCCCCGATGCGAGCGGCCTCACGCTGGTAGACGCCGTGGTGGGCCGGTTGCGCCGACCCGGCCCGGAAGCCGTTGCCGTGGCTGCGTGTTTCTGTCATAAGCCGCACTGCGTCGAACCGCCCGGCCGATAGGGCTGCCGTGGCGGCTCGTGCTGCTCCACCAGAAGCATCATCGCGCACACCTCATCCGACCCTCGCGGGGCGGCCAGAGGGATTTTCGCGCAACGGAGAGCCAAATGCCCAAGCTGAAGACCAAATCAGGCGCCAAGAAGCGCTTCAAAATCACCGGCACCGGCAAGGTGATGTACGCCCAGGCCGGCAAGCGCCACGGGATGATCAAGCGGACGACCAAGCAGATCCGCAACCTGCGCGGCACCACGACCCTGTTCGAGGGCGATGCCGCCAACGTGAAGAAGTACTTCCTGCCGAACGCGCGGTAAGCCTTCGACACCCGTTGCCACTGTCTTTCGTCGAACCCAGGAGATAACCGATGGCCCGCGTGAAGCGCGGCGTGACCAGTCACGCAAAGCACAAAAAAGTTCTGAAGGCCGCCAAGGGCTATTACGGCCGGCGTAAGAATACGATCCGCATCGCCAAGCAGGCGGTCGAGAAGGGCATGCAGTATGCCTATCGCGACCGCAAGAATAAGAAGCGCACGTTCCGCGCACTCTGGATCCAGCGCCTCAACGCGGCGGTGCGCGAGCACGGCCTGACCTATTCGCGCTTCATCAACGGTCTGGCCAAGTCTGGCATCGTCGTCGACCGCAAGGCGCTGTCGGAGCTGGCGATCCACGAGCCGGCGAGCTTTGCCGCCGTGGTCGAGAAGGCCAAGGCCGCCCTCCCCGAGACCACCGCCAAGGCCGCCTGACCTCAGGCCTGCGGCGAGACACAGGAAGGCGCGGCTCTCCCCTGAGAGTCGCGCCTTCGTCGTTCTGGGGGGCGATACGCCCCCCGCGCGCTTGCGCGCGGACGAACAACGCGCGAGAGCACGCCGCGACGACGGCTCCGACACCCCTGCTCGAAGACAGCGATGACCGATCTCGACACCCTCGAACGCGATCTCCTGGCCCAGGTGACGGCGGCGGCCGACGAAGCCGCCCTCGATGCGGTGCGCGTGGCCGCGCTGGGCAAGAAGGGCAGCGTCTCGGACCTGCTCAAGACGCTGGGCGCCATGACGCCCGAGGAGCGCAAGGAGCGCGGCCCCCTGATCAACGGCCTGCGCGACCGGATCCAGAGCGCCGTCACGGAGCGCAAGAGCGCCCTGGTCGAAGCCGCCCTGGAAGCCCGGCTCGCCTCCGAGCGGGTCGACGTCACCCTGCCCCTGCGCGAGGCCCCGGAGGTGCGAGGCCGGATACACCCGATCACCCAGGTGATCGACGAGATTACCGCGATCTTCGCCGATATGGGCTTCGC
This sequence comes from Methylobacterium sp. ARG-1, assembly GCF_001262595.1. Lineage (NCBI taxonomy): Bacteria > Pseudomonadati > Pseudomonadota > Alphaproteobacteria > Hyphomicrobiales > Methylobacteriaceae > Methylobacterium > Methylobacterium sp. ARG-1. Next base: position 134,652 of record NZ_LHCD01000006.1, read on the forward strand.
CGTCGCCGAGGGCCCGGATATCGAGACGGACGAGCTGAACTTCACCGCGCTGAACTTCCCGCCCGGCCACCCGGCCCGGGAGATGCACGACACGTTCTTCCTGGCGCCGGACCATACCGGGACGCGCAAGGTGCTGCGCACCCACACGTCGCCGGTGCAGATCCGCACGATGCGCTCGCAGACGCCGCCTATCCGGGTGATCATCCCGGGCCGGACCTACCGGCACGATTCCGACCAGACCCACACGCCGATGTTTCATCAGGTCGAGGGGCTCGTGATCGACACGGCGGCCAACATCGCCAACCTGAAATGGGTGCTGGAAGAGTTCTGCAAGGCCTTCTTCGAGGTCGACGGCGTGAAGATGCGCTTCCGCCCCTCGTTCTTCCCGTTCACCGAACCGTCGGCCGAGGTGGACATCCAGTGCTCGCGCAAGGGCGGCGAGATCCGCTTCGGCGAGGGCACCGACTGGCTGGAGATCCTGGGCTGCGGGATGGTGCACCCGAACGTGCTGCGCAATTGCGGCCTCGATCCGGACGCGGTGCAGGGCTTCGCCTTCGGGGTCGGCATCGACCGCATCGCCATGCTTAAATACGGCATGCCGGACCTGCGGCCGTTCTTCGAGGCGGATGTCCGCTGGCTCGACCATTACGGCTTCCGGCCGCTGGACGTGCCGAGCCTGATCGGCGGTTTGACGGGGTGATACGACGGAGGTCGGCCCGACCGACCGGGAAACCAGTCCCATCATCCCTCTCGTCCTCTCGCCCCTAGAAGAACGATGAAATTCACCCTCTCCTGGCTCAAGGAACATCTCGACACCGAGGCGTCCCTCGACACGATCGCAGAGACGCTGACGCGGATCGGCCTCGAAGTCGAAGGTGTCGAGGACAAGGCGGCCGCACTCAAGCCTTACGTGGTCGCCCGAATCCTGACCGCCGAGCAGCACCCCAACGCCGACCGGCTCCGGGTGTGCACCGTCGAGACCGGCGTGGGCGCGCCCGTGCAGGTGGTCTGCGGTGCGCCGAACGCCCGCGCTGGCCTCGTCACGGTGTTCGCGCCGCCCGGCACCTACGTGCCCGGCAAGGGGATCACGCTCTCGGTCGGCACGATCCGCAGGGTCGAGAGCCACGGCATGCTGTGCTCGGGTTCCGAACTCGGCCTCGGCGAGGACCATGACGGCATTCTCGAGCTGCCGGCCGAGGCGCCCGTGGGCCAGGGCTACGCGCTCTATGCCGGCCTCGACGACCCGGTCATCGAGATCAACTTGACGCCGAACCGCCCGGATTGCACCTCGGTACACGGCATCGCCCGCGACCTGGCGGCGGCCGGGATCGGCACGCTCAAGCATGAGGCGCTTCCGGGCGTGCGGGGCGAAGGCCCCTGCCCGGTCGAGATCGACCTCAGCTTCGCGCCGGAGGACCGGCAGCTCTGCCCGCTCTTCGCCCTGCGGCTGGTGCGGGGCGTGAAGAACGGTCCGTCGCCCGCCTGGATGCAGGCCCGGCTGCGGGCGATCGGGCTTCGCCCGATCAACGCCCTGGTGGACATCACCAACTACGTCACCTTCGACCGGGGCCGGCCCCTGCACGTGTTCGACGCCGCCAAGGTCTCGGGCAAGCTGACGGTGCGGCGGGCGCAGAACGGCGAGAGCCTCGTCGCACTGGATGGGCGCACCCATACCCTCACCGACGACACGGTGGTGATCGCCGATCGGGCCGGTGTCGAATCGATCGCCGGCATCATGGGCGGGCAAGCCTCCGGCTGCGATGAGACCACCACGGACGTACTGATCGAATCCGCCCTGTGGGACCCGGCCAACATCGCCCAGTCCGGCCGGCGCCTCGGCATCATCACCGATGCGCGCTACCGGTTCGAGCGCGGAGTCGATCCGGCCTTCACGCTGCCGGGCCTGGACCTGGCGACGCGCCTGGTGATGGATCTCTGCGGCGGCACGCCGTCCGAGGCGACGATCGCCGGCGAGCCGCCGGAAACCGAGCGGATCATCGATTTCCCGTGGACCGAGGTGCGGCGCCTGGCCGGCATCGAGCTGCCGCGGATCGAGATCAAGCTGATCCTGGAGACGCTGGGCTTCCACATCTCCGGCACCGGCGATCGGGTGAAAGTCCTGACGCCGTCCTGGCGGCCAGACGTGGAAGGGAAGGCCGACCTCGTCGAGGAGGTCATCCGCATCGCCGGCCTCGACCGGGTCGAGCCGAAGCCCCTGCCGCGGCTCGCCGGGATCGGCCGGTCGCTGCTCACCGTGATGCAGAAGCGCACCCGCACCGCCAAGCGCGCCCTGGCAAGCCGCGGTCTGATGGAGGCGGTGACCTGGTCGTTCGTCCCGCATGCCGATGCCGAGCTGTTCGGCGGCGGCGGCGCCGATCTGGTGCTGGCCAACCCGATCGCATCGGAATTGTCCGACATGCGCCCGAGCCTCGTGCCGGGGCTCCTGCGAGCGGCGCAGCGCAACGCCGATCGCGGCTATCCGGACGCGGCCCTGTTCGAGGTGGGCCAGTGCTTCGCCACGGACCAGCCGGAGGGCCAGAGCATCCGCGCCGCCGCGGTGCGGCGGGGCAGCGCCACCCTGGCGGGCGCCGGACGCCGCTGGGACGGATCGGCCAAGACCGTGGATGTCTTCGACGCCAAGGCCGATGCGCTGGCGCTGCTGGGCACCCTCGGCGTGCCGACCGGGGGCCTGCAGGTGACCGCGGGCGGGCCGTCCTGGCTCCATCCGGGCCGCTCGGGCACCCTGCGTTTCGGTCCGAAATCCGAGATCGGCTGGTTCGGCGAGGTCCATCCGCGGACCCTTCAGGCCCTCGACCTCAAGGGCAGCTTGGTGGCGTTCGAAATCGTGCTCGACGCGCTGCCGCTGCCCAAGCACAAGCCGACCAAGGCCAAGCCCACCCTGGCCCTGTCGGAGTTCCAGCCCCTGTCCCGGGACTTCGCTTTCGTGGTCGGGCGCGACGTGCCGGCGGGCGATATCGTCAAGGCGGCCCAGGGGGCGGAGCGCAAGCTCGTCACCGGCGTCGAGGTGTTCGACCTCTACGAGGGGACCGGCGTGCCGGAAGGCTCGAAATCGGTGGCGATCGCGGTCCGCCTGCAGCCGGTGGAGCGCACCCTGACCGATGCCGAAATCGAGGCGGTGAGCGCCAAGATCGTGGCTGAGGTTTCCCGCCGGACCGGCGCGACCCTGCGCGGCTGAGGAGAACGGCATGAGCCGAATCGCGGCCCTCATCGAAGACCTGGCGGCGTCCGAGTACCGGCCGACCAAGGCCCTGCGCGAGGCGCTGGCGCATCCGGTCGAGATCGCGGAGGCGACGCTGCCGCTGCTGGAGGCCGCCGCCGAGGGGCGCGAACTCGCGCCGGAGCAGGAGAACCTCCTGTTCTGGGGCCTGCACGTGATGGCGCATGCCCGGGACACCCGCGCCCTGGCGCCGCTCCTCAAGCTGCTCCGGCAGGACGAGGAAACGCTCGACGCGGTGCTGGGGGATGCCGTGACGGCGACCCTGTCCAAGATCGTGTCCAGCCTGTTCGACGGCGATCACCAGCCCCTGTTCCGGCTGATCCTCGACAGCACCGTCGACGATCTCACCCGCATGGCGCTGCTGTCGGCCTGCACCTTCCTGACGCTGGAAGGCCGCATCGAACGCGACGCGATGCACGCGTTGCTGGTCCGGTTCGACGATGCGAAGGCGGCCGTCGAGGAGGGACCAGCCTGGGTAAGCTGGGAGGAGGCAATCGCCCATCTCGGCTTCCGCGATCTCGCGCCCCGCGCTGCGGCGGCCCGGGCCGACGGCCGGATCACCGATGAGATCAGCGATGCGGCCTGGTTCAAGGAGGCCCTGCGCAAGGCTGAGACCAAGCCCGAGGACCGGGACCGCCTCGGCCCCTATCAGTACGGCTATCTCGACGATCCGGTCGAAGCCCTCGACTGGACCGCGGAGGGCGCGGGTGAGCCGCAGCGCAACCCGCTCAAGGATGTCGGGCGCAACGATCCCTGCCCCTGCGGCTCGGGCAAGAAGTTCAAGAAATGCTGCCTCGGCAAGCTCGAGGCCGAAGGGCCGTGGATGCCGCCGGGCGCCCTACTCGGCTGAGGCGCCGCTGAGCGGGTTGTCCGGATCCCAGCCGTAGCTCAGCGTCTCGAACCGCATCGACCGGGCATCGACCATCAGCAGGCGTCCGACCAGCGGCTCGCCGAACTCCGCCACGGCGCGGATTACCTCCATGGCCATCAGCGAACCCATCACACCAGCCAGGGCCCCGAGCACGCCGGCCTCGGCGCAGGCAGGCACGCTGCCCGGCGGCGGCGGATTCGGGAACAGGCAGCGGTAGGTCGGGTTCGGCGTGCCGTCGGGTCCGGTCTCGTGCGCCCGGATGGTGGTGAGCGTGCCGTCGAACCGGCCGAGCGCGGCCGTCACCAGCGGGCGGCGCGCGTGGAAACAGGCGTCCGAGACCGCGTAGCGGGTGGCAAAGTTGTCCGAGCCGTCGGCGACGAGATCGTAGCCCGCGATCAGATCGACGGCGTTGTCCGGCGTGATGCGGAACGGGTGCGGGACCACCGTCACGTGCGGGTTGAGCCGCGCCACCGCGTCGGCCGCGCTCTCGACCTTCGGCCGGCCGAGATCCGGCGTGCCGTGGATCACCTGCCGCTGGAGATTGGAGAGCGAGACGGTGTCGTCGTCAACGATGCCGATCGTGCCGATCCCGGCCGCGGCGAGGTACTGGATCAGCGGGGCGCCGAGCCCCCCGGCCCCGATGACCAGCACCCGGGCCGCCTTGAGGCGCGCCTGACCGGGTCCGCCTACCTCGGCCAGGACGAGGTGGCGGGCGTAGCGTTCGATCTCTTCGGGAGCCAGGGCCATCGGCAGGAGATAGTCACCCGCGTTCCCGGACGGAAGCACCACACACGCGAACGCCGCCCCGATCAGGAGGCGGCGTAAACAGCAATTGGCAAACGGATCAGCGCGGCGCCAGGATCATGATCATCTGGCGGCCTTCGAGCATCGGCTCGCTCTCCACCTTGGCGATCTCGGCCGTCTCGTTCTTCACGCGCTCCAGGAGGCGCAGACCGATATCCTGGTGAGCCATCTCACGACCGCGGAAGCGCAGGGTCACCTTGACCTTGTCGCCCTCCTCGAAGAAGCGGTGAACCGACTTCATCTTGGTGTCGTAATCGTGCTTGTCGATGCCGGGGCGGAGCTTGATCTCCTTGACCTCGACGGTCTTCTGCCGCTTGCGCGCCTCGTTCTGCTTCTTCTGCTCGTTGAAGCGGAAGCGCCCGTAATCGAGCAGCTTGCAGACGGGAGGCACCGAGTTCGGCGCGATCTCCACGAGATCGAGGCCGGCCTCTTCAGCGAGGGTCAGCGCGTCGAAGAAGGGGACGACGCCGCGGTTCTGCCCGGTATCGTCGATCAGCTGCACTTCTCGCACCCCGCGAATGTCGCGGTTGGCGCGCGGCCCGTCCTTCTGCGGGGCCGGCATGGCTCTCATCGGTCTACGAATGGCTTCGATCTCCTGCTGCAACGACGAAACGGCGGACCGGATGACCCGTTCCAAGGATCTCCTGACCGCCAGCCGCTCCGGTCCCTTCCGGACATACTACGTTGGCGGAAGCCCGCCCAGAGTCAACGGGTCGCCGGCGCGCTGCACGAAATAATCGGCCTCGCATCTGAGGGAGTCGGTCGGAGTCTGCCTTGACTTGGAGTGCGCTCGAAGCGGTACCTGTCCAGGCGTCGTGACGAGAACAGGCGTCCATGAAGATCGGGGATCTCGCCAGGCGGTCCGGCTTGTCGGCCCACACGCTCCGCTATTACGAGCGAATCGGCCTGCTGCCCTACGCCGACCGGGACCGATCGGGACGACGGGACTACGACGCTTCGATCCTGACTTGGATTGCGTTTCTCGGTCGCCTAAAGGCGACCGGGATGCCGATCAGCGAGATGCTACGTTACGCGAACTTGCGGGCGCAGGGCCACGCCACCGGCCAAGAACGCCGGCAATTGCTAGAACGGCATCGCGAAAAGGTCCGGCGCCGGATCGCCGAATTCCAATCCTGCCTTCTCGTCCTCGACTCCAAGATCGCCGGATATGCCGGCGCGAAAGCGGAGAAGCAGGATGACGCAGACCCAACCCTCACTCGAAAGCCGGTACGCGCGTGGACAGCGAGCCCTCGCCAAGATTGATGGACAAGCCGGCGCGCAGGTCGTTGCGTCCTTGGCCGACATCGCCCCGGATTTCGCCCGCTATCTGATCGAGTTTCCGTTCGGCGACATCTACTGTCGGCCTGGCCTCGATCTTCGCAGCCGCGAGATCGCAAGCATCGCAGCGCTCGCGGCTCTCGGAAACGCTGCGCCCCAGCTAAAGGTACATATTGCGGCTGGGCTCAATGTCGGCCTGACCCGTGACGAGATCATCGAAATCCTGATACAAATGTCGGTCTATGCCGGCTTCCCGGCCGCCCTCAACGGCCTGTTCGTCGCCAGGGAGGTCTTCGCGACGCACGCTGCCAACGACCACGCGCCGGAGTAAGGTCCGCGCATCACGGCCGGCGGCCGAGCAATTCGGCGTAGACGGCGAGCGTGTCGCCGGCCATCCGCTCCAGCGAGAAATTCGCCTCGACATGGGCGCGGCCACGGCGGACCAGCGCATCACGGGCGCTGGCGCCCAGCGACAGGGCCTCGGTCAGGGCCGCGGCGAGTGCTGCCGCGTCGCCCGGCGGAACGCGCCAGCCGGTCCGCTGGCTGGCCGAGACGTCGGGCGGTGCGAGCACGGTCTCGGGGACGGCGCCCAGATCGGAGACGACCACGGGCGCGCCCAAAGCCTGGGCTTCCACGGCCGAGCGACCGAAAGCCTCGGGCTCGACGGAGGGCACGGCGACCACGGACGCCGCCCGGAACGCCGCCGGCATGTCGGTGCAATGACCGACCCGGCGGACGATGCCGCCAAGGCCGCGTGCGGCGATCAGCGCATCGAGCTCGCGCTCGTAAGCGGCTCGTCCTTGAGGGTCGCCGGCGAGCACCACGGCGAGATCCGGCACGCCCCGGTCGCGCATCTGCGCGGCGGCGTCGATCAGAACCCGGTGCCCCTTCCAGGCGGTGAGCCGGGCGGCGAGCAGGATCACCCGCTCATGCGGCGCCACGTTCCAGGCCCGGCGCAGGGCTTCGACCCGTCCGGCCCCCACCGCCACAGGATTGAACACGGCGAGGTCCGTGCCGCGATGGATCACCCGCACCCGATCGCCGGCCTGCTCGGCATGCAGCCGATGGATCAGGTCGGCGGTGTAGCGCGAGTTGGCGATCACCACGTCGCCGCGGGCCATCACCGAATTGTACAGGACCTTGACGCCGGTGCGGCCGGAATAGCTGCCGTGATAGGTTGTCACGAACGGCAGGCCCAGCCGGCGCGCGGCGCCGAGCGCCACCCAGGCCGGGGCCCGCGACCGGGCGTGGATGATCTGCACGCCTTCGCGCCGGCACAGGGCCATCAGGCGCACGACATTGATCGCCATGCTGGCCGGGTTCTTCGAGGCGGCCGGGAATCGCAGCCAGTGCCCGCCCTTGGCCTGCAGCTCGCCGATGAGGCGCCCGCCCTCGGTGGCGACCAAGGCCTTGGCGCCGACCGCCGCGAGGGCGGCGGCCACGTCGACCGTGGTCCGCTCGGCGCCCCCAGCATCGAGCTCCGGGATGATCTGCAGCACGCGGGCACCCGCGAGAACATCGATTTCGGCGGGGAAACCCGAAAGGCTGCGCGTCACGTCACCCATCCGCGCTCGGTCGACGTGGAGACGCAAGCCTCTCGCCGGCATCTGCAACATACTTGTACCCATTGCCCCAGCATCGCGGTCGCGCTTTACGGTCTGGTAAACGGAGGTTGAAGCCGACCCGGTCAGGGAAGGACTTGTTCAAGCTCGACATAGGCCTACGGGAGGCATCGATGACCGATACAGGGCCGGATTTCATTACCGTCGGCACGGGAGCGGCCGAACGGCGCATCGCCGTCAGGGCACGCGATGGCGCAGGACCGCCTGTGGTCTGGCTGGGGGGATTTCGCTCGGACATGACCGCCACCAAGGCCGCGGCCCTGGACGCCTGGGCGTCGGAGCAGAACCGCGCCCTGGTGCGGTTCGATTATGCGGGACACGGCGCATCAAGCGGGGATTTCGCCGCCTGCACCATCTCGTCCTGGCTCGAGGACGCCCAGGCCGTCCTGGCGGCCTACGTCAAGGAGCCGCCGATCCTGGTCGGCTCGTCGATGGGGGGCTGGATCGCCTGCCTGGCCGCGCGGGACCGGACGGCGAGCGGCCAGAAGAATGCGGGGCTGGTCCTGATCGCGCCGGCGCTCGACTTCACGGAGGACCTGATCTGGGCGCAGCTGGATGAAGCGGGGCGCGTCGCGCTGATGCGGTCCGGAATTCTGAAGCGGCCAAGTGACTACGCACCCGAACCCGACCCCATCACCTACGCGCTGATCGAGGATGGTCGCCGCAACAGGCTGCTTGAGCGACCTTTCGATCCCGGCTGCCCGGTTAACATTCTGCAGGGTATGCGCGACCCGGATGTTCCCTACCAGCACGCGCTCAAGACCGTTGCACGGCTTCCGGCCGAGGGCACGGTGCTCACCCTGATCGCCGATGGCGACCACCGCCTGTCGCGGCCGCAGGATATCGCGCGGCTCGTGGCGGCGGTGGCCGGAATCGGCTGACCGGCATGGTCGGCCGGGATCAATGCAGGCTGACGGCGTGGAGATCCTGGGCGACCGCGTTGGCCAGCACCACGTCCCGCGAATCCGCCAGCATGATCGGCTCACCGCTCGCCGAAAGCAGGGCGAACAGGTCGAGACCCGGCATCAATTCCGGTGCCTGCGGAAACAGGCGGCGAACCTCATCGGACCGGATCGGTCGGACGTAGGCGATGTGCCCCTCGCCCAGCGCGGCGAGATCCGCGGGGTTGAACTCGGCCGGATCGAGATCGGCAGGGGTCAGGGGCGATGCGTTCAAGTTCGTCATGTCTTGCCCTCCTGGGGTGGCAGAGCGTCCACCTCCGGTCCCGGAGGCACCGGTGGCTCCACGCTGATGTGGGGATTCCCGGCGCCCAATCAATCGACCTAACGCATCGTCGCGCCGGATCCATACCGGTCCCGAAATCGTCCGCGGGCTAGCCGCGGGCGCCGATATCGATCTTGCGCACGATCCGATCCGGCTCCGGCCGGACGAGATCGATCGAGAGTAGGCCGTTGGCGAGATCCGCTCCCAATACTTCCATGCCGTCGGCCAGCAGAAAGGTTCGCTGGAATTGCCGCGCCGCGATGCCGCGGTGCAGGAAGTGCCGCTCGCGCTCCTCGACCTGCCGACCGCGGACGACGAGCTGGCTGTCCTCCAGCATCACGTCGAGCTGATCGCGCGTGAACCCGGCAACCGCCAGGGTGATGCGCAGGCGTTCCGGCTCCCGCTCGGTGCGGGGCAGACGCTCGATGTTGTACGGGGGATACCCGTCGTTGGCGCCCTTCGCGACACGGTCGAGCGCCTGCTCGATCTCGTCGAAGCCGAGCAGGAACGGATGCCCGAAGGGCGAGGGTCGAGTCATCGCGGCCGTCATCCTCACAGCGAGGCCTCCGACCCTGGGACTAGCCGCAGCCCGCGGATCTCCGAGCACCTCGACACCATGGAGCCCGCACGGGACAGCGCTCCGCCGGGCGGAACGCCGCCGGCAAGAGAGAGATATGGCCGGCGGCCCCAAGCCCATCAAGGGAACGGGTTAATTTCACTCGAGGATCGCTTGCGGCGCTACACAAAGTCCCGCGACGCGGGAGATTCAGGCAACGGAAAGCAGGATCTTTAAGCAAGCATCGCTACAGCCACGCTTTCGTCTAACAGTTTGGAACTGCTCTGATTTTCACGCCGGGCCTTGATCCGAAAGGCCGGCATAGCTACTGCCGCCGCTGGTAATCGTCGGCCTGGGCGGGCGATTGCCGAGCCTTCCCGGAACCCAGCGGGATGCAGCGGAGCCCCGATGAGCGCGCCTTCGAGTCCGGCAAGTCATACGGCAATGCAGCGTGTCGTCGACGTGTGCGGCGACGAGGCCGACATCCTCGCGTTGTCGGTCGCCCGATTCGTGGCGGCCGGCTACATGACCAGTGATGTTGCATGCTGGAATGCGGCCTTCGACGGTGCGGAGCAGCTCCTCGGTCCTGCGGAAGGGTGTCGGTTCGTGGCCAGCGTGGTCGCGATCGTCCGGGCGCTCCGGGCGGAGCGTGAGGACGATTGGTCGTTCATGCCGGCCAGCTGCTGTCGGGTCACGGGCCACGAATGCGCACTGGTGGCGCTGATCGGCCGGGCCCGGCGTCGGCTCTGGGCCGATCTCGAAGAAGCCGCGGCCGCGATTACCGGGCGTGAGGCGGCGCCCCGACTCGTCGCGGCGGTTCGCGCCGCCGTCGCCACCCTCGACGAGGCAGCCGAGCGCCTGGCGCCGACGGCGTGCCCGAGCAGGGTCGTGCTCCACTGAATCGGCTGCGTCAGCGGCCTTCCCCGGCTACGGTCGGGCTCAAGAGAAGAGGAAATCGGTTGGTGCTTGCCCTGAGCGTCCCTCTGTACCGTCGGCGGATCGGGCGAATCGCCCTCGACACGGCGGCCTGCCTGGCGCTCTCGGCGCTCCTCGTCGTCTCGGCCCTGGCCCAGGAGGCTGCGCCCGAGAAGGCACCGCTGAAGCTGCAGCTGAACAAGATTGAGACCGCGGGCGAGGCCTGCCGGGTGACCCTCGTGGTCGACAATTCGAAGGGCGCCGGCCTCAAATCCTACAAGGTCGATCTGTTCGCCTTCGACCCGGAGGGGGTCGCTCAGAAGCGCGTGGCGGTGGAACTCGGCCCGCTTCCGGGCCGCAAGACGACCGTGAAGATCTTCGATTTCCCGGGCATCGCCTGCGCCAAGGTCGGCCGGGTGCTGCTGAACGACGTCCTGACCTGCGACGGTGGCGACGCCGCCCGGGAGGCCTGCCTGGAGCGGACCGAGACCGAGACGAAGGCAGGACCCGCCTTCGACCGCTGAAGCGGCCGGTCCGACGGACTTTGCGACGATGCCGCCCGGCAGCGAGAGCCGCCGGGCGGTCAGCGGCTTTCGCCGCATCCCGATGAGACGGCGGCCGTGGGCCGCATGACACCACGACGCCAGGAGCCCGCGATGGACCCGACACAAGCCCCGGCCGAGGCCGCCCACGACTTCTCGTTCCTCGGCCTGTTCCTCCAGGCCGACCCGATCGTGAAAGGCGTGATGATCCTGCTGATCATCGCCTCGATCGCCTGCTGGACCGTGGTATTCGAGAAGATCATCCGGCTCGCCGCCGCCCGGCGTCAGGCCAAGGCCTTCGAGACGCTGGTGCGCTCGGGCGGAAGCCTCGACGGCGCGCACAAGGGTCTCACCGGGCATGTCCTGAAGGCCGCCATCGACGCGTGGCGCGACCAGGATCCGACCGAGACGCGGGCCGAGCGGCGCGAGCGGATCGAGCGGGCCATGCGCGGCGCCCTCGGCCTCGAGATGAAGCGCCTGCGCACCGGGTTGCCGCTGCTGGCGACCTCCGGCTCCACGGCCCCGTTCGTCGGCCTGTTCGGGACGGTCTGGGGCATCATGAACTCGTTCTCGTCGATCGCGCGGAGCCAGGACACCTCGCTGGCGGTGGTCGCACCGGGCATCGCAGAGGCTCTGTTCGCCACCGCGATCGGCCTCGTCGTCGCGATCCCGGCGGTGATGGCCTACAACAAGCTGTCGGGCGACATCGGCGGCATCCAGAGCTCTTTCACCTCCTACATCTCGCTGCTGGGCGACCGCCTCGCCCGCGAGCGGACCGGCGCCGGGCAGCACCGCGCCGCCGCCGAGTAGCCATCGGCCGGTGCCGGGGCGCGTCGCGCTGCAACGCGGCTCGGCGCCGACCCTGTGATCTGAGGCGCCCGCCGACGCCGTACCGGCCCAGAGCGGCCAGACCCATGGCCCGACCGGGGCCGCCTGCAACCAACCGGAGACGCCGCAATGGCGATGGCATCGATCCGCGCAAGCGACGATGACGACCTCGACGACATGCCGATGTCCGACATCAACGTCACCCCGATGGTGGACGTGATGCTCGTGCTGCTGATCATCTTCATGGTCGCGGCACCGCTGATGACCACCGGTGTACCGGTGCAGCTGCCGAAGACCGCGGCGGCCAAGGTCGCGCAATCGAAGAAGCCGCAGGAGGTCACGGTCGATAAGGACGGAAACCCGTCGATCGCCAAGGAGGTGTTCACCATGGACAGCCTCGTACCGCGTCTGCGCGAAATGGCAGCCGCCGACAAGGACCAGGTCATCCTCGTGCGCGGCGATCGCGATGTGCCCTACGGCAAGATCATGCAGGTGATGGGTCTCGTCGGTCAGGCGGGCTTCACCAAGGTGTCGCTGATCGCGCAGTCGCCAGGCGGCCCCGCCCCGGCGGCCCCGGCCGCTCCCGCAGGGACCGCTCGCTGAATCGATGAATACGCTGACTTCGACGGATCTGTCGGCAGGTCCCGGCGACCGCCGCCCCTCCGGGCTGCTCGCCGCCTTCCTGGTCGCGTTCGCGCTGCACGCGGTCGCGCTCGTGAGCGTGATGTTCTACCGGCTGACGCCGCCTGCGCCCCCCGGCGAGCAGCAGATCTCCATCGATCTGGCACCGGTGATGAGCGATGCGGCGACCGAGGCGCCCTCCGAGCAGCAGATGAGCCAGGCCGCGCCCCCGGAAGCCAAGCCGGTGGATCTGCCGCCTGACGAGGCCGTGCAACCGCCCCCGCTGGAGATGACCGAGGTCAAGCCCGACGAGACCCAGGCTGTTACCGAGCCGCCGCAGGAGGCCGTCCCGGTCGAGGCGCAGAGCGAGGTGATCACCTCGGCCTCCGAGGCGGCCGAACCGCTGGCGCCGCCGCCGACCGAGGTCGCCAAGACCGAGGATCCGCCGAAGCCCAAGCCCGATCCGGCGAAGCTCAAGGCCGAGCGCGAGGCGAAGCTTCGCAAGATCCGCGAAGAGAAGCTGCGCGAGCAGAAGCGCGAGGAACGCCTGGAGGAGATTCGCGAAGCGAAGCTGAAGGCGGCGCGGGAAGCCAAGGCGAAGCAGGCCAAGGCTCAGCAGGGCGCGGAGGCGCGCAACTCCGCCTCGGCCTCCCGTCAGAACGCCGCCGGCCGCGCCGCCGCGGGCAGCGATCCCAGCGCGCTGCGCCAATGGACCGGGGCGATCAGCGCGGCCATCCACAGCCGGATGAATCCGGGCGCCGCCGCCGGCACCGCCGGGGGGACCGCCATGGTTCGGTTCACGGTGACGCGCTCGGGCTCGGTGACGGGCGCCGGCCTCGCCCGGTCGAGCGGCGTCGGCCAGATCGACAGCGCCGCGCTGGCGGCGGTGCGCGGCGGCATGCCGCCCGCGCCCCCCGGCGTGACGCAACCGAGCCTTTCGGTGACGATCCCGCTCAACTATCGCGTGCGTTGAGCGGAATTAAGCGGCGCTCGCCGAGGCAGAGACGCGCGGTTCGATTGAACAGGCGCCCCGCGTTCTGAGACGAATACGCTCCCCTGTCCTGCTCCACCGATCGGCCGGATTCGCCAGGGACCGCCAGAGCGTGCTATTGCGCTTCTGATCACGGCCTCGAACAGTCGTCGCAGGACGACGCGGCGGGGCGGATCATCCGGCCTTGCCCCTCCACCCCTCGAACAGGCCGGACCCGTTCCAGACACTGATCCTGCGCGCAGGATGCTGTGCCGCTGGCCCGGGGCGAAAGGCACAGGATGAGCGACGAGACTGAGACCGACCTCGACGAGGCCGAGGACATCCGCGACGCGGAAGCCGAAGCCAAGACCCGCGCCGACAATCGCGCCGAGCGTGCGGAGCGCGCTGAGCGCATGGCTCGCGAGGGCGCGCAGGCGATGGCCGAGCACCATGCGTCGATCAAGGCGATCGACGAGCGGACGCTGAAGCTCCGCTCGCTGCGACTGGCCAAGGAGGCCGCCGAGGCCGAAACCAAGGCTGCCGAGGTTCAGGCCAAGGTTGCCGAGAAGGAAGCCAAGGCCGCCGCCAAGATCGCGAGCAAGAGTGCCAAGGGCGCCGCCAAGAAGGTCGCGCCGAAGAAAGCTGCCGCGAAGGACTGAGGGCCGATGGCCGACGATCGCAACCGCCGCCGCTTCACCGATCCGCGCTCGGCCGCCGAGGCAGCCTTCAAGGCTGCCACGACCGCGAAGCCGGCCGCCCCGCCCCCGCCCGCGTCTCCCCGCCCGGCGGTGCCGGGGGCCCGGGAAATGGTCACCCTGCGCCTCGACAGCGCCGTGCTCGCCCATTTCCAGAAGGACGGTCCCGGCTGGCAGGATCGCGTCAACGAGGCGCTGAAGGCCCTCGTCCCCGCCTCCAACGATTGAACCCGGGTCGCGCGCCGCCAGCGAGCGCGGTCGCGGCGGGATTTGATCGTGGGCCCACGGGCCTGGGCCAAACCAATATCCGAAACTCGAGACCGCGCGCCCGCATCCCTGCCCGATGGTCGGTCACCGACTTTGGGGCGATGCGTCGGCGCCGCTTGCGATGGAGCCTACCTTCATGAGTGAACGCATCATCCTCCGGGCCGGCGAAGCCCTCGTGGCGGGCGGCCCGCCCAACACCGCATCCGAGCCGGAAGTCATCATCGGCGAGCTCGACGGGCCGGTCGGAACCGCCATCGCGACGCTGACGGGTGATCAGGTCGTCGGCCACAGCCGCGTCTTCGCGCTGCTCAACACCGACATCATGGTCCGTCCGGTAACGCTTTGCGTCTCCAAGGTCAGCGTGACCGAGAGCAAGTACACCTCGATCCTGATGGGCACCGTGCAGTTCGCCATCGCCAACGGCGTCCTCGACGCGGTGCGGGCCGGCTACATCCCGAAGGACAAGGCCAACGACCTCGGCATCATCTGCTCGGTCTGGCTGAGCCCCGGCGTGATCCAGGCGGAGACCGTCGATCACAAGGCTCTGTTCGAGATCCAGCGCAAGGGCATGACCGAGGCGATCCGGAAGGCCATGACCAACGAGCCGTCGATCGACTGGCTGCTCGAGAACCAGGACAAGATCGTCCACAAATATTATACGATGGGTCTCGAAGGTAAGATCTGACCGTCGTCATTCAGCCGACAAGCGGGAACGGCCCGGGCGAAAGCTCGGGCCGTTCTCAGTTTTGCGTTACCCGGGGCCGGAGCCGACCATCCTTCACCCGGCAGCGGGCCGCTCCCGCAGGATCCGGTTCACCGCGCGGTCGAGGGCTGACAGGAACGACGACCGGTCGGCGCGGGAGAAGGGGCCCGGACCACCCGTGATGGTGCCGGCCTCGCGTAAGGATTGCATCAGGTCCCGAGTCGCCAGCGTCATGCCGATCGAGGCCTCGCTGAACGGCTTGCCGGTGAAGGCCAGCACGGTCGCGCCGGCCTTCACGCAGCGCGCGGCGAGCGGCACGTCGGCGGTGAGCACGATGCTGCCGCGGCCGGCGCGCTCGGCGATCCAGTCGTCGGCGGCATCCAGCGCCGATCCGACGACGACGCGCACGATCCAGGGCTCGCGCGGCAGATTCAGCACGCTGTTGGCCACGACATAGACGGTGAGGCCGTAGCGCGCGGCGACCCGGTAGGTCTCGTCCTTGACCGGGCAGGCATCGGCGTCGAGGTAGATCGGCGGCCGGTTCTCCTCTGCGCTCATCGCCGCGGCACCAGCTTCGAGGCGAAGCCCGCCAGGATCAGGAGCGCCCCGAGGGCGAATTGCCAGTGCTCGATATCGCCGCCGATCGAGAGGATGACCGCGCGGCCGATCACAACCAATCCGATCAGCGGCGGCCCGAAGCGCAGCACCAGTTTCAGGACGGTCAGCGCCGTATAGGGCCCGGTTTTGGAGGAAGCCATCAGCGCGCGGCCGCGACCCGGCGGGGAGCGGGCTCCTCGGCGATACCTGCATCGACGGCGCCACGCTCCAGGGTCGCCACCGCGAGCGGAGCACCTCGCCCGCGCAGGGCGTGCGCCCCCAGCGAGCGCGACCGCACGCCGGGCGGAAGCCGCGGCAGCCGGCCCAGGAGATCCTGCGAGATCAGGATGCCGACGCCCAGTGGACGGCACAGGGCCTCGATCCGCGAGGTCACGTTCACGGCATCACCGAAATACGCGATCTTGTGGCGGTCGACGCCCACTTCCGCGGTCACCACCGACCCGCCATGGAGGGCCGCGCGCAGCTTCGGCACCGTGCCGAACCGGGCGATCCAGGCCGCCTCGTCGGCCTCGATCCGGTCGATGACATCGAACACGCAGGTGACGCAGCGTGCGTCCTTCAGGCCGCGGCTCATGGGCCAGGTGACCATCGCAAGGTCGCCGATGTAATCGTCCACAGAGCCGCCGTTGCGGCGCACCGGCTCGGCCAGGGTGGCGAACACCGCGCTGAGATATTCCTGCGCGCGCAGATCGCCATGCGTCTCGGCGAAGGCGGTCGAGCCGACCACGTCGAGGAACAGGAAGATCCGCTCCTCGGCGACCGGCTTGTGATAGCGCCCGATCATGAAGTTCACGAAGATCTCGCCGCCAACGAGGTCGCGCATCCGGATCACGAAGACGAGCAGGCCGGCCACCGCCAGCGCGTAGGCGAGGACCCGGGCGGTCATCCGGGTCGCCACGGCAAGCTCGTCGCCGGTGAGGCCGAGGCTCCAGACGATCAGGCCGCCCAGCGCATTGCCGGCCACGATCATCAGCACGTAGGCAAGTTCCGCCGCGATCACGTAGAGCCAGGCCGGTAGGCGCCGGATCCGTGCCTGCAGCCCGGCCAGGATCAGGCCCCGGTCGAAGGCCAGCACGGTGGCGCCCATGCACAGGCCGTAGGTAAAGCCGGCGAGCGGCGCGGCGGCATCCGCGAAGATGACGTTGTAGAGCAGCCCCGCGCCGGCGGCGGCCAGCAGGATCAGACCCCAGAACATCCGGTGGGCCGGCAGCATCAGCGCGTCTCCCACTGGACCGAACGCGCGGCCGGAACGCGCGACGCCTTCCGGCCCGGCCTGAGCTTGAGCGGCTGCATCCGAGGCGTGGCACGCAGCATCGCGGACACCCTGGCAGCCTCGTTGAGCGCGGCGTGAGACACTGGCCTAAAGTTTCGCACCGGAGCGGCGACCGCCCATTGCTCATTCCCCCAAGATGGCGCGAGTAAGGCGCGGCGGGCGTTCGGACCTGTAGGCCGGGTCGCCCATCGCTCGGGCGGATGCGGGCTCGGCCCGGACCTGCATGTCGACGCCAAACAATAACTGCCATCGCGGCCGGGAAGGGAGCGCTGCCATGTATGCCAGGAGCTTCGGATCGACACGCGTTTCCGTGCCGGTCATCGGCCAGGGCACGTGGCACATCGACGGGTCGGACCGGGCCGACGCGGTGTGCGCCCTACGGGCCGGCATCGATGCCGGCATGACCCATATCGATACTGCCGAGATGTACGGCGATGCCGAGGCGATCGTGGCCGAGGCGACCGCCGATTGCCGCGAGGAGGTTTTCCTGGTCTCGAAGGTCGTCCCGGGCAATGCCACGCGCCGGGGCGTCGTGCGGGCCTGTGAGGCCTCCCTGCGGCGGCTGAAAACCGATCGGCTCGACTGCTACCTGCTGCACTGGCCCGGGCAGCATCCCCTGGCCGAGACGATCGCGGGATTCGAGGATCTGCGCCGGGCGGGCAAGATCCTCGCCTGGGGGTTAAGCAACTTCGACGTCGATGATCTCGATCAGGTGCTCGCTATCGCGGGGCCGGACCGGATCGCCTGCAACCAGGTCCTGTACCACCTCAACGAGCGCGCGATCGAGCACGCGGTGCTGCCCTGGTGCGAGAAGCACGGGGTCGCGATGGTCGGCTATTCACCGTTCGGCAGCGGCGAGTTTCCGGACCCGGCCAGCGCCGGAGGCCGCGTCCTCGACGGGATCGCCCGCGTCCACGGGACGACCCCCTACGCGGTGGCCCTGGCTTTCCTCACGCGGCTGCCCGGCACCTTCACGATCCCCAAGACCGGCCGCCCGGCACGGGCGATCGAGAATGCCGCCGCGGCCGACCTGCATCTCGGCCCGGCCGAACTCGCCATGATCGACGCGCATTTCCCGCGGGGGCCGCGCCCGCGGATGCTGCCGATGCTGTGAGAGGCGGAGACGACCGGCGTGGCGTGACAGGTTTGGCCAGGGCGAGGGAATCGCGGTACCGCCGCCGCCCTGCGGCCGTCACCCCCGCTCTGACCGAAAGCACCCGCCCATCATGCTGAAACTGCTCCTGCCTTCGTCTCTTGCCCTCGCGGCGGGCATCAGCATCGTGATCCAGCAGGCGCTGAACGCCAATCTCCGCACGGCGCTCAGCTCGGCCGCCCTGTCGGGCGTCGTGAGCTTCACCGTCGGGGTTGCCTGCATGGTCGTCTTCGCTCTGGTCGCCCGTGACCCGATGCCCTCCGCCGGGATGCTGGCGCGAATTCCCTGGTGGGCGTGGAGCGGCGGGATGTTCGGGGCGATCTTCATCGGCCTCGGGATCGTCCTCGTCCCGCAGCTGGGGGCCGGGACCTTCCTGGCACTCCTGGTCACCGGGCAGATGCTCGCCTCGGTGATCTTCGACCATTACGGTTGGCTCGGCCTCGCCCAACGGCCGATCGACGTGCCGCGCGCGCTCGGCGTCGCGCTCCTGATCGGTGGCGTGGTCCTGATCCGCCGCTGAGCGGGCCCGGCTATTCGCCGATCCCGAACAGCTTCTCGACGAAGTTGCGGTCATCTTTCGGCGCCGCCCGGCGCGCCGGAGCCTGCTGACGGGGCGCCGGGGCGGCCGGATCCCCAAAGATCTGTCCGAGGATGTCGGTCGGGGCGCTCGGTGCCGCGCTCGCCACCGAGGCGGTGGTCTCGGGCGGCGGCTTGCGCCAGCGGTTCAGGCCGGGCAGCGGCACCGGGTTCTGACCCTTCAGCGCCTGGGTCATGTAGGTCTTCCAGATCTCCGCCGGCAGATTACCGCCGGTGACCTTCTTGGTGAGTTCGCCGTCGTCGTTGCCGAGCCAGATCCCGGTGACGAGAGTGCCCGAATAGCCGATAAACCAGGCGTCGCGGAAATCCTGGGTTGTGCCGGTCTTACCGGCAAGCTCCCAGCCCGGAATGTCGGCCTTCTTGGCGGTGCCAGAGACGAAGGTCTCGTGCATCATGGCGTTCATCATGCCGTCGGCATTGGCGTCGATGACCCGGCCAAGGCCGTTCTCGGAGCGCTTGTACAGGACCTTGCCGGCGGCGCTCTTCACGGATGTGACCACGTACGGGATCACCCCGGTCCCGCCATTGGCGAAGACCCCGTAGGCGCCGACCATTTCCAGAAGCGTGACCTCGGAGGTGCCGAGGGCGATCGAGCCGTTGGCCTGGAGCGGGGAGGTAATGCCCAGCCGCTGCGCCGTCTGCACCACGGTCTTCGGGCCAACCTCCTGGCCGAGCCGCACCGCCACGGTGTTGAGCGAATGCGCCAGCGCCGTGCGCAGGGTGACCGGGCCGTCGTAGCGGTGCGAGTAGTTCTCCGGCGCCCAGTTGCCGATCCGGATCGGCGCGTCGTCCTTCACCGTCTCGGGGGTGGCGCCGTGCTCAACGGCCGCGAGGTAGACGAACGGCTTGAACGAGGAGCCGGGCTGGCGCTTGGCCGTGGTCGCCCGGTTGAACTGGCTCTGCGCGTAGTCGCGCCCGCCGATCAGCGCGCGGATCGCCCCGTCGGGCCGCATCGAGACCAGCGCGCCCTGGCCGACATTGAAGCGCGTGCCCTTGGCGTTCAGCTCATCGGTGAGCGCCTTCTCGGCCAGGGCCTGAAGGCTCGTATCCACGGTGGTCTGGACGGTGATGTCGGTGTCGAACTTGCCCACGTAATCGTCGAGCACGTCCATCACGAGGTCGGCGACATAGTTGGCCGAGCCGCCGCCGCGGGCATTGGCGGGCCGGGCCGGCTGCGCGAGCGCCACCTTGGCGTCCTGCGCCGGCACGAAGCCGAGCTCCTGCATGGCCGCGAGCACCTGGGCGGCGCGGGCCTGGGCGGCGGGCAGGTTGCGGTTCGGGGCGAGCCGCGAGGGCGCCTGGACGAGGCCGCCGAGCATCGCCGCCTGGGCCAGCGACACCTCCTTGGCGGGCTTGCCGAAATAGCGCTGCGCCGCGGCCTCGACGCCATAGGCGCCGGCACCGAAATAGACGCGGTTCAGGTACAGTTCGAGGATCTCGTCCTTGCTGTACTTGTGCTCCAGCCACAGGGCGAGGATCGCCTCCTGGATCTTGCGCGAGGCGGAGCGCTCAGGCGTCAGAAACAGGTTCTTCGCGAGCTGCTGGGTCAGCGTCGAGCCGCCCTGCGCGACGCCGCGCCGGGTCAGGTTCTGGCCGATCGCCCGGAGGATGCCGACCGGGTCGACGCCGAAATGCTGGTAGAAGCGCCGGTCCTCGATCGCCACGAAGGCGCGGGGCAGGTAGGGCGGCAGCTCCTTGATCGAGACCACCCGGCCGCCGGTCTCGCCGCGATTGGCGAGCAGCGAGCCGTCGCTCGCCAGGATGGCGATGTTCGGCGGGCGCTTGGGCACCGCCAGCTGGTCGATCGGCGGCAGCTGCGAGGCGTGGTAAGCGATCAATCCGGCAATGCCGATCACCGCCCACAGGCCGAGCACAACGGTGCCGTAGACGATGCGGCCGAGCCACGAGCGCCGCCGGCGGCCGGACTTCTTCGGTGATCGGCGCGCCGGAGTCTTGGCCGGGGCCCGCGTCGTCTCGCCTACTCGCTTGCCCACGCGCTCTCCTGTCCCGGCCCGGTCGTCCGGGGACAGGCGCAGGTCGAGTTCGCCGCGATCCCGGACGCGCCCTTCCGGCACGTCGAAATTCGGCTCCATCCTGCCCCGACCCTTGGCCATGCATTCCGTCTTCGAACGATTCGACACCGGCGCGCGTGCATTGCGGCGCGACCCGGTTACCGCACGCGAATTGCGGCGGATTAGCGAGGAGAACGGATCGGACGCTCGATCACGCCCGTACCTCGACCGACCACCCGGGTCATGACCGCTGCCGATGGCGACCCTGCGGTCAGCTTGGGGCAACACGGTGTCCAACCGGTTAAGCGGGTTGGCGGGCAGCGGTGACGACGTCTGGCCTCTCCGGCGGTCAACGAAGGCAGGGCAGGACGAAAGCGGCCCTCTCGCAGAGCCGGACCTTCCGCAGAATGACTGTGTTACGACGTCTGCTACGAGACGCCGGACGCTCAGCGAAACGCCTTGGCTTTGTTCCAACGAAGTGGGTGGGGGATTTGCGACGGTAGCGTTTCGGGCCTTAATCGGCGCTCCGGACACAGCTCGGAAACCGAGATCCATGTTTCGATCGCCATCGAACACCCCCGCGAGCGGAACCCGGCATCGAACGCTCGCCAGCCGGCTCCCCTGGGCCATGGTGTGGCTCGCGCTCCTGGGCGTACCGGCGGACGCGGCGGACGACACCGCCCTGTGGACGGTCTACGAAACCGCCTTGAAGCGCGCGAAATACGTCGATCTCACCCATACGATCACGCCCGCGATCCCGGTTTGGGCGGGCTTCGGTCCATCCACCTTCGCGCGGGCGCAGGCCGTAGCTGATCTGCCGGATTTCGCGAAGGGGGGCGAGCCCTTCACCTTCGAGAAGAACGGCTTCGAGGCGACCCAAATCCGGCTCGCCACCGACCAGCTCGGCACCCAACTCGATCCGCCCGCGCATTGGGCGCCGGAATACCCCGCCATCGACGAGCTTCCTCCGACCTACGCGGTGCGTCCGCTCGTCGTGATCTCGATCGTAGATTCCGTGCGGGCGGACCCGAACTACTCGCTCCAAGTCGCCGACATCGCGCGCTGGGAGGCGGCCCATGGCCATATCCCGGAGGGCGCCGTGGTCTTCGTACGCTCCGACTGGTCGAAGCGCTGGCCGGACCCGGCTCTCGCGACCCTCAAGCAGTTTCCCGGCGTCTCGCTCGCCGCACTCAAGTTCCTGCACCTCGAGCGCAAGATTCTGTTCCACGGACACGAACCGCTGGACACCGACTCGACTCCCACGCTGGAGGGCGAGCACTGGCTCATGCACAACGGTTACGCCCAGGCAGAAGGCGTCGCCCATCTCGACCAAGTGCCCGAGGCCGGCGCCCTTGTTGCGATCGGCTATCCGAAGTTCGGAGGCGGCACCGGAGGCTATGCGCGCTACGTCGCCATCTGCCCGCCAGACTGGCCGCATGGCGTCGCGATCGGCCCTGCCGATGCGCCGCTGCCCAAATGGGACAGTAAACTGCGATTCGATCCGGCCGCAGGCATGCGGATCCGTTGACCGACCGCCGCCGCCGAGCGGGTGACCCGTTTCGAAGCCACGGATGCACCGCCGCGCGCCCGCAATCGATCGCGCGATGCCGAGGGGAACTCCTTTGGACTGGGCTCGCGTTCGGACAGCGGGTTCGCTGCGCGTCCCGCCTGATGACGGCTTACGGCGATCGGCGTTTTAACCGGCCGCCGTCGGATCCTGGCCAAGCACCCGCCGCGCCTCGGCGAGCAGCACCGGGTGCCGGACCGATTGCGGGCCGGCATCGGGGGTCTCGCGCCCGAGCCGGGCGATGCGCAATTTGAACAGGCGCCGGCGCAGCCCGAATCGGCCGATGCTGGCATTCAACGCCAGCAGAACTGTCCGCACCGCCTCGGTGCGCTCGCGCTCCTCGACGATCTCGGCCTTCAGCACGGCCTCGCGTCGCAGGGCCGCGTCGAGTTCGAGACGCACGGCGGCGCGGGACGCCTCGTCCTGCCGCGCGGCTTCGAGCTGCAGCCGGCATTCCTGCAGCGCGCTGAGGATCATGAGCTCCTGCGCCGACGCATCCCGCATTGGTTCCTCCCGACGCGCGAGTCCCGGCGGACAACCCGGCGCGCGCCCGATCCCTGTCACGATATCGGTCCCGGCCTGCGACCGCGTGTGGACCGTCATGGGTTCGCCATACCGGTGCCGGGCTCTAGCCGGAAGCCACCGCGCCGCGATATCGAAGCCGCGATCAACGATCAGAAAGGGATCGACGACGTGCGTTGCAGGATTGCCGTGGCCCTCGGGGGCCTCTTGCTCGGCCAAGCTCTGGTCGAGCCAGCATCGGCGCGGGTCGAGCAGCTCGACACGGTGAACTTGGTCGCCTGCGCCCAGGACGGCGGGGTGTGCCGGATGCCCTACCCGACCAATGTCTATTACGGCGTGCCCGGCAAGACCAACGGCCGGCCGTTCCCGCAGGGCGGCATGGTCCCGTGCAACAGCCAGACGTTCGGCGATCCCGCACCGGGCCAGCCCAAGAGCTGCTGGTACGCGCCGCGCCTGAGCGAAACCCTCGGTGGCGGCCCACGCGCTCGCGACCGCGACGACTACGACGACCGCCGGCGCGACGATTACCGGCGGCGCGACGATTATCGCGACGGCCGCGACTACGACCGCTTGCGGCCGCGCCGGTCCTACGACGAGGATTACGGCCCGCCCCGGCGCAGCTACCGGGATGACCGGGACGAGTATTGATCGGTCGGCGGCGAGATCAGTCTCGCTGCCATATCCGGGCTGTTAACCGGCTTCCGGCATCGTTCGGCTCGCGAATCTTGGCTTCGCGGGCCGGGTGGAGGTTGCGATGACGGAGGATCGCCGCGGGGCATTCCGCAAGAATGCCTTCACGTTCGGCACATTGCTGCTCGGCTGCGGCGAGGTCGGCTGCCTCGTTTGGGACGCGACCGAGACGGGCGCGCAGATCGAGGTCGAGAGCGATCAGGCGGTGCCAGACCGATTCCCGATCCGCCTCGCCGAGGGCGCAGACCCGCGGCCGGCCGCGGTGGCCTGGCGGCGGAGCCGCCGGATCGGCGTCGCCTTCGAGGGCTGACCTCTGCCGCTCAGGTCGTCGCCAAGGTCGAGCGCGGCCGGGGCCGGCTCGCCAGCCGAAACAGCTTCGGGCGCACGAACAGCAGGTTGAGCGGCGTATCGCGCACCAGCCGCTCGAGTGCCAGCGGCAGCAGGAGGGCGGCGGCCATCACGATCAGGCCGGCAAGACCGATATCCGTCACCAGGCCGGTGCGGACCAGAACCTCGCGGGTCGCGGCCATCGGCAGCGAGAAGGCAAGATAGATCACGATCGAGCGTTGGCCGCAGATCCGCAGGGTCTCGGCCAGGACGCCGCCCGCCCGTTCGATCAACGCAGCCGTGACCACGATCGCCAGGGCGCCGGCCGCACCGAGGGCGAGGCTGACCAGCGGCAGGCTGGCCAGCGTCGGGTAGACCGGGTTGCCCGTCGCCGAGAGGGCGAGCCATCCCTCCAGGCCGGCCCAGGCGGCGAGACCACAGAGGGCGAGGCCGACATGCCGGCGGGCATCCTCCGCCAAAGCGAAGATCCGGCCCGCGAACAGGTAGCCCGCCACGAAGTAGACATAGCGGCCGCAGAACTCCTCGATCAGGGTCGCGTCGCTGCGAATATCGGCAATCTGCAGGAGGGCGGCACCGGCCAGCAGGAGAGCCCCCGGGCATCGGCGCAGGGTCTTGGTTACCACCGAGAAGACGGCCAGCAGGTAGACGAACCACAAGCTGGAATACGGTTCGATCAGCGCGTGGCCGAGATGCGCGGCGAACGCCCCGGGCCCGGCTTCGCCGACGAGGCTGCCGTATCGGGCCGCCGACTGGATCACGAGCCAGAGCAGGTAGAAATACGCGAAATGCACCACCCGGCGGTCGGCGAACAGGCGCCAGTCCCGGTCGATTACCCGGCCCAGGAACAGGCCGGACAGGAGGAAAAAGTCCGGGATCCGGAACGGCTTGGCGAAAGCCACGACGGGGTGGAGGAACCCCTCACCCCCCATCGCCAGGCCGGTGCCGATGACGGAATGCATCATCACCACCAGGAGGATGCAGATCCCCTTGGCGACATCGACCCAGGCCAGCCGGCCATCCGCGTCCCCTGCCCCGCCCATCACGCCACTCCGAGACTGAGGCGAGTTTGCGCCGTGAAGGTTGACGGGGATGCGTGAGCCGGGCCGTAACCTCAGGATGTGCTGAGCGCCGGGTAAACGGCCCGCTCAGTCCCGGCGCCGGCCGGCACGGCGGTCCCGGGTCATGCGCGTCGCGGCGTAGAAATCGTCGGGTTTGCCGCGGATCCAGACCAGGAAGCGCGCGATCTCGGGATCGGCCCGCAGCGCGTCCACGTCGGCGAGGCGCTTGGCGATCTCGGCCTCGCTGTAGCGGGCATGAATCGCCGAATGGCAGATCTGGTGCAGGCGGACCGTGCCCTGGTGGGTGCCGCCCTTCAGCTTCGGCGTGAGGTGATGCAGGCTGGAGCGGGCGCGCGGCGGGATCGATCGGCCGCAGAGCGGGCAGACCGGATCCGCCCGGGGGACGGCGCCGGGCATCTCCGGATCGTCGGCGTTCCAGCGCCGGGAGCGGCGTCCGACCAAGCGATCCCTCCTCTTAACCCAATCAGGGCACGGCATGGTCCGCAGAAAGACCGGCCGCCCCGATGCGACCGCGAAACACCGCCTCGACCTCGCGATCCCGGGCGCCGAAGATCGAGACGTGATCGCCCGGGACCAGCACGAACCGCGCCCGCGGCCCCGCGGCCGCGGCCAACGCCCGCGCGAGCTTGGCCGGCACCACCGGGTCGTCGGTGCCCTGAACGATCAGGACCGGCTCGGTCCCGCCGCGGATGCGCAGGTCCGAGCGGTAGGTGTCGCGCAGGAGCCAGGACGGGGCCAGCGGGACATGCAGCCGCACGGCATGGGCGAGCGAGTCGAACGGCGCCTCGAGATAGAGCCCGATCGACGCGATGCGCCCGGCCAGCGCGACCGCCACCGCGGCCCCCAGGGAATGGCCATGCAGCAGGATTGGCGCCCCCGGTGCTCGCTCCTGTACGGCCGCGATCGCCGCCGCCCCGTCGCGGATCAGCCCATCCTCGCTCGGCGTCCCGGTCGAGCCGGGATATCCGCGATAGGCGGGGGCCAGCAGGCCCCACCCGGCGGCCCGCCAGGGATCCGCGGCGAAGCGGGCGGCATGCGGCTCCGGCTGGGACCCGTTGCCGTGGAAGCTGACGATGACCCCGCATCCCGGCCTCGGCGCCCGCCACAGGGCGAAAAGCCGCTCGCCATCCTCCGTGGTCAGGGTGATCGGCTCGGTCCCGGGCGGGGTGAAGCGGCCGATCGCGGGCTCACCCTTCCAGGCGGCGCCGGGATAGATCAGCCGCCGCTGGAACACCGCGAGTGCGATGAGCGCGGCCAGATAGATCAGGGCCACGACGGCCAGCAGCAGGAGCAGGATGCGCATCGGCGATGTTCGGAGGGGTCAGGCGACGAAGGTAAGGGCCGCGTTTCACCTGCCCAGGAGGCAGATCCGTTCCGACAGCGCGCGGCCTCACCGCATTGTCGATGGGTCTGGCAGCGGTCCGCCGGAGCATTCAGACCGAGTCCCACTGTCCTGTCAGGCTCTGCGCTTGCCGCAGCATTGACAAACCCTTTGCCGGGGCCGAGTCTTGAACCGTTCCGAGGGGGGCCCTGCAGAGGGCTGAGATTGGGCACGCTGCCCTGACCCTTGAACCTGATCCGGCTCATACCGGCGGAGGGACGGGAACCTGCGGCTGCACGCGTGCGGCCGGATCTCATCTCAGCCATCGCGTGGTCCGGAGCACTCCAACACGAGGAGAGGCCCACGATGAACGCACCCGTTCTTCCCAAGGACGTGAAAGGCAGCCCGGAGACCGTGACCACCGGTCCGGTCACCGGATCGCGCAAGGTCTATGCGAGCCCGGCGGGCCGGTCGGACATCCGCGTCCCCTATCGCGAGATCGTGCTGTCCGACCCGAAAGAGGAGCCGGTGCGGGTCTACGATCCGTCGGGCCCCTACACGGAGACCGACGCGCGCATCGACCTCACCGCCGGCCTGCCCGGCGTCCGCGAACCCTGGATCGCGGCGCGTGGCTACGCCGCCGTTGAGCCCCGCGCGGTCAAGCCCGAGGATAACGGCTTCGCCGGCGACAAGCTCGTGGCCCCCTGCCCGGCCGAGCGGACCATCCGCAAGGCGGCGCCCAGCCAAATGGTGACGCAGTACGAGTTCGCCCGCGCCGGGATCATTACCGAAGAGATGATCTACGTCGCCCACCGCGAGAATGCCTGCCGCGACGCCATGCTGGCGGGCGCCGAGGCCACGCTCGCCGACGGCCAGAGCTTCGGCGCCTCCGTCCCGCCGTTCATCACCCCCGAATTCGTGCGCGACGAGATCGCCCGCGGCCGGGCGATCATCCCGGCCAACATCAATCACACCGAACTGGAGCCGATGGCGATCGGCCGGAACTTTCTGGTGAAGATCAACGCCAATATCGGCAACTCGGCCGTGACGTCGTCCGCAGCTGAGGAAGTCGAAAAGCTGGTCTGGTCGATCCGCTGGGGCGCCGACACGGTCATGGACCTGTCGACCGGCCGCAACATTCACAACATCCGCTCGTGGATCATCCGCAACAGCCCGGTCCCGATCGGCACCGTGCCGATCTATCAGGCGCTGGAGAAGGTCGGCGGCGACCCGCTCAAGCTCGACTGGGAGGTGTTCAAGGACACGCTGATCGAGCAGGCCGAGCAGGGCATCGACTACTTCACGATTCACGCTGGCGTGCGCCTCGCCCACGTGCCGCTGACGGCACGGCGCGTCACCGGCATCGTCTCGCGCGGCGGCTCGATCATGGCCCGCTGGTGCCTCGCCGGGCACCGGGAATCGTTCCTGTACGAGCATTTCGACGAGATCTGCGACATCATGCGGGCCTACGACGTGTCGTTCTCGCTGGGCGACGGCCTGCGCCCGGGCTCGATCGCAGACGCCAACGACGCCGCCCAGTTCGGCGAGCTGGAGACGCTGGGCGAGCTGACCAAGGTCGCCTGGGACAAGGGCTGCCAGGTGATGATCGAGGGACCCGGCCACGTGCCGATGCACAAGATCAAGGTCAACATGGAGAAGCAGCTGCGGGAATGCGGCGAGGCGCCGTTCTACACCCTCGGCCCGCTGACCACCGACATCGCCCCAGGCTACGACCACATCACCTCGGGCATCGGCGCCGCGATGATCGGCTGGTTCGGCACCGCGATGCTCTGCTACGTCACCCCGAAGGAGCATCTCGGCCTCCCCGATCGGGACGACGTGAAGACCGGCGTGATCACCTACAAGATCGCCGCCCATGCCGCCGACCTCGCCAAGGGCCACCCGGCCGCGCAGCTGCGCGACGACGCGCTCAGCCGCGCCCGGTTCGACTTCCGGTGGGAGGACCAGTTCAATCTGGGCCTCGATCCCGATACGGCTCGCCGCTACCACGACGAGACCCTGCCCAAGGACGCCCACAAGGTCGCGCATTTCTGCTCGATGTGCGGCCCGAAATTCTGCTCGATGAAGATCACGCAGGATCTCCGCGCCGAGGTGCTGGCGATGGAAGAGGCCGGCGCGGTGGTGGGCGCGTCGCCGATCATGTCCAAGGCCGAGGCCGAAGCCGGCATGCGGGCGAAGTCGCAGGAGTTCCTGGCCGAGGGCGGCAAGCTCTACGTCGACGCCGCCGAGTGAGGGCTGGGCACGCCCCGTCCGTTCAGGGCGGGGCGTGCCGGTCAATTTGTTCTGATCCGGTAACCGGATCTTCATCGCGTGTCCGGACAGGCAGAGCCCATCCCGCCCAGCAGGGGCCGGCGTTAACGAACGCTTAGGCGCCACATCCGCTGAATCCCCCGATCACAGGATCGTAGGAGATCAGCCATGGATATCCGTCCGCTCAGTGCGACGACGCCGGGGCCGCAGGGTCTCGACGCCCTCGCGGCGTCGGCGGCGTCGGCCGTCACGCAGCAGAACACGTCGGCGCAGCAGGACGCGACCACCCCGCTCGAACCCGCGGTAAAGCTCGACATCGCCCCTGCCGGCGACAAGGCGCGCTACATCCAAGATCCGGACACCAGTTCGATCGTGTTCCAGGTGGTCGATCCGAATTCCGGCACCGTGATCGATCAACTCCCGAGCGAGACGGCGTTGCGCAACCGCGCCTACGACGCCGCGCGCGAAGCGCACGAGGCCCAGCCCGGAAAACTTTCCCGCGTCGCCTGACCCAATCCCAGCTCCGCACGTCACGTCGCGGATGCCACGGCCCGCCGATCCTGTCGAAACCGTAAAACCCCGTTTGACGCCATCGCCGCGGGGCTGCTAGATCGGTTCCGTACACGGGCGCGCGGAGCCCCGACGACGCTGCGGCCTCGTTGGTGCTGAGAACACCGCACCGATCGTGTCGCGGGCGTAGTTCAGTGGTAGAACGTCAGCTTCCCAAGCTGAATGTCGTCGGTTCGATCCCGATCGCCCGCTCCAATTTCAACAGGCACTTAGTCGGTCCTGGTGGTATCCCGAAAACCAGAGATACCACTAGGATACCACCAGACCAGATGCACGGGCCTTGCGGCCCCCGATTCGAGGGCGATCCTCCCCTCAACTGTCGTAGCGGCGCTGCTCGTCTAACCGCAGGACGCCGCCACTCCGCTGGCGGAAATCCGGGGAGGCCAAGTTCCCGGGCGGCGAGCCGTAAATCTGGATAAAGTCTCGACAGGTGGCATCGGGGGGCTCGAGCCAACCCGGGCCCTCTCGCTTACGTCAGCCGGACCCCGAGCGTGGGAGAGCCGGCGCCTTCGGGCCTGCGGGCACGGTCCCCGGAAGGGGTCAGGGTATCCCCGAGAGCTTCGCCCCGAGGCCGATCCCGGCCGGACGGTCATCGAAAGGGGACCGCGCTCGTTTCAGGCTGCCGCCAGCATGGCTGCTGTCGCGAGCCGGGCCTCCCAGGTCGACATGGCCGCCTCGTAGTCCGGGTACCTGAAATACCGGGTCATCCCGCGACCGGACGACGTAATAGGCCACAACATGCTCTACTCGGAGCTTGGCCGGGAGGCTTGCCACCGGTCACGCTGCGGTCTCGTCGTTGGCCTCCTGCATGGAGGCCAGTGAAGCCTCAAGGCGGCAGACGAGGCCGGTCGGAGCGTAGGTGAGCTTGACCTCGCCACCTACCTCGGCGGCGAAGCTGCGTTCGATCAGCCGCGAGCCGAAGCCGCGCCGAACGGGCTGGCTCAGGATGGGCGGCCCGCCGTGTTCGGACCAGGTCAGGCAGAACCGGGGCGCCTCGCCTTCGTGCACCACGTGCCAGCGCAGGTCGACCGACCCAGAATCGTTCGAGAGTGCCCCGTACTTGGCCGCGTTGGTGGCGAGTTCGTGCAGGGCGAGCGCCAGGGCGAGAGCCGGCTTGGCGGCCAGGGGCACGTTCGGCCCGCTCGCGCGGATGCGGGATGCTCCGCCACGATGGACCGCCAGGGCCCCTTCGACGACCTCGGCGATGGGCGCCTGCGACCAGCTCGACTGGGTGAGGATGTCGTGCGCGCGACCCAGCGAGATCAGGCGGGCCGAGAAGGCCTCGTTGGCTGCGGCGAGGTCGGAAGCGTTGCGGAAGGTCTGGCTGGCGATGGCCTGGACCAGTGCGAGCGTGTTCTTGACCCGGTGCTGCAGCTCGCCCGTGAGCAGGCGCTGGTGCTCCTCGGCACGCTTGCGCTCGCTGATGTCCAGCATGGCGCCGATCATGCGCACCGCGCGGCCTGCCGGGTCGCGGATGACGTAGCCGCGGTCGAGGATGTCCGCGTAGGAACCGTCCGCGCGCAGGAAGCGGTACTCGTCCGACCAGGCCGAGCCCAGGCCGTCGATGACCGTGTGGATCGACCGGTCGATGCGTGGGCGGTCGTCGGGATGGATGTGGCCGATCCACCAGTCCCCGGTCGGCTCGACCGCGTCCGGGGCGTAACCATGCGCCTCGCCAAGGGCCTCGTTCCAGAGGACGTGGTTGGTGGCGAGGTCCCAGTCCCAGATTGCGTCGTTGGTGGCGCGCGAGGCGAGCCTGTAGCGTTCCTCGGTCTCGCGTAAGGCCTGCTCTGCGCGGCGGCTCTCGGTGACGTCGTGCGCGAAGCCGATGAGGCGCACCGGCCGCCCATCCCGGAACAGGGTCTGGCCCTTGGCGGACACCCAGCGCTCGGTCCCGTCCTCCAGGGCCACCGTGCGGTACGTGATGTCATAGACGCCGTCGCCCGCCGGGTCGATTGCCGCGCGCACGGCCTCGTCCGCCCCGGCATGGTCGTCCGGGTGCACGCGGGCAAGGTGTACGGCCAAGTCGACGGGGGCGTCCGGCGCCAGGCCGTAGAAGGAACGGAGGCGGGCATCCCAATTCAGTTCGTTCGAGACGAGGTCGAAGTCGAAGTCGAACACGCCGGTCCCGGCCGCCTCGACGGCGAGGCGCAACTGCTCGCGCGCCCGGCGCAGCTCCTCCTCGGCCTGGCGGCGGTCGTGGATGTCGCTGTCGCTGCCGAGCCAGCCCACCACCGTGCCGCCGGCGTCGCGCATCGGCTCGGCCCGGATCAGGAACCAACGGTACTCGCCGTCGCGGCGCCGCAGACGGGCCTCGGTGTCGTAGAGGACCTCGTTCGTGCGAGCATGCTCCCAGACGTTCAGCAAACGCTGCAGATCGTCGGGATGGATGACTTCGCCCCAGCCGAGAGGCAGCGCCTGCTCCGGCGTCTGACCGGTGTAGGCATACCAACGGTCGTTCAGGTAGCTGAGGCTGCCGTCCGGGTTTCCGAACCAGATGATGGCCGGCGCGAGCTCGGTGAGCGTCTTGAACCGTTCCTCGGCGAACTTGCGCTCGTGGATGTCGAGCGAGGTGCCGATCCAACTGCGCACCGCCCCGTCGGCGTCGCGCAGGGGCTGGGCACGGGACAGGAACCAGCGGTACTGCCCGTCGGCCCGGCGCAAGGGGAACTCGACCTCGTAGGGCCGCCCCGATCCGGCCGCCGCCAGCCAAGTCGCGCGCGTCGACTCGCGGTGGTCGGGATGGATCGCGCCCATCCAGCTCGCCTCCCCGGTCTCGCCGGCGGGCAGGCCCGTGTAGTCGTACCAGTAGGCGTTGCAGTAGGTGACGTTGCCCGCCGCATCACCGAACCAGACCACCTGCGGGCTGACCTCGACGAGCGAACGGTAACGCATCTCGCTCGCCTGCAAGGCGGCGCCACTCTCCCGCTGCTCGGTTCGGTCGCGCAGGATCTTGAGGAAGCCGATGGTCTCGCCCGCCTCGGTCCTGAGCGGCATCATCTCGCCGGAGGCCCAGAAGCGGGTGCCGTCCT
This sequence comes from Methylobacterium sp. ARG-1, assembly GCF_001262595.1. Lineage (NCBI taxonomy): Bacteria > Pseudomonadati > Pseudomonadota > Alphaproteobacteria > Hyphomicrobiales > Methylobacteriaceae > Methylobacterium > Methylobacterium sp. ARG-1. The sequence goes on from NZ_LHCD01000006.1 coordinate 166,839, forward strand.
TGCGCATGTGCCAGCGCTCGTCCGGAGCGCTGCCGTGTTCAAGCGACAGCCGCATCTCGGTGCCGGGCCGATCCCGGGCACGGTCCTCCGGAGTGAAGAACGCCTCGACCGTCCGCCCGAGCATCTCGGCCTCGGTCCAGCCCAGGATGCGCTCGGCGCCTTCGTTCCAGCGGGTGACCAAGCCTTGCGGATCGGTCGCGACGATGGCGAAGTCGGTGGCGCTGTCGAGGATGCGCTCGTGGAGCAGGCGCTGCTCCGCCTGCTCCCGAAGTGAACGGCGCAGCTCCATCTGCGCCATGGCCTGGCGGGCCAGCCGCATCAGGCCGCGGCGTTGCCGGTCGCCGAGTTCGTGCGGCTTGGTGTCGAGGACGCACACTGTGCCGACCGGATGGCCCTCCGAGGTTTTGATCAAGGCACCGGCATAGAAGCGCAGGCCGGGCTCGCCGGTGACCAGCGGGTTGCCCTCGAAACGCGGGTCGAGCGTCGTGTTGGGGACGTATAGGAACTCCTCCTGCAGGAGGGTCTGCCGGCAGAACGACGTCTCCAGCGGGGTCTCGCGCACGCCGAGCCCGACCTCGGCCTTGAAGAACTGGCGCCCGTCGCCGACGAGGTTCACCACCGCGATGGGCGTCTCGCAGAGGTCGGCGGCGGCCTCGGCGATATCGTCGAAGTCCCGTTCGCGCGGGGTATCGAGCAGGCGGTAGCGGTCCAGGGCGCGCAGGCGAGCGGCCTCGCCGGTGCAACCGCCATCCTCGCCGTTGTCAGGCTCGATATGTCCGTGGGGTACCATCCTAGCGGGATTCCGATGGGAAGCGGCGGCGCTCCGGGGAAGGCGCGACCTTGCCGAGAATACGCCCGAGCTGGTCGGCCGAGTAGGGCTTGTGCAGGAGCTCAAACCCATGCAGCCCATCCTGGGCGAGCACGTGGCTGTAGCCCGATGCCAGCAGCACCGGCAGGTCCGGCAGCCGGCGCTGCAGGATCTTCGCCAGCTCGATGCCGCCCATGCCGGGCATCACCACGTCGGAGAACACCGCGTCGAAGCCGGCACCGTCCGAACCGAGCTTCTCCAGCGCCTTCTCGGCGTTGGGCGCCCAGGTCGTCCGGTAGCCGAAATCCTCCAGGATCTGGGTCGCGAAGCGTCCGACCTCGACGTTGTCCTCCACCACCAGGACGCATTGTCCGTCGCCGGTCGGGAACGCCTCCCCGTCGCGGGCCGCCGCCGGCTCGTCGCGGATCACCCCCTCGACCTCCGGCAAGTAGAGCGTGAACGTGGTTCCACGGCCGGGCTCGCTCTCGACGTCGACGTCGCCGCCCGACTGCTTGGCAAACCCGAACACTTGGCTGAGGCCGAGCCCCGTACCCTGGCCGACGGGCTTGGTCGTGAAGAACGGCTCGAAGATGCGCCCGATCTGCTCGGCTGCGATGCCGCTACCGGTATCCATGATCGAGACGGCGGCGAAGGGGCCTGGTGCAGCGGCATGGCCGCGGATCGGCGGCAGCCCCCCGGCGCAGGCCAGCCGCAGGGTCAGCGTGCCCTCGCCATCCATGGCGTCGCGGGCATTCACCGCCATGTTGATCAGGGCGGTCTCGAACTGGCTGAGGTCGGCCCGCACGAAGCAGGGCCCGTCCGGAACCTCGGTCACGACGCGGATGCGCGCGCCGGTGATGGTGTCGAGCATATCCGCCACCGCCTGCAACTGCGCGCCAACCTCCAGGATCTCGGGCTTGAGCGTCTGGCGCCGGGCGAAGGCCAGCAGTTGCCCGGTAAGCTTGGCGGCGCGGTCGACCGTGTCGGAGACCGCGTCCATATAGCGGTTCCGCCGCTCCTCCGGCAGGTTCGGCCGACGCAGGAAGTCGACCGACGAGCGGATGATGGTGAGCAGGTTGTTGAAGTCGTGCGCCACGCCACCGGTCAACTGCCCGACGGCCTCCAGCTTCTGCGACTGGCGCAGCGCCTCCTCGGCATGTTCGAGTTGAACGGCGCGCTCGCGCTGGTCGGTCACGTCGCGGGCGACGCAGTAGAGCAGTCCCTCGACCGGGACCGCCCGCCACGACAGGGTGCGGTAGTCGCCGTCGCGCGTGCGGAAGCGGTTCTCAAATGCGAGCGTCGAATGCCCGGCGGCAAGCCGCCCAACCTCCGCCCGCGTCGCCTCGCGGTCGTCCGGGTGCTCCAGCCACTCGGAGGTACGCCCGATGACCTCGCCGGACTTCCAACCGAGGATGGTCGTCCAAGCCGGGTTGATGCTCAGCCACATCCCGTTGCCGTCCGCCACCCCGAGCATGTCGTGGCTGACCTGCCAGATGCGGTCGCGCTCCTGCGTGCGGGTCTCGACGTGGTCGGCGAGGGTGGCGTTCAGGGCCTCCAGCGCGGCGGCGCTCGCCCGCCGTTCCTCCTCGGCCTTCACCCGCTCGCTGATGTCGCGCGAGACGCCGACCAGCTTGAGCTCGCCCGTGCCCTCAAGCCGAAACGGCGCGAAGCTCGCTTCCCACCAACGCGGCTCCCCCTTGGCGGTCGGGCAGAAGCCTTCGGTACGCGCGATCTCACCGGCTGCGGCGCGGCGGACGGCATCCCGGATCTTGGTGCGCTCGTCCTCCGGCCAACGGTCTGCGAACTGCTGCCCGAGCACGTCCTCCAGCGAACCGAGCTGGCTTATCGCGACCCCGCGCTCGTTCATGTATTCCAGCCGCCCCTCGGCCGACAGCACCTTCACGCAGTCGGGGCTCGCCGCGAGGATGCCCCGAACGAACGCCTCGCTCCGAATGGCCTCGTTCGCCGAGGCGTTGCGCCGGCGCGCATCGACTTGGAAGGCGATGAGGTCGGCGAACATGCGGAAGGTGCCGATGACCTCGGGCCGGTCGACGGACGCCGGCTTCGGGTCGATGGCGCAGAGCGTGCCGAAGAACGTGCCGTCGGGCAGCACGATAGGCATCGAGACGTAACTCTGGAACCCGTAACGTGCCGGGGTCGGGTGGTCGCAGTATGCCGCGTCCTCAGCCACGTTCTCGATCACCACGGACGTCCGGCTCTGCCGGATCTCGTGGCAGATGGTTGAGGCGACCTCCAGCTCGCCACCTGGCTCAAGGCCAAAGGCGATGTCGTCCTTGACCCGACAGGCGATCCAGCGGTCCTCGGTGACACGCGCGACGGCGGCGAACCCCATGCCGGTGACACGGCAGGCCACATCGAGGATGATCGGGACCGCCTCGATGCTGCCGACGAGGTCGATGTCGGCCTGACAGTCGTGCGCGGAGCCGACGCGCGCGAGGGTGCTCATCGGGCCTGCCGGCCGGCGCCGGGCGCCGTCGGCCGGGGGGCGACCAAGTCACGCTCCATGAGGAGGCGCAGACCGGCCCGGACCACCTCGCTGGCGTTGGAGTAGTGGCCCGAGGCGACCTGTGCCCGGATATAGTCCTCCAGGACGGGCGTCAGCGCGATGTTGCGGGTCGGGGTACTGGACATGGGCGGACCGTCCCACTCCAGCGAACGAGTGTCAAAGATTGCCAGCTTCGGCGTCCCGGAAATCGCTTGGGCATCATCGTCGCAGCTTATCTCGGGACGACATTCGCGCACGCAAAGCGTCTTCTACCTGACGGTGCTCGGTCGGTCCGTCACCGACGTGCCAGGACCAATCACAGCCAATGTCGGTGGCTGGCCAGCACGCGATTTCCAACGGTCTGGCTTGAGCGGCAGCGGAACTAAATCGGTCGGGACCGCCGCCTCGGCTCCGCCGCCATGACAACCAGGACGGCAAGGCTGGCGGCCACCGCATCCTCGGCAAGGCCCCGGGAGCGGCCCGCCGCCGTACGCGAGTCCCCGCCCCGTGCATGCCGCCCGAGGAGGGTGCCTGCGACTGAACCTGCGACCCCGGCCAGCGCGCCGTATTCGGGCGAGGCGCGCCGACTGGCTAAGGCCCACCCTCCGAGGGCACCGACGGCGAGCCGAAACGCGAAGGAGGGCGGGATGCGGCGGTCGGGTGCGAACGACATCTTGTCCCCCACCATCTCGGCCACGGCGGTAACAGTGGAGAGCGCCCGCGCGCCCGGTCCACCCGGTATGAAGTCGTCGCGCGTCCGGCCCAGCGAGGCAGCCCACGTCAGCGCGGCGCAGGCGGACATGCTGCGCATGCCTGCCACGAACCCGATGCCGAACGAGGGTCCGTAACCGCGCATGCTCACAACCCTTCGCCCAAGAAGTCGAACAGACGGTGAAGCGGTGACGGCGGCTACAGTTCCGGATCATCACTCGGCCTGTTCCTACGCCGGCAGATGTCCGATAATGGGCTATGACATGCTGAACTGAGGGCAGCCTGGACGCGGCCGGTGAACGGAAACGATGTCGTACGAACCGCGGCGCGTTGCGGTCGCTGCGACTTACCGCGAGGGTTTCCGGTTCGCCATGCCTGGCGCAGGAGCCTTCGTCCGCCCCAATGGCGGCAAGGGGTAAAAGGGGATGCATCGCATCGGCGCCTGGGCGCGTTTCCCGTCCCGATCTCATTGACGGATGGCCCCCGCCTCGCCGCCGCAAGCCGGAGCGACTTATGAGTGACGGCTACCCCTCGATGACGGCGCTGCTGGGCCTGCTCGCGATGGCTGGCTACCAGAACAGGGACAAGCTCGCGGAGCTGCTCGGCGGGGTCGGCCAAGGTGCGCCGGCACCGTCCGTCCACGGGGCCGCGCCCGGCGGTCAGGGCGGCCAGGGTGGAGCCCTGGGCGGAGGTCTCGGCGGTCTCCTCGGCAATCAGCGCAGTGCCGGGCCTGGCGGCTTCCTGAACAGCGGCCTGGGTGAGATGCTGGAGCGCTTCCACCAGGCCGGGCACGGGCCCGCCGCGCAGTCCTGGGTGAACCATGGACCGAACCAGGAGATCGCGCCGCACGACCTGGAGCAGGCCATCGGGCCCGACGTGCTGGCGACCCTGACGCAGCGCACTGGCTTGTCCCGAGACGAGTTGCTGTCGCGCCTCACCCGTGACCTCCCGCAGTCCATCGACCGGTACACGCCGGACGGCCGGATTCCGGTCTAGCCAAGTCACGCATCCGCCGCAGCCGGGCCTGGTATGACGCCGAGCGCCGGCCGCGGCGGAACCGATGCCGACCGCGGACGGTCATTCAAGGCGGCTCCCCTCCGGTACGGATGAGCGAATGGCCGAGCCTTGGTCGGTGGACCTCGACGAGCTTCTCGACTGCCTAATCGTGGGCGGCGGACCGGCCGGCCTGACTGCCGCGCTCTACCTGGCCCGCTTCGAGCGCCGCTTCCTTGTGGTCGATGCGGGAGATTCTCGCGCCTCCTGGATACCGACCAGCCACAACATCCCGGTCTTCGCCGACGGCATCTCCGGGCGGGAGATCCTAACCCGCCAGCGTGAGCACCTCGCGCGGTACGGGATGCGCGTCGTCGCGGGTGCCGTCAGGGCGTTGCGCAAGGACGAGCGTGGCTTCACAGCCCGCATCGAGGCGGGCGTAGGAGCCGTGCGCGAGGTGCGGGCGCGCCGGGTGCTCCTCGCCACCGGCGCGGACGACGTGGAGCCGGACCTGCCCGACCTGCCCGACGCCGTCCGGCGGGGCCTCGTGCGCTACTGCCCGATCTGCGACGGCTACGAGGTCCGAGGCAAGCGCATCGCGGTGATCGGCCATGGCGACAGGGGCCTGGGCGAAGCAGTCTTCGTGGCCCGAACCTATTCCCGGGACGTGACCCTGCTGACGCTGGGCCAAGGCATGGACCTCGACGCGAGTGAGCGCGAACGCGTGTACAAGCACGGCATCAAGGTCGTCCACGAGCCGGTCGTGGACCTCGACATCGAGGACGGCAGGCTCACGCGGCTGCGCACGGAAGGTGGGGAGGAGCACCGCTTTGAGGTGCTCTACTCTGCGCTCGGGCTGAAGCTGCGGGCCGAGCTCGCGTTGGGACTTGGTGCCGAGCACGACGGGACCGGAGCCCTCGTCGTCGACGAGCACAACCTTACAACGGTGCCCGGCCTTTACGCCGCGGGCGGCGTGGTGCGCGGCCTCGACCAAGTCGTGGTCGCAATGGGCCACGGGGCGATGGCCGCAACCGACATCCATAATCGCTGCGAGTTGCCCACCGAGGAGGAGGTCGACGGGGCCGGACGCAGGGAGGTCCCGCCCTGAGGCCCCGAAGCGGTCCAGGATGCCGCAGGCGTCTCGCCCAAACACTTCCAGGCCTTCGGGGTTCTTTCAGGGCGCCCGTACAGCGAGGGTCCGGTCGCGAAGGAGGCCATGACTGTCAAGCGTAATCAGCTTTGCCGGCACTTGAAGCGGCTGCACGAGATGGTCGCCGACCGGCCATTGTCGGACATCCCGACACTGGCTGAGGTGCTGTTCGACCGGTTGGTCGCCTTCGAGGCGGAGGCCAAGGCCGGCGGGGCCTCCGCCGAGACGCTCGGTGCTATCTCAAACGCACGCTTCATGGCCGGGATTGCCACCCTGTGCCCCTGGTTCCCGGTACCGCGGGGACACTGATGGAGAGTTGGCCACGTGAGTTCAGCACAACCCGCACTCCGGTTCCTGGTAGCCGCGAGCGAGACGCCGGAGGCGCGCGAGAAGTGCCGCGACAGCGTGGGTCGTTCGTCCGGTGAGACCTACCTCGACATCCTCCATAAGCTTGCGCCGGGCGCCGCCTGCGACCGCGTCCAGCCCGCCGACGCCGACGCCGACGCGGCGCTGCCGCCTGGGGCCACCTTGGCCGGCTGCGACGCGGTGTTCCTGACCGGCTCGCCGCTACACCTCTACGAGGAGAGGCCCGAAACCCGGCGCACGGTCGCCTTCATGCGGTCCGTGTTCGCCTCGGGCACGCCCGCCTTTGGCTCCTGCGCCGGGCTGCAGGTCGCGACGGTCGCCGGCGGCGGCAGCGTGCGTCCGAACGCGCGCAGCTTGGAGGCAGGTTTCGCACGTCGGATCACGCCGACCGAGGAAGGCCACGGGCATCCGCTCCTGGCGGAGCCGCCCGCATCCTACGACGCGCCGGCCATTCACACGGACGAGGTCGAAGCGCTGCCGCCCGGGGCCACCCTGCTCGCCGGAAACCGCCTGACCGCCGTTCAGGTCGCCGAGATCCGCTTCGATGGCGGCGTGTTCTGGGGCGTGCAGTACCATCCTGAGATCGGCCTGGACGAGGCGGCCGGAGCCCTGCGCCGCCAAGGGGACAGCTTGGTCGAGGCGGGGCTCGCGCGAGGCAAGGACGACGTGGAGGCTTACGCGCGACAGGTGGACGACCTCCATCGGGAGCCCGGGCGTCGCGACCTTGCATGGCGCCTCGGCCTCGACGAGCAGGTCACCAACGAGCGGCTCAGGCTTGCCAAGATGCGCAACTTCGTCGGTGCGCTCAACCGCCTCGGTCGGGAGGGTATGCTGGGGTAAGTCTAGGAGGGGATGTCCGCCGGCTCTCGACGACATCGGCGACGCTGCCTGGGACGGAGCCTGTCACAACCCTCGAAGCGCGGAGGCAAGGATGCCGGAACACACACGCGACCTCGCCCTGGTCTTCGCCGGCGGCAATGCCGTCGGCGCCTACCATGCCGGCACCTACGAGGCGCTCCATGCGCACGGGCTCAGGCCGGACTGGGTCGTGGGCGCCTCCATCGGCGCGGTGACAGCCGCTATCATCGCTGGCAACGCGCCCGAGGACAGGATCGCCAAGCTCCGGGCGTTCTGGGACGAAGCGACCCTCCTTACCGGGCCGAGCCCGACCGGGCTGCTCAAGCCGCGCCAGGTGTATAACGGCCTCCATGCCCTCCTGGCGCTCGCCTGGGGTCGCCCGAGCATCTTCCGCCACCGGCTGCCCGGACTCTGGTCGGCCCTGCCGTGGGTGCCCAACGATGTGGCCCTGTTCGACAATGCCCCCCTGCTACGGACGCTCGAACGCCTCGTCGACTTCGAGCGGCTGAACCGGGGCGAGACCCGCCTGACGGTGGGGTGCGTGGACATCGAAACCGGGGAGGAGGTGTTCTTCGACACCGCCCGCCAAGCGGTCCGGCCCGAGCACATCCTCGCCAGCACGGCTATCCTACCGGCCTTCCCGCCCGTCGAGGTGGACGGGCGTGTGCTGTGCGACGCGGGCTACACGAACAATCTACCGCTCGATCCGCTCTTCGCGACCGAGCCCATGCGGGACCTGCTCTGCATCGCCTCGGACCTGTTCTCCTTGCGGGCCCCGCGGCCTGCCTCCCTCGACGCGGTCTTGGAACGCGCCAATGACCTCATCTTCGCCAGCGCGCCGCGCCGGGCGATTGCCGGCCTCCGACGCGAGTATGAACTGCGGCAGCGGCTCGACCCCGCGGGGCCGGCGGTGACGCTGCTCCACCTCGTCTATCAGGCAGGCGCGGACGAGTTAGCTGCCAAGAGCTTCGACTTCTCGCCGTCCTCGATCCGCGACCGCTGGGCCGCAGGCGGTCGCGACGCGGTCCGGGGCCTAGGGTTGCTGGCCCCGGACGAGCGCGGACACGGCCGGTTCAAGTACCTCACCCTTCCCGATAGCCTCGGTCCACCGAAGGGCGCGGCATCTCAGGCGGCCTCCGCGTTGGCGTAGTGGCGGCAGTGCTGCAGGTAGCTGACATCGTGCCGACCGGAGAACTCGACTACGCCCCCGCCAGAGCTAGCTCGGCGCCAGCTCCCCGCGCTCGGTGCCTCGCAGGACTCCGTCCCGCCAGCTTCAGCGGGCCGCCTCGTCCATCTGCTGCCCGCTATGCGGGACGCGCGAGAACGTCGCGGACTCAGCCAAATGCCACCTACGAACGTTTCCCCGGGAGGTCGCTCCATGCGGCTCCAATCTTTGATCGAGGTGAACGAGAGCATGAGGAAGATCGCACTTTCAGCCCTCGGGGCAGTTATCGCCGGCAGCACGCTCCTGGGTGCAACGGCTTCCCGGGCGTCGGACTACGGCTACGACGATTACGATGCGCCTCGAACGGTGGTGACCCGACGCACGGTGGTGGAGCGCCGCGTCGTCGTTCCACAACGCGAGGTCGTGCGCGAGGTGGTCGTCGAACGTCCCGCCCGACGGGTCGTCCGTGAGGTCGTCGAGGAACGCCCGGTCGTGTACCGGCCTCGAACGGTCGCGCGAGACGTCGTGGTGGAGCGCGACGGCTACTACGGCCCGCGCCGGTTCGGGCCACGCCCGGTCGGATACGGTTATGGTCCAGCCTTCGACCCTTACGACTAGGATATCGAGGGCCGGCTTCGTGTGAGGCCGGCCCTCGTTCCTTCCAGCAGGAACGGTCAGGCCGGTTCACCATCGGCGGCCTCCTCAAGCGGCTGAGGTTGGCAGGTCCATCGAGCGGCATGTCAGAGGTGGCAGCTTGCGCCTCGTGCGGTGTCCTATCCCGGTAAGATAGCCTTCGAGCCAAGCGGTCGAGACTTGGCCTAGGCCACGGTTGGCCCGCAGCTTCAAGCGGCCCGCTGGCGGATGGCGCTGCGCAGGACCCGCGTGAGGTCCTCGATAGCGTAGGGCTTGTGCAGCAACTCGAAGCCGTGGCTCCCCTCCTGGGCGAGAACGTGGCTATAGCCGCTGGTCAGCACCACCGGCAGGTCCGGCAGGCGCCTGCGGATCTCCTTGCCGAGTTCGACCCCATTCATCCCCGGCATGACCACGTCCGAGAACACGGCGGCGTACCGGTTTGGATGCTCCTCAAGGAAGCGCAGCGCGGCCTCCGCGTTTGGTGCCCAGGTGGTCTCGAAGCCGAGCTCGGACAGGAGCTGCGTCGAGAACTGCCCGACCTGCTCGTTGTCCTCGACGACCAGCACGTGCCCGTGCCCGCGCGCCTCGTCGGAGGCCGCGCTCTCCAGGGCGGCCTTGGCGACGGCGGCAGGAACCCGAGGCAGGTAAATCTTGAACGTCGTACCCTCACCCGGAGTGCTATCCACCCCGACCTCGCCCCCGGACTGCTTGGCGAAGCCGTAAACCTGGCTGAGGCCGAGGCCCGTGCCCTTCCCAACCTCCTTCGTGGTGAAGAATGGTTCGAAGATCTGCGCCAGCTTCTCCGGAGGGATGCCCGTGCCCGTGTCGGTCACGTACACGGCGACGAACTCACCCTCGGCGGCACTGTGTCCCCTGACGCCCGGGATGGTTTTAGCTGGCTCGACCGTGATCCCGAGCCGGCCGTTCCCGTCCATCGCGTCGCGCGCGTTGACGGCCATGTTCACGAGCGCCGTCTCGAACTGGCTTGGATCGGCCTCGACGTAGCAGATCTCGCACTCGGTGTGCGTGGTCAGCTCCACCCGGGAGCCCACGACGGTGCGCAGCATGTCGGCGATGGCATCGACCTGCTGCCCGACGTTAAAGACCTCGGGCTTGAGTGCCTGCCTGCGTGCGAAGGCAAGGAGCTGGCTGGTCAGCTTGGCGGCGCGGTCCGCCGTCTCGGAGATGGCCTCGGCATAGCGTTGCCGGCGCTCCTCCGCGAGTGTCGGTCGACACAGCATCTGCGCCGCCCCACGGATGACGGTGAGCAGGTTGTTGAAGTCATGGGCGACGCCGCCCGTGAGTTGGCCGATAGCCTCCAGCTTCTGGCTCTGGCGCAACGCGTCCTCGGTCTTCAGGCGGGAGGCGACCTCCTGCACGACGCGGTGCTCCAGCGTCTCGTTGAGCTGGCGCAGCATGGCCTCGGCCTGCTTGTGCGAGCTGAGATCGTGCATCGCGCCCACCGCGCGCACGGCCCGTCCACGGCGGTCCCGCAATACCGTGCCACGGTCCAGGATCTCCGCATACGTGCCGTCTTGGCGCTCGAACCGGTACTCGGCCGTCCACGTATCGCTCTTGCCCTTGATGGCGGCCGTGATGCCGACGACAACCCTGGCGCGGTCATCGGGATGGATCTTCGCCTTCCACCACGCGCCGGAGGGCCCCACCTCTTCCGGCTGGTAGCCGAAGAGCGTCTTTACGGCCTCGTTCCAGCGGATGTGATCCGTGGCCAGGTTCCAGTCCCAGATCGCGTCGTTGGTGGCATGTGCCGCGAGCCGGTAACGCTCCTCGGTCTCCCGCATCTCTTCTTCCGCCCGACGCCGCTCCGTCTCGTCGCGCGCCACCTTGAGGAAGCCGATCTCCAAGCCGGAAGGGTCGCGTAGGACGTTGTTGGATCCGCTGACGAAGACGCGACTGCCGTCCTTGCGCTGATGCCAGCGCACGTCCGGTGCGTGGCCGTCCCGCCTGGCCGTCGAGGCCTCCTCCGCGGGCACGCCGGCATTGCGGTCCTCATTCGTAAAGAGAAGGTCGCCTGACTCCCCGATGATCTCGGGGGCGTCGTAGCCGAAGGTGCGCGCGGCCCCGGGCGACCAGCTCGTCACCCTGCGCTCCGGGTCGAGCGTGAGAATGGCATAGTCGGTGGCCGAATCGAGGATGAGCTGCAGGCGCTGCTCGCGCTCGCGCAGGCGCCCCTCGGCTTCCTTGCGCTCGGTGACGTCGAGCACGAACTCGATGGTACCGTCCTCGACCTTGCGCGGCGCGAACAACCCCCACCAGCGAGTGCCGTCCTTGCGGTAGTATTGCTTCTCGTACGGAACCGCCTCGCCGAGGGTGAGCACCTGTTCGACGGCGCGCTTCGAGGCCGGCCAGAACTCATCGGGTGTCAGTTCCTGCCAGGTCTTGCCGAGAGCCTCCTCCCGCGAGAAGCCGCTCATCGTCAGGAAGGCCTCGTTCACCTCTGTCAGGCCGAACTGCGGCCCCCAGTGGATGATGCCGACCGTCTTGATCGCGAGCGCTGCCCGCACCCTGTCGGCGACGAACTGGCGCTTGCGTTCGGCCAGCACCTGCTCGGTGGTTTCCAGGCAGGCGCAGAAGAAGCCGGCGACTTGCCCGTCCTCGCATCGGATGGGGGTGTAGGAGAAGGAGAAGTGAGCCTCCTCCGAGACGCCGTTGCGGTGCATGACCAGCGTGATGTGGTCCATCTGGACGGCCTCGCCGGAGTAGGCGCGCTCGACGAGGGGCGTCAGGTCCCGCGCGATCTCGGGCCAGACATGGAGGAAGTCCTGGCCGAGCGCTGCCGGATGCTTGTCTGCGAGGATGGCAGCATAGGGCTGGTTGTAGAGGAGGGTGCGCCGCGCTCCCCAGACGATGAACATCGGCTGGGCAGAGCCGTCGATGACATCGCAGAGGGTCCTCAGCGCGACCGGCCAAGTTCGTGGCGGCCCGAGCGGCGTCGGGCTCCAGTCGCGCGCGCGAGTGACCCTTACGGGTTTCGCGACGGGGATGTGCGGGAGAGTCGATCTGACTTCGGCGTCCATGCGGATAGTAAAGCTCGCCGAGCCCTGGAAGTTGCCCATGGGACCGGCGCGGCAGCGGGTTAAAGGTAAGCTGGTTGGGCCCGATTTGTGCCACCAAGCATCGGTCCACTGGAACCGTTCAACGAGGGGTGACCTGACCGGCTGGCTTTGGATCGGGCTGATTGAGAGGATCAGCCTGGATCAGAGGAGTTGGGAATGAAGCGAGGACGGAGGCCGAGCGCGGAGCAGGTCGTGCTGATGCTGCGCCAGATCGAGGTACAGACGGCGCAAGGCAAGAGCATCGCCGTCGCGTGCAAGGAGGCGAATGTCTCCGAGCAGAGCTACTACCGTTGGCGCAAGGAGTATGGCGGCCTGAAGGTCGATCAAGCCAGGAAGATGAAAGATCTGGAACACGAGAACGCTCGGTTGCGCCGCCTCGTGGCCGATCTGTCCTTGGAGAAGCAGGTGCTGGCGGACGTCGCCTCGGGAAACTTGTAGCCCCCGAGCGACGCCGGCAGGCGGTCGACGGTATCCGAGCCAAGTACGGCCTCTCGGAACGTCACGCCTGCCGGATCGTCGGCCAGCATCGGGGTACGCAGCGCTACGTGCCCACCCTGCCGGCCGACGAGGATGCGCTGACCCGAGCTATCGTCGCCTCAGCGTCCGAGTATGGGCGCTACGGCTACCGCCGCGTGACGGCTCTGCTGCAAGCAGACGGGTGGCGGGTGGGCAAGGATCGGGTTCAGCGCATCTGGCGTCGCGAGGGGCTGAAGGTCCCCAGCCGACATAGACCCCGCAGCCGGCTCTGGTTGAACGACGGCTCGTGCGTGCGGCTGCGGCCGCTTCACCGCAACCACGTCTGGAGCTTCGATTTCGTGCAGTACAGACCCATGACGGGCGCTCTCTACGCATCCTGACGCTGATCGACGAGCACAGCCGGGCGTGCCTGGCGTTGAAGGTGGCGCGGCGCATCAACAGCGTCGGCGTGATCGAGGCGCGAGCAGAGGCGATATGCCTGCATGGCATTCCAGAGCACATCCGCTGCGACAACGGCCCTGAGATGATCTCGAAGGCGTTGCGCAAGTGGGTCGCAAAGACCGGATCGCAGATCCAGTACATCGCCCCGGGCTCGCCGTGGGAGAACGGGTACTGTGAGAGCTTCAGCGGCAAGCTTCGTGACGAGTGCCTACGCCAGGAGATTTTCTACTCGCTGAGAGAAGCACAGGTCGTGATTGGCCTATGGCAGAACACCTACAACCGTGTCCGGCCGCATTCGTCGCTGGGCTACCGGCCGCCCGCGCCTGTCAGCTTCCCGGATCCGGCCTACCGGCTACCCATGGCCACTACCATGCAGTAGCCTCGCAACTAGCCCGGTCCAAAATACCGGTCAGGT
>NZ_LHCD01000060.1:0-23305 GCF_001262595.1 Methylobacterium sp. ARG-1
AACCGCCTCGACTTCGCGCTCGCGGAGGTCGGGCGCATCGAGCGCACGCTGTTCACCCTCGACTGGCTCGAGAGCCCGTTGCAGCGTCGAGCCTGCCAGGCCGGGCTGAACAAAGGCGAGGCGCGCCACGCGCTGGCGCAGGCCGTCTATGCCCACCGGCAAGGGCGTTTTGCCGACCGCACCCTTGAGAACCAAGAGCATCGCGCCTCGGGGCTGAACCTCGTCATCGCGGCCATTGCGTACTGGAACACGCTCTACCTCGAGCGGGCAGCCCACCACCTTCGCGACCGCGGCGAGCCGGTGACGGACGCATTGCTCGCCCACGTCTCGCCGATGGGCTGGGCGCATGTGGGCTTGACGGGCGACTATCTCTGGGAGCGCCCAGACGAGATCGCTCCAGGAAGCTACCGTCCGCTCAACGAGCCCGGTGCAAGGCTTCGATCGGCGGCATGACTGCCGTTCACGGTCTGTCCACGAAAACGCGGTTTAGCGCACAAACCTTGAGGTGCTCCCTACGAACTGGTGTTCTGGCTCATGGCCGAGCGCGACCTGGTGGCGGCGCGGAGGGCGAGGCTCGAACAGAGTGCTGTGGCCATAAGGGATGCGGAGGTTTCTTAAGGCTGATCCGCGATGCGGGTGCCTGACCAAACCACAGCGCCGAGCCCATCACGGTCGACGATCTGCACAGCATCGGCACCGTGATGGGTCATCTCGGCTCTTGCAGTCTCAATAGCCGAGAGAAGGGAGTCCGCTGACGAGGTCCAACCAACCGTGACGCCCCCGCTGTGATAGACCGTCCGGTATACCGTTGGCAGCGCGGACCGTGTGTGACCGGCCTCCGGTTTCGATAGCCCGAGCGAGTCTCCCGCCCATTGGCACACCCGCGCGACCGCACGCTTGGATGGCTCGGAGGCACCGTAGCGCTCCGCCTCGTCCTGTAACTCGCACAGGAGGCGGAAGGTGAGATCGGGTGTCATGAACGGCGAGGGTGGCAGGTCGGTCGCGAGAAGGACGATCAGCCTGCGCACGAAGGGACACGTTGCGGGCAGCGCCGGTTCCGGCATGAGGACCTCCTGCTGGAGCGATCGGCCTCCGAACCCTCAGGGTTGTTCAAGGCATTGCTATAACCACCGTTAGTTTCTGGTGGCGAGAGAAGCGGCCATACCTATACCGCCCAAATGAACTTGTCTCGGTTCAACCAAAGCGACAGGTCCCGCTGCCGTCCTTGCAGGCAGCGGGTTGCTTACGCCACGTCGAATGACGCAAAAGCCCGCTACTTATCGAGATCCTGCGCCATCTTGAGATGATGCTCCAAGGTAGGCGCGTTTTTACCAGCCCAACCTTTTAGCTCCGAGTTGTCGCCGCCTTTGGCGTAGCGCTGGAATAGGTCTACGGCATCTTTGTGAGCTTTCACCTGATCACTATGATACTGCTTGGTGAAATCGTTGCCCTGCAGACCCTTCAGCTTATCGATCTTGCCCTGATGGGTGCTGTCGAGTTCAGTTGGGATCGTTGCCTGTACCTTCCCGCCCTGAACCATCCCCTTCATCTCGCTTGAAGTTTTCTGATGATCGGTGATCATCTGCTTAGCGAAAGCCTTGGTAGCAGCATCACTTCGTTCCGAAGCGAGCTGGCTCGATTGCATCTCGAACATGTCGCTGATCCCGGCTTCCTTGACGAAATCCGCAGTCGATGGGCTCGCTCCAACAAGGGAGTTGGCTCCAGTCTTCTCACCGACGGACTGCGCCGCGACAGGCGTGGCGGCAAGCAGACAGGCAATGGTCAAGGCGTGCGTCTTCATGGAGGCTCCTCCTCTAGGTGGGAAGAACCAAGCCTGACCTCGGGAGTTCCGCTTTGTAGGCCACGCGCAGTTGGGGCGAGGAGGGCTGTATAAAGTACTGCCACAAGGCGCAGAAGCTATAATCTTGATCCCTAACTCGCTGGCTCTGGCGTCTAGGAACCGTTCAGGCGGGTGTACATCTCGCTTCCGATCTTGAACATCGGGACGCGCGTTCCGCTGATGAGCGTGTAGACGACGCCCCTACACACTGCCTTTTGTGCCCGTGAATAGCGCCGAAGCTGTCGGTCTGGTCGCTACAGACTTCCTATATGCGATTGTCCAAAGCAGCGAGGCGGGGTGTCTATGCGTCAGGGCACGCCTTCTCGGATCGGTTCAAGACCAGGTAGAGGAGCTTGAGGGCCGCCTCGTCGGTCGGGAAGTGACCGCGGGCGCGCACGGTCCGGCGCAGGGTGGCGTTCAGGGCCTCGATGGCATTGGTCGTGTAGAGGATCCGGCGGACTTCGGTGGGGAAAGCGTAGAACGGCACGACCTCGCTCCAGGCTCGCCGCCAGCTCTGGCCGATGGCCTGATAGCGCTGGCCCCAGGGGCCCGCCTCGGCCGCCGTTGGTATTAGACGCCAAAGTCTCGCCTGAGCGCATCGCTCAGTGCGTCGAAGCGCGTGTTGGCCCGGGTCACGTAGATGCCGGTCAGCGCAAAGGCGAACAGGATCACGAACAAGCCCATGAACAGGCCGAGCGAGGCGGTGCCGCCGACCTTCACGGCGAGTAGCGACTTGTCGAAGGCGATCAGGCCGATGAAGCCGAAGTAGACCACCAGCATCAGGCCCGTGAGGATCCAGCCGAAGCGGGTGCGCTCGCCAACGAGCTGCCGGAACTGTGGGCTTTGGGTGATCCGCTCGACCTGCGGATCGGCATTCGTCGCGAGCCCGAGGTCTATCCGCTCGGCCCGGCGAGAAAGTCCTGAAGCGGTCGCCATGATGCGTCCTTGCACGAAACTGCACGGATGCAGGTACCAGATCATGAACCTCTCCGGCCTGCCCCACAAGCCGCCACTGATCGCGTGGCTTCAGCGCGGCTGCTGCGGTGCGCCTCGGGCGATCCGGTGGGTGGTCGGCTATATCCGCACGGCGAACGCCTTCAAGGGGGCACGCGGGGAGCGGGTTTCTGTAGGCTTGAGGCCGGAAATCGCATGCATTCACTGTGTAAACGCGTTCATAGACATATAATCTGATGTTAGCTTGTTGATTTAACAAACAAGCTGCATCTGCGAAGAAATCAAACCTCCGAGGCTAATAAAAGCTCGAGATCGGCCTGCGTCATCGCCAGCGTCGGCGTGCCATCGTGATCGAACAGCGATTGCGCCAGCGCGCTCTTGCGCTCCTTGAGGATCTCCATCTTCTCCTCGATGGTTCCACTCGCCACGAGCTTGTGCACGAAGACCGGCTTGGTCTGTCCGATCCGGTAGGCCCGATCGACGGCCTGATCCTCCACGGCCGGGTTCCACCAGGGGTCGTAGAGGATCACGGTATCGGCCGCGATCAGGTTCAGCCCCGTGCCTCCGGCCTTCAGGCTGACGAGGAAGACGCTGACAGAGCCTCCCTCGAACAGCCGGATCGCCGCCTCTCGATCCCGGGTCGCTCCTGTCAGGAGCGCATAGCGAACAGCGCGCTTAGCGAGCCGTTCCTCGATCAGGCGCAGCATCGCGGTGAATTGCGAGAAGACGAGGATGCGCCGCCCCTCCGCGAGCAGCTCAACCAGCATCTCCTCCAACCGGTCGAGCTTGGCCGAGCCGGCACCGGGTGTCCGCATCGCCGGCTTGCGCGCCGTGCTCCGTCTCGGCGGATGGGCCTTGCCGTCCTCGCCGCCTGCGACCGCCTGCTTCAAGAGGCGTGGGTCGCAGCAGGCCTGGCGCAGCTTCAGCAGGGCGTCGAGGATGATGATCCTACTGCGTGCCCAGCCTCGCTCGGCAATCGCGGCGCTGACGCGTGCATGCATGGAGAGCCGGATCGCCTCGTAGATGTCACGCTGCGGGCCCTGGAGGTCGATGCGCTCGACGATCCCGGTCTTCGGCGGCAACTCGCGGGCGACCTCCTCCTTGGTCCGGCGCAGCAGAAACGGCTTCACGCGGCGAGCCAGCAGGCGGCTGCGCTCGCGATCGCCCTGCTTCTCGATCGGGCCGCGCCAGACCCGAGCGAAGCTCTTGCGATCGCCGAGCAGGCCGGGGCAGGCGAAGGCGAACAGCGACCACAGCTCGTCGAGGTTGTTCTCCAGTGGGGTGCCGGTCAGGCAGACGCGGTGGCGCGCCTCGATCCCCAGCAGCAGCTTCGTCGTCGTGGCATCCGGGTTCTTGATCGTCTGCGCCTCGTCGAGGAGCAGCAGCGGCCAGGTGCGAGCCGCCAGCACGGCGTGGTCGCGGGCGATCAGCGGATAGGTCGTCAGCACGAGGTCGCTGTCGGGGATCGCACCGAACCGATCCGCGCGATCGTGACCGTGCAGGGTCAGGACGCGCAGGTCAGGCGCGAAGCGCTCCGCCTCCCGGCGCCAGTTCGCCATCAGGCTGGTCGGGGCGACCACGAGGGCCGGACCGTCGAGCCGGCCTTGCGCCTTCTCAATGGCCAGCAGGGCGAGGGCCTGCACGGTCTTACCGAGACCCATGTCGTCCGCGAGCACGCCGCCGAAGCCGACCTCGCCCAGGAACGCGAGCCACGATACACCCTCCTGCTGGTAGGGCCGCAGCGTCGCGCGAAAACTCGGCGGCAGGACGGCCGGCGGGATACTACCGGCCGCGCCCAGGCGGCGCCCCATCTCGCGCACGCGCTCGCCGCCGCGCCAGATCGTATCGGGCATCGCCGCCTCGAAGGCCGCAAGCCCGGCCGCATCCGCACGGCTGAGGCGCAAGCGGCCCTCTCCCGCCCAACTGCCGAGCGCGAGGTCGCGGATCGCGACGACGATGGGCTTGAGCCGCGCCGCCGAGAAGGCGAGAACGCGCCCGTCGCCCAGGGGCAGATAGGCGGCCTCATCATCCTCCGCTGCCGTCTCCACCGTCGCGAGATCGAAGCCGGGTGCGGTGATCATCGCCACGATCGGACCGATCAGGTCGATCCGCTCGCCGTCGACCATGGTGCCGAGGTGGAGTTCGAGCCAGTCGATGCCCGACCCCTCATGCACCTCCGCCTCGAAGCTGTCGCCCGCCCGCAGCAGCCGCCCCGGAAAGTCATCGGAGATCTCGATCTCCCACCCCTCCCCGCGAAGCTGGGGTAGGATGTGAAACTGAGCGTCGAGCCACGTGAGGTCGTCGCCTTCCGGGACGAAGTCGCGCGCGTGCGCGGCCGGGACCCGGGCGCGACGCTCGGGCAGTGGGACGAAGTCGTTGGCCAACAGGTGAGCGACGGCGCGGCGCTCCGCCTCCGCGTCGCGATGAAGCTCGATCAAGCGTCCGGCGACGAGCCGCGTCACCACGGGATTGGCCTCGCCGAGGAAAAGGGTGACGGGACCGTAGCGGAAGGAGAGGCGGCCCAGCCCGACCCGCTCGGGCACGGGCGGCGTGCCGTAGCCATAATAGCCGTATGGCGATGCCGACTCGGGCGGCAGATCGGCGGCGAATAGGCTCAGGACCGGGACCGGCGCAGCACCGGCCAAGCGTTCCCGCTTCGGTTCTGGCACCGCCAAAGCGGCCAGTCGGGGAGCGCGCTGAGTCAAAGCGGCGTTGAACGCCGCGACTGCGGTACCGGGCACCTCCGGAGCGGCCAGGAGTGTCGCCGCGACGCGCGGCGGATGGCCCGTCTCGACGACCCCGATGAGACCCTGCTCGGGATCGACGTAGACCGGCGGCGTGGCGGCGAGTGCGATGCCCCGGCCATCGAGTTCGAGCCGTGTCACCAGAGCAGCCTCGCGGGCCGACTGCCAAGCGATCCGGCCGGATCGCGGCGGTCCCGCCGCGAGGACCGGCCCGTCAAGGCCAAGCCAGCGCGCGCGCCCGGTAGCGAGCAATTCCGCGAGGATCGCGGCGCCCCCGTCACTGGCGAGGTTGATGGCAGCCCCGCCTCCGTAATCGCGCCGGAGCAGCGTCGCCGCGCGAAGGATCCTCAGATCCGAGGGCCTCAGGAATTTAGCCGGGCTTCCCGACAGCACCGTGCTCGCCTCGTAGGGGCGGCTGTTCTCCGAAAAGCGGCCGTCCTTGCGCAATCGTGCGGAGATTGGCTGAACGCCGAGCCGCGGAACACCCTGGCCGAACGGGATCGGG
The DNA here is from genome assembly GCF_001262595.1 of Methylobacterium sp. ARG-1. Taxonomy (NCBI): domain Bacteria; kingdom Pseudomonadati; phylum Pseudomonadota; class Alphaproteobacteria; order Hyphomicrobiales; family Methylobacteriaceae; genus Methylobacterium; species Methylobacterium sp. ARG-1. The sequence continues at coordinate 6,044 of NZ_LHCD01000060.1, forward strand.
CCGAGAACATAGACGAGGCGCTGCGCGATGCTGTCAGGGTAGCTCTCCTCGGCCACCGCTTGGGCCCGGTCGAGATCGTCCAGCCACGCAGCCAGGCCGGGCATCGGGATCGCGCCTTGGGCGAGCGATGTGATGGAGTGCTGTGCCGGCGCGGAGACAAGCCGGGCGATGCGCTCCTCAGAAGACGGACGAGCGGAGTTCTTCGTGGACTGGAGACCGAAGAGGAGTACGGCTGCGACATGCTTGCAGTTGAAGCCGACGGGGCAGGTGCACTCTCCCGCGATGCTGACACCGCCGCGTATGCCCCCAATTTCGATCGTCTGAGCGTATGGCTGGCGGGCGGTGCCGAGAACCTGCCCGAACACGACGCCATCGTCCTGCTCGAAGAGGACGACCCGGCCTTCCAGCAGATACTGTTGAGCAGCCTCGAAGGCTTTTCGTCCGACCTCGTTGAGAATGTCCTTTTCTCTGTAGCGCTCCATAGGATCGTGTGCGGAACCTTCTCAGATGCCAAGGTGAGTTTCAGTTGACAGGAACGAAGCGGTCTCTGTCAATCGGGGATGCACCAGCCAGCTCCGAGATCTGACATAGCGTCGACAACCCAAAGACAACGGAACAGAGCACCGCCTCCGGCACCCCAAACCGGCGGGAGGGGACGTCCTCAGCGGATCATCTCAACCGTGACACCGGCGGCAGCGGCGATCGCCGCCCAGCGCCGCTCAGCCGTGAGCGCCGGCAAGTTTTCGCGTTTGGCCAAAGCCAGACAGTAACGATCCCCCAAAGACAGGCCACCCTCAATGGTGAGCGGACGCAGCATGCCGGCATCGTACGACAGGGCGGCATCGATGGGGGTCAGCCGGATCGGCAGCGGGCGCAACAGCGCTTCGATATCAGGGCGCGCAGCGCCAAGTTTGGCGTAGTGGCTAACCACCTCCGCCAAGTTGACGGTCGCCATGACCGAGCCGTCGAGCCCGGCTTTCACCTTATCGGCTCCCGGCTCTCCCAGCAGGAGCGCGAGCAGTGCGGACGCGTCGAGGACGAAGCCCGTCATTCGGCCTCGGCCTCGCGGGCGCGGTCAGCGAGGAAGTCCGCGACGGACGCCCCCGGCTTGTCGCCGATCAACCTGCGGCTCAGTGCCTGTGCACGTGCCACGACCTGATCGAGCGTCCGGAGCACGATGGCGTCGCCTGTGTCCTCGACGATGACCTCGCCGCCGTGGCTGAGACCATGCCGCTTGCGAAGGTCGGCCGGCAGGCTCACGCGGCCGTCCGGCATCACCTTGGCTCTCACGGGACGCCTCCAATGGCTGCCATGCCTGTGATCATACGCCGGAAGCACCTTCTTGCGCCAGAATAATCGGTCGATGCCATATGCCGGCGGCACTGGGTCGAGGCCGATCACGCAGTCGGGCTCTCCTTTGTCCGAAAGGGGATCGGTGAGCGGACACTGAGCCGATCCACTTGCGGAGGCTCGATCCACCTGCGGGGGCTCCGTCTCAATAGAATAGTACGATAAAAATTGCGATGAGGGGATCTCGTACGTTACAATCCGGCCCATGACGCATGTGCTGATCGGCTACGCCCGCTGCTCGACCGACAAGCAGGACCTTGCCGCCCAGCATCAGGCACTGCTCCGGCTCGGGGTGGCCCCCGAGCGCATCTACACCGACAAGGGCTTCACCGGGACGAACCGGGCCCGCCCCGGCCTGGATCAGGCGCTGGCGGCGGTCCGGAGCGGCGACACCCTGGTGGTGCCTAAGCTCGACCGGCTCGCCCGCTCCGTGCCGGACGCGCGCGCGATCGGCGACGCACTCGCCGCCCGGGGGGTGAAGCTCCAGCTCGGCGCCAGTGTGCATGACCCGGTCGACCCGATGGGCAAGCTGTTCTTCAACATCCTGGCGACGTTTGCCGAGTTCGAGGCGGACCTGATCCGGCTGCGCACGCGCGAGGGCATGGCGGTGGCCCGCGCCAAGGGGAAGCTGCGCGGCAAGAAGCCCAAGCTCTCGGATCGCCAGCAGAAGGAGCTGCGCCGGATGTACGACACCGGGAACTACGCGATCAGCGACCTGGCCGAGCTGTTTTCGATCTCACGGCCGACCGTCTACCGAACCCTGGAGCGCCAGCCGACTACGCCCACCGTCGCGGCGGCCTGAGCGGACGCCGCACGGCGCTCGGCACCGGGCTCACACCTCACCGGTGTTCACGATCCAGGGTGACAGATACCGCTGATAATCAGTGCCAAATAGCAATCAAGGTCACACGCTGACAGAGCCTGTCTGGTAACGGAACGTTGTTGGGACCGAGGGCGTTGAGCGATCGAGGAGCAGGCCTGACAGTCCCTGGCGGTTTGATGGCTACCGTGGTCGCGTCTCCCGCCGGAGGGCCGCTGATGCTTGCCGTCCATCCGAACACCCGCACCATCCCGGCTGTCTGCGCCGAGATCGCCCGCTCACCGAGAATTCCGGCGTGCTGGCCAAGCACTGCGGCGTCTCCGCGGAGACCATACGCAAGTGGCGCAAGCACAGTCCAGCCGGATGCCAGGACCGCTCCGCTCGGCCCCATAAGCTGCCCTGGCACGCTAGCGATAAGGGAGGAACGCGCCTCGTACGCGCGCTCCGCCGCAGAACCGGCTTACCGCTCGATGACCTCATCTTCATCGTCCGCCGAGCGCACGCATGACCGTCTTGGAGCGGCCGTGCTCACCACCGACGATCGCGATCGCGTTGCACATGTTTGCGACGTCGATGCCGACGAAAACCTCGCTACACTGCTCCACGGCTCGCCCTCCTGCGGTTCAAAGCTGACAGCGACTGGAGACTAAGAGAACCATCATGCCCAATCCACGACTGCCCCGTGCGATCATATGCCTAGTCGTCCTCCTGACGGCCCGGACAGCAGACGCGCAGAACGTGCTAGGCGCCCACCAGGCGCCAGCCAGCCCTGCCGAAGTGCAGCAGCAGTTGGAGCGGACCCGGCACGATCTCGATGCCGTCAACCGGCGTAGCGCCGAATGCGAGTTGCAGAAGGAGGTGCGCGGTGCAGCCAAAGCCGACGGCCAACCGAGCCCCCCGGAAGATCAGGCGATGACCGCTTGTCCGCCGTAGTGGAGGCTCCTCAACCTGGTGAACTGATGCGGTGGATGCCCCCACCGACCGGCATCTCGTATGCCTGACGGTTGTATCGGAACCGATCATAGGGGTCATCGATGACGACGATCAGCATGTTGGCAGTCGATCTGTCGAAGGGCAGCTTTCAGGTCTGCGCCGTAGGTCCGGACGGGACGGTTCTCTATAACCGCGCGCTGTCGCGTTCTCGATTTGCCGCACTCCTTGCCGATCAACCGGCCTGCGTCGTGGCGATGGAAGCCTGTGCGACGTCGCATCACTGGGGTCGTGTGGCCCAGAAGAGCGGTCACGAGGTCCGGCTGGTGCCGGCAGTCTACGTGAAGCCGTTCGTCAAACGCCAGAAGAACGATCGTGCAGACGCGGAGGCGATCGCCGAGGCGGCCGCGCGCCCGAGGATGCGCTTCGTGGCGGTGAAGAGCGCCGAGACGCAGGGCCGCGCGGTGGCGTTCCGGACGCATCAGTGTCTGGTCCGTCAGCGCACGCAGCTGATCAACGCGCTGCGCGGCCATCTGGCCGAATTCGGTGTCGTCGCTCCCAAGGGGCCAGCAAACCTCAAGGTGCTGGAAGAGGCTCTGGCCGACGCGGTCGCCGATCTGCCCGTCGCGGTGCGAGCGATGGGGACGATCTATCTCGACCAGATCGCGGGGCTGACGCAGGTGATCGAGCGGCTGGCCGACGAATTGGAGACGGCGTCGCGGACGGACACCGATCTGCGACGCCTATGCACCATACCGGGGATTGGGCCGGTGACCGCAGGGGCCGTCGCCGCCTTCGCTCCGGATCTCGACACGTTCGCCAGCGGACGCAACTTCGCCGCCTGGCTCGGTCTCGTGCCGCGGCAGCGATCCACGGGCGGCAAGGCCAAGCTCGGTTCCGTCAGCAAGATGGGCCAGACCGATATCCGACGGCTGCTCATCGTCGGGGCCATGAGCGTGATCCGCTGGGTGGTTCGCAAGGGCGGGAGCGCGAACCGCTGGCTCGCGACCCTCGTCACGCGCAAACCGAAGATGGTCGCGGCGGTCGCGCTGGCCAACAAGATGGCGCGGATGATCTGGGCCGTGACGACGAAGCAGGAAGATTACCGGATGGCGTGACCGGAGCCCCGAGCGGGCGAAGGCACGTCGTGGCCGCGAGGCCGGGGCGAGCGATCGATGAGGAGTAGGCGACACGGACTTCGAAGTTCAAGGCAGGGACATTCAGACCCGGGGCTCGAGCGCATGCAGCTCTCTGAACCGATGTGAACCCAGCCTTCCGAACAGCATACCGGCCCGTGGCGTCATCGAAGGCCACATTGTGAGGCCTGACACACGTCCGATCGAAGACCCCGCCGAAATCTCAAAGATCATGCTTGCCAAACAGGGGGCATCCACACACGCACCGGGTTTCCTGGAAGCTCCAACTCTTGCGAGGATGGAGCCATGACGAAGCGAACCCCACCGTTTTCTCCCGAGGTCCGCGAACGGGCGGTCCGCATGGTGCAGGAGCACCAAGGGGAGCACGACTCGCAGTACGGCGCGATCCGCTCGATTGCCGCCAAGATCGGCTGCTCGGGTGAGACGCTGCGCAACTGGGTCCGACAGGCCGAGCGTGACCGGGGCGTGCGGGCCGGGCCGGCCACGGACGAGCGTGAGCGGATCCGCTGGAGCGGGAGGTGCATGAGCTCCGGCAGACCAACGAGATCCTGAGGAAGGCGTCAGCGTATTTTGCCCCGGCGGAGCTCAACCGCCGGTTCCGGTCATGATCGCCTTCATGGACGAGCATCGCGCGCTCAACGGGGTCGAGCCGATCTGCAGGGTGCTGCCGATCGCCCCGTCGACGTACCACGCGCATGCGGCGCAGCGGGCCGATCCAGACCGGCTGCCGGCCCGGGCCAAGCGCGACGCGGCGCTGATGACCGAGATCCGGCGCGTGCACGCGGCCAACTTCGGCGTCTACGGGGTCCGGAAGGTCTGGCGTCAGCTCGCCCGCGAGGGGTTCGGAGGTGGCCGAGGCGATCATCGACGCGAGGATGCCGCGCACCCTGGAAGGGGTCCTGGCCCTCTGCACTGCCATCTGTTGCGCCCACGAGGAATCGCTCGACGACTCCGACCCGGTGCATCACGCGCTGAAACAGCTCGTCTGCGGGGTCATGATGGCAATCGAGGGAGGGTGCCCGCCCGAGCGGTTCGAGACGTTCTCCGATCGCGGGTGACCAACCGGCCCGAGGGGCCGCCGGCGAAGGTCGGCGGTCCCGTTAGCCTGTCCGTCTGCTCCGGGCGTCTGACTGCTCGGCCTGTCGCTTCAACTCCATCAGCCTACCGAACCCCTCCCGGTAGCTCATCCGCTCGCGGCCGCACCATTCGACGAACTCGTTCACGTCGGCCACGGCCGCGCGAAGGTTGAACTGCCCGGTCGGACCGGTCGGTCCCGGCTTGGCCTTACGCTGGATGGTGGCTGTCTCCCGCGAGACGAAGCCGAGGCTATCGCCCACCCGGTCGACGGCCGCCGTTTCCTCGGGCTCACGCTGCGGCCGCTTGGGTTGGATGTCCCCGAAGCCAAAGGATGTCTCGTCGCTCACGCGGCCTCCCCTTTACGCTAGCTCACGAACCACGCCCACGACCTCGCCGGCCAGCTTGTTCGCGTTCTCGATCGCCGCCGGCAACCCGCTAACCTTCTCCGGATCGAGCTCGGCCAAGGTCCGCTTGTAGGCGAACAGGGCCTTGAAGGCGGCCCGCTCGTTCAGATGGGTCGCCAGGACTGCAATCCCGTTGCGCTGCATCTCGGCAACGATCGCTTTCTCGGCCCGCGTCGGGATCGCCGGGGACGTGCGGGTGAACAGGACCCGGTAAGGGATCGGCCGCCGGATGACCTGCTCTTCCTCCCGCACAAGGCCCACGGCCCGGGCGGCCTGGGCCGCGTCGACCGCGCTCGCCTGCATGGGGATCAAGACTAGGTCCGACCGGGACAGTGCGCGCGAGACCATGCGGCTGGCGGTGCCTTCAAGGTCGACCAACACGAATTGCCGTTCGGCGCTCTCGGCGTCGATCGCCGAGATGATCTCGCGCTCGCTGATCTCGGACAGGACCCGGAGGCCCGCCCGGTCCTGTCCCTTTCCCCAAGCCGCAATCGGCTGGTTCGGGTCGCAGTCCAAAAGGGTGACCGTCGCCCCCTTCGCGGCAAGCGTGCTGCCCAGGGTCAGCGCGACGGTGGACTTGCCTGCCCCACCCTTGGGGTTGGCTACCGAGATGACGGGCATGGGCCGTTCCAATGCCAAGAGAGCGCTACGAGATGGGGCGCACGCGAGGGATACTACCGTCGACTCGTTAAGACAAAATCCATCGAGGTTCGTGCAGCCGCACTGATATCATCCGCATTCCCTCGAACCCGGTTCATATCAACTGGTAAGAACGGAGAAGGCGGTAGGGGTGCGTTGACTTAGCTGACGGGTTCGGCCGACATGCGCGGTCACGGCCATGCTCGCCGCGGCGAGTCGTGAGCCGACCATTCAGGAGACCATCGCCGCGAGATAGACCCTGAAAAGCCAACAGCCCCTTCCCGGCAAGGAAGAGGCTGCTGAAAACCCAGAGGCCATGTGAGGCCGCAGACGATGCTCCTCACAAGCCACATGACCCCCTCGGGAGTCAAGACGGAACTCGTTTCCGTCAACGGGAAGGCTTTGCCTGGACCCTAGCCGCGGCCCGTGAGGGACCGGGACCGATGTTTCACGCCACCATGCGGTCGGCGGTTGAGGCCGCGCGCACGCTCGCGCAGCTCGACGACCTGTCGCGCACCATCTGGCAGGCCCACACTGCCGAGACCGTCACCGACGCCGAGGCGCAGGGCTTGGCCGAGGCGCTACACGCCCGCAGGAGCGTGATCCGCGAGGCCGTGATGCCCGTCAGCATCCCACTCGGCCGTGTGACGCTGTTCCCGCCGAGGCGCCTCCAGCGGGCTCCTGAGCGATCCGTGGCCATTGAGCGCCGCCGACGACTGGCCTGCTCAGGTCCAATGCCGCCAGCCCTCGCATCGAGGTTTACGCAAGGGCAGCTCGCGGTCCTGCGGGTCGTCGGGGACGAGGTCGCTCGGCATGGAGTCTGCGGGCTGTGCATCGACGCCATTGCGGCACGAGCGGGCGTCTGCCGGCGGCTAGCTCAGGCTGCGATCCGGCTAGCCGAGGGCGACGGCCTGCTGACCATCCAGGAACGCCGCCATCAGGGCCGGAAGAGCGACCCGAACGTGCTCCGCATCATCAGCCGGGAGTGGCTGGCGTGGCTTCGGCGGGGAGGGCGCTCCGCAGCTCTGGCGCTCTTGGGCAGCATAGGGTGCAAAACGATGCACCCCACGGATAAGGGAGATCCACAGAAACAAGTTGTGGATGCAGGACCGAAGAAAGGCTGCCAAGGGGCAGCGGTTGACCTCGACCAATCCGCCTCAATGAGAATTCGCGCGGGTGGTGGGAGCGGCCGAGCCATGCGCTGACGGTCTGTGGGCGGACGGTATGCCGAACGTGCAACCCGATCTGGAGCAGCAATGTCCTTAACGGAGGTGTGTCTGAGCACGCCTGCCTCTAAACAGACCGAGGGTAGCAGAAGCGCTCCAGCCGGTTCCGTCGGCTGTAATCTCGATGGCCCCCTGTTCTCGTCGACGGGATCGCCCTCCTCTGACGGAGTAGGCATGATGCATGAACACGTTGTGGACACGCCGCCGTTCTGGGACACGGTCGCCCAGCACGTCACCGCCAAGGTCCAGCCGGCATTGCGGCAGAAACAGCGCGACCGAGAGCCTGTAATCGCCTATCTGCGTGATCTGGAGGCCCTAGCAGCCTGTCGGACTGAGGTCGGTTGGCCTGGTCATGCGGCTATCGGAGCACTCGTTTTGGCCGACCGGCGTTGGTTTTGGTCAGGAACGGCGGTCTGATCGTCGTTGCGGTTCCCTGATCAGGTCTCTTGAGCTTTGAACAGCGAAGGACGCGTGCCGGTCAGGCGGCGACATGGGCCAGGTTGAACATGCGCTTGACGTTCCAGGCCATGGTGACGAGGCTCCACTCACCGCGTGCGCCGGCGAGGCCACGCAGTGAGAACTGCCGGAAGCCCATCACCGATTTGATGATGCCGAAGACCGGCTCCGGCGTGTACTTTCGCCGCCCATAGAGTGCGCGACCCTCCGGCGTCTTGAGGCGATGAAGCATCGCATCGAGCGGCGTCGGGTCCACGGGCGCGGGGGGCGGGGGAGCGAAGCGGTCGTCCATGGCGGGGTGATGGACATCCCGACCCGGGGCGATCAGAGGATCGATGCCCGCCTTGGCACAGGCCTCGACGTTGGCCTCGCTGAAGTAACCGGCATCGGCCAGCAGGACGTCTGGCAGACCGAGGTCCGGCGGCAGAGCGGCGAGCTTGTCCAGCATGGGGGTCAGCTGCTGCTTGTCGTTGGGCGCCTGCGAGACGTCGACCGCTACCACCAGCAGGCTGTCGGCAGCCACGGCTGCCTGCGCGTTGTAGCATTGCTCGAAACCGTCCCCCGCCACCGGCATGATCCGGCTTTCCGGGTCGGTGAGGTTGACCTGCTCGCCCGGCAGCGGCCCCTCGACCGGTGGAACCGGAGGCCGGCCGCGAGGCTTCTGGCCGGTCCTCGCCACCTTGGCGTCCCGCTCCGCGATGCTGGCCTCATAGGCGGCCTTGTCGCGGGCGTGGCGCTCCTTCGCCCGGGCCTCGATCGTGACCTTCGCAGCAGCAATCCGCGCCAAGCGCTCCTCGCGCCGCGCCAGTTCGTCGGGGATCGACATCCCGTCGGGCACAAAATCCATCGAGGTTCGTGCAGCTGCACTGATATCATCCGCATTCCCTCGAACCCGATTCATATCAACTGGTAAGAACGGAGAAGGCGGTAGGGGTGCGTTGACTTAGCTGACGGGTTCGGCCGACATGCGCGGTCACGGCCATGCTCGCCGCGGCGAGTCGTGAGCCGACCATTCAGGAGACCATCGCCGCGAGATAGACCCTGAAAAGCCAACAGCCCCTTCCCGGCAAGGAAGAGGCTGTCGAAAAACCTGAGGCCCTGTGAGGACCGCGTAGCTGCCCCTCACAAGCCATGAGACCCACGTGGGTGTCAAGACGGAACCCGTTTCCGTCAACAGGATCGGCTTGCTTGGACCCTGGATCGCGGCCCGTGAGGGACCGTGAACGATGAGTTTTGCCTACGAGATCCGCCGACAGGCAGAAGCGGCCCCGCGCGCCGCGCTGCCGGCCATCACGGCTGCGCTGTGGCGCGCGTTCGGGGATGGACGGATCACGGAAGCCGAGGCCGAGGTGCTGTCCGAGCTGATCGAGGCGCGGAGGAACACCGCACAACCCCGCGAACGCCTCGCGAACAGTCAGGAAACACACATACCTCACTCGGATGAGGCGGCTAAGAACGCAGCAGGAAGCCCCAGGAGGGCCGTCGGTTCGCGCCCGCGCACGGAATTGCCTCGATGGAGCGCCGTCGCCGCTGGGCCGCCTTGGGCAGGCTCCCACCTGGGTTAGCCGCCCGGTTCACGCTGGCGGAGCGTGAGATCGCCTGCAATGTTGGCCCCCTGAGGGGCGATTATCGCGTCCAATCCTAGCCCCCTCGTCCGAGGCGACTGACCTCTCCGGCTGAGAGCCGGAGGGGCAAGGGATGACGGGTGTGGAGACGATTGCGCGGATCCGGTTCGAGCATCATCAGAACGGCAAGGGCATCACATGCATCGCCCGTGAACTGGGCATTGCGCGGGACACGGTGCGCAAGGTTCTGCGCACGAACGCGACCGTTTTCGCCTACAAGCGCGCGGTCCAGCCGCAGCCCAAGCTCGGCACATTCGTGACCGTCCTGACGACAATCCTGGAAGCGGAGGCCAAGCTGCCCCGGCGCGAGCGGCGCTCGACCCAGCGTTTGTTCGAGGAGTTGCGCGGGCGCGGCTATGAGGGTGCCCACGACAGCGTGCATCGCTTCGTGAAGACCTGGCGAGCGGAGCGGGCGCGGATACCTGCCCTTCAGCGACGCGGGCGGGCAGTTGCTCTTCCACCTCATCAGCAAGCTCTACGAGACGACCTCGATCGTGATCACGACCAACCTCGCCTTCGCCGACTGGCCGCAGGTTTTTGGCGATGCCAAAATGACCACCGCCATGCTCGATCGGATCACGCATCACTGCGACATCATCGAGACCGGCAACGAGAGCTGGCGCTTCAAGAACAGAGCCTGACGCCCGACCCAGCCCTCGTCTGGACCTTGCTCAGGCACGGCAGCACACGTCAGCAAAGGGGCTGACCTTGAACGCGAAATGGGGGCTGACCTTCAAAGCGATTTGACAGCCGGGAGACCTACAACACCACTTGGCTCATCGAGCGGCTTGGCTTCCAGTCGCCCGCCGCTGCCCGCCAGGCACGACTTTCACCCGCGGCTCTCGCCGCGTAGGCTCCTTCCCGGTGTCTCACAAACCGAGGGCGCTACAGGGGCGATGGCCGAGTACTTCCTCGACCTCAACCGCGAGCGCACCATGGAGGGGCTCAAGGCGGCCCTTGCCCGGGGGACGTAAGGGTGGGCGGCCGAGGAAGCTGAAGGAGGCTGACCTCGAAGCCGCCCGTGCCATGCTGGCGGCCGGTACGATCAGCGTGGCCGAGATCGCCAAGCGGCTCGGGGTCAACCGCGACACCTTCTACAGCTACTTCCCGCGGGCACGGGCTGTCAGCCGAGCGCACCAGCCTCAGAGTCCGAGCTCAGCGTGAGAGCCAAGGCGCACGAGCTGCAGCGTCTGATCGTCCGGCAGCCTGTAGATCAGCACGAGATCGGGGCGAACGTGGCAGTCGCGGTGGTCACGCCAGTTGCCGGTCAGGGCGTGATCGTGGTGACGCGGCTCGAGCGGCCGGTCTGCAACCAGAGCGTCCAGCACCGCGGTAAGATCCGCCACGAGGGTCGTGCGGTGCTGCCCTTTCATCTCCCGCTTATAGTCGCGCTTGAACTGCCCGGTGCGCTCAATCGTCCGCATCGAGGTCGGCCATCAGCGCAGCCACGCTGTTGAAGCGAGGCAAGCCTCCGGCGCGCGCATCGCGCATCGCGGCGATCGTCGCCTCGTTGGGCATGAGCGGCTCGAACGGGAGTGCGCCCTCGCGTGCCACGCGCGTCAGCATCAGCCGAACCGCCTCGGATACGGTCAGGCCCATCGCCGCGAGCACGGTTGCGGCTTCTTCTTTCAAGGCCGGGTCGATCCGGGTTTGCACGAGCGCGTTGGCCATGAACTCATTCCCTACCTGCACGACAATGTAATGCAGGCAGACGTGTTCCACCAGTGCGGCTCGACGTCAGCCGGAACAGCGCCTCAGATCGTGTGACCGCCCCGTCCTGCCGGTGCCGGTCTGGGCACGGTAGGAAGGTCCGATGTCTGCCGCGCGTGCCAGTTTCTGCCGAGGCACCCGCGTGTGGTTTGGGTTACGACAGCCGCAGCGCCATGCCGATCAGCCAATGCCAGCTCGCTGCCTCCATGCTCGCGGCCGCTCACATCGCCGAGCGGCATGCGATCGCCGCTTTCATCGCCGACGCGGCGACACGGCCAGCACCCAACCCGTTTCCGCAGACCAGCGTTGGAGCCGTCCGCCAGGTCTGGCGACAGCGTGCTGCAGAGTTTCGATCGTTCGACATCACAGCAGCGGGTCTCACCTGCCTGCTTACGGCCCTGTCCGGCCTGAGCGTAGACGAGGCGCTCGTGCAGGAGATCCTGCGGGCTGGGCCGCATACCGCCAACGTGTTCCATCGCGGCGATGGCTGCGAGATCGTCGGTGCCGTCCTCTATGGCAAGCCGGGCGTCGATCTCCCGACTCTTCTCACGCCGAGAGCGACGCGCCGAGCTCCGGGCCCGCGCTCACGCGCTTGCGCCACATCGGAGCAACTCGACTTGTTCGTGCACACTGCCCTGTGATGGCGGGAGCGGTCTGGGTCGAGCAAGTTCCGCTTCCCGATCCCATCCTCATCCTCATCCTGGATCGGAACTGACGACCTGGTAGTCGCGCGGGAGCGCGACGGGTTCGTCTCCGGCCTGATTGCGGATGTAAGGCGACCACCACCACATCCGGCCGTTCCGGAATTTGAAGTGCCCCCGCACGAGGTGTTCCGCCCGCGGGCGCCCGTCGGCTTGTGGGACACCATCGTCGATATCGACCTGCCGCAGACGGGCGACGTCGAAGCGGATCCGTCGCAGGTTTGGTAGCGGTGGCCGACCTTCGGCCACTCGGCGCGCATCAACCCGCTGTGTGTCAGGCGCCGCGTCGATCGTCACGACGCCCGAGGGCGAATTGATGATTAGGAACATGCTGATAAGTATAGCGGCGCGCAATCGAAATGTGGCCGACGCGCAATTAAGGGTCATTTCCGACGCACATTAGCTGAGACTGGAGCCGGTCTCCGACGCACGTTCCGTGAGACTGGGCGCATAATCGGTGAGACGGACGCGAGATCACCCGGGCCGACACAGACTGCGTGAGACGGATCAGGTTGGCAGCCCGGCGGCGCGCATCTGGTCCAGGAGCTCGACAGCCCGAGCGGCATCGAGTTCCCCTCGAAGCAGGCGCCGAACCTCGCCGGGCTTGGCGTCGAACTGGTCGATGTGGTCCAATCCCGAGTTTGCGACAGGCGCGACGGGGCAGAGCCATCATCAGATCACGGCTCGACCGGTCGAGCCATCATGACGATGGTGGTTACAGCAGTCCGAAACGCCTTCTCCTTCGGGCCCGGCCGCGCCATTAATTCGGCGAGGTTAACAGACGCCTCCACGGCTGCCGCGATATCGAGGCTGTGCCCGCTGGCGAAGCGATACGGACCGGAAGCCGGATCCCGGATGAAGGCGTCGATTGCTGCGACGATCTCGTAGCTCGTGATTGTGCCGACCTTGCGCAGGTCGGCGAGGGTGAGGGGCTTGGCAGGCATGACCGCGAGCTACTGCAGCGTATCTGCGTGATCCATCTCATAAGTTTGCCGGGCGGCCATATCATCACGGCTCGCCCGGCCTCGCGCATCTTAGGAGAGCGCCGTGTTTTGGCTGGATCCAGACTGGGACCACTTGGTATCTCGCAAGCCGCGAGGCGATCAGTGCGAGGCGCAGGAAGCGTCTCACGGCCTCGTCTGACTCGCGCGATCCCCCGATGTCGCTCCAGCAATTCACCCGACGAGAGCCCGCACCGCCAAAAATAAGATCGAGGGCCCGACGAGGCAGCCAATCCCGGTGTGGAAGGTCGCGGTCAGCGCCCCGTAGGGAACGAGCTTGGGGCCGCGGTGGCCGCGAGGCCGCCGGCGACGCCGCTCACCGTCCCCATCAGTCCACCGTAGGCCATGGCCGAGCGCGGGTTATCCAGGCCGATCAGCTTCGCCACCAGGGGCGTTCCGACCATCACCATGACAGCCTTGGTCACCCCGGTGGCGATCGAGAGCGCCATGACGGTGGAGTCTGCGCCGATCGCTGCCCCCGTCACCGGCCCGACGATGTAGGTGATCGCCCCCGCGCCGATCGTCGTGATCGAGACCGCGTCGTGGTAGCCGAACGCCACCGCCGTCAGCGTCCCGACGATGAACGGCAATATCGTGCCCAGCGTGAGCGCGAGCACGCCGATCAGACCGGCACGTTTGGCCTCGATCACGTCCACCTCGAAGGCCGTGGCGACGATGGCGAAGTCGCGCAGCATCGCACCGCCCATCAGGCCGATGCCGGCGAGCGCCGGGATGTCAGCGACGCCCTTCTTCCCGCCGGTATACACCCCGCCGACATAGGCCAGCACCAGACCCAGCACGATGGCGATGGCCGAGCCGTGGACGCGGCCGTTGGTGAAGTGTTTGGCCGCGAGGTTAGAGACGAGGATCAGCGCGCCGATGACGGCGAAGGTCGCCACGAGGCTCTGCTCGACGAAGACATGCTCGATGCCATGCCACATGCTCATAGCGCTCACACCCTCCGCACGGCGGGGGTCTGGGGTACTGACCCGACGGCCGAATGGGCTGGAGCGGGCCGCGCGTCGATGATTTCGTCAGCGTCGCCGCTGATGACCCCGCCGCCGTGCTCGACCTCCGCGCTCCCGGGATCGCGGCGCCCGAGGCGACTGAGCAGCGCGACCGCACCGAAGCAGAGGACCAGGGAGCCCGTGGCGGCGATGATCACGATTGGACCGCCACTCGCCGCCGCGACCACGTTCTGCTGCGCGGCCATCGCGACGACGATCGGGATGTACATGCCCGCCCAGAACTCGACGCCGAACTTGACGCCTTTGCTGAGGCGGCCCCGGCTCTGGAGCCAGAGGCGAGCGGCGATGAGCAGGATCATCGCGATGCCAACGCCGCCGACATTGGCCTTCACGCCAAGCACGACCCCGAGGAGGTCACCGAGATACACGCCGATCAGCGTACATGCGGCGAGAAGGGCGACGCCGAGGACGATCATCGACGCGCCTCCAAGCCGGAGGGTCGGCTCACGCTGAGCGCGACTGGGCTGATGGGCGCAGGTGCACTCGGCATGCGGCGATCCCTTCCCGGACAGGCAATTTATTGCCTTTGCGCCAGCGTGCAGGATGTCGCCGATCTTACAATCCAGCGGACGAACCTATGATTGAGACAGGTCCGAAAATGTCCCGCGAGAGCGGCTCCAAAGAAGCCTCGGTGTGTCTGCGGCGCCATCGCGGGCGGGTGTTTCATCCGGTTAAACGACGGCAAGGCCTAAGCGCGGCACGATGGTGCACAGGTGTGGGGAGAACATCTGCGAGCGTTTCCGAACAGAGGCGAACATCCGGGAATAGCGGCGCTGCTTCAGCCTGCTGCGGACCGCTTCGGTGGGGTTCGATTTGCTGCGGCGGGCGCCGCGGCACAGGCTTGGCAGCTTCAGTGCGTGAGGTGCGATACCCCTTAACTTGTGGCACTTTGCTGGTCCTCTCACTGGCACCCTGTGGCACCCTGTGGTCCTTTGTAGTCCTATGGAGCCTCGGCTTCTGACGAGCCTATTCAATGGCCGGCTCAGCCTCCCCTGCGGAGAACAGCTCGGCGGGTTTGCAGCAGACAGGACGGACGGCGGCTTTGCGGCGACGCTTGTGCTCGCTACCTTCTCGCCATGACGAACGCTTCGGTGCCCGCGGCTGCCCAGGATGTCGAGCAGCCTGCCAAGATACGGCGCGACGGCACCACCGTCGTGGCCACGCGCTACGAGATCGACAAGCTCATCGCGCTGTGTGCCCTGCTGACGGAGCATCCCGCTGTCTTCCCCGCGGCGGTCGGCCAGCCTGTGCTGCCGCTGGCTATCGGCAATCCTGGACGCACTCAAGCCGCTCCTGCGGCCGGAGGCGACTGCAGCGCAGCTGAAGGACGCGTTGCGCGCCTACAGCATGAGCTTGGCCTACCTGCTCGCCCAGAGCCGCTCTGACGCCTGGCGGCATGATCTCGCCGGCGTGCCTGTCGCGCCGGTGAGCGAGGAACATCGTAGTAGCGCACGGGACCGGTTCATGGCCTTGCGGGTGCGTCGGGATCAATTACGGCAGGCGCGGCGCTCCATGAGTGAACCAGCCGCGATAGGACCCGAGGCCCGGGGCGGCACAGAGGCGTCGGGTGAGGTGGTGAAGCCGGTGATGGCAGGCGCACGGTAGAGTACGGCAGCGGGCGGTAAGGGACGGTAGCCGACGGCAGCAGTACGGTAAGAAGCACGGTAGGGGGAGGGGTATCACACCACACGCACTGAAGCTGCTTCAAGGCGGCCGGATGCCATCGAGCATGTCGTTCCCAGCCGGATCACGCCCCGTCCGCCGCTCAAGCGACAGCTTGAAGGAGCAGTGCAGCGGGTCGACCCTTTGAAGCGATCCGAAGCAGGATGAAGCTGGCCGTCACGCTTCGGATTGTTCTGGAGTGCTCTCAAAGGTTTCGAAATGTTCTCTGCACACCTGTGCACCCTGGGTGCGAGCTACGGATTGAGTGCTGCGAGAACTCATTGATTGAGCGTGATGCTGGCCTGCCGCGCTGAAAACCCTTATATGACTATCGGGTTGGTCATGACGGGCAGCAGGGATCCATGGACCGTGTCAGTCTGGCGGAGGCCAAGGCACATCTGAGCGCGCTGGTGGATCGTGTCGAGAGCGGCGCCACGATCACAATCACGCGGCGTGGTAAGGAAGTCGCTCGCCTGACCAGCGCCAGCTCTTCGCATCCCACCACTGTAGATCCCAGTACCCTTCGTGCCGTCACCGCTGGCATGCCTATGCAGAGACAAGACGCTGGCAACTTCATGCAGGGAATGCGCGACGACGAGCGCTACTGATGCCGTATCTCGACACTTCGGTTCTGGTTTGTGCACTCACCAACGAGGCACAGACCAGCCGGATGCAGGATTGGCTCGGGGCTCAGGCTGCTGGGGAACTGGTCATCAGCCCTTGGGTCGTAACCGAGTTCTCGGCTGCGCTCTCGATCAAGGTACGACGACAGGAGTTCGGCCCAGAGCATCACGCTGCGGCGTTGAGCGCCTTCACGCGGCTTTCAGCCGAGTCTTTTGTTTCCCTCCCGATCTCCGAACGCGAGTTCCAAACGGCAGCACGTTTTGCCGATCAGGCGTCGCTCGGCCTGCGTGCAGGCGATGCCCTGCATCTTGCCGTGGCGGCCGATCATGGAATTATGCTCGCGACTCTCGATCGACGTCTCGCGGAGGCTGGAGCAGCTCTGGGCGTGGCGACCACCCTGCTCTGATAGAGAAGGCCTCGAGCACCTCATAGCTCTGCTTCCAGCTTCAGGTTCGTGAAATTTTCGCTCGGGCCTCGTGTCAGGCTGCAGGTCGAGGTGTGGCACGCGAGCATATCCGACGAGCATGTCGGGATAGTGATTCACGCGCGTTTAACCTGCAATAGAAATCCGGTCATGGTTTCCCGACAGGTATTGGGCGGTTTGGGGCCGCTCGAATAGGGCCCGGCGAGGGTGTCGGGAAAACGATCGAATTGCCGACACGCGAACCGATAGGACAATTGTCTGGGTTGGGTGGAAAGCAGGCTTTAGACCTTCGTCCTGAAGCGTACGTTCCGCTGCCGAGCCATGCCAGCCATTCCGACAGCCATCAGCGGCTCTCGTAAGCGGCCGTCCAGAAACCTTGGGCGGGGCTGCAAGCTGCCCTTCGCGACGGCTACCAAGCGTGAGACTTC
>NZ_LHCD01000061.1:0-15487 GCF_001262595.1 Methylobacterium sp. ARG-1
GGCTCTGGCGTCCGTGGGTCTGGACTGGCAGGTTGCGCCGGGCGCGCTGGTGGGCCTGTCCTATGACGGCCAGCTCGGCCGCCGGGCGCAGGACCACGCCGTCAAGGGCAGCCTCTCGTACCGGTGGTGAATGGGGCCGCCCGGATCGGGGCGTGCGGCAACCTGCGGCACGCCCCGCCGACCCGCAGGAGACCGGCCGTACCCCGGAGATAAGGGACGGCGCGACGTCAACCTGGGGGAGCTATGCCGGATTTTAGGTGACGGCGGTCAGGCGGCGCGGTGATCTGGGCTCGCGGCGACCTCGGTCCCGTCGCGGAAGATGACGCGGGCCACGACCTTCGGCCACTGGTTTTCGCCCTTCAGCCGGCGCCAGGTTTTCGATGCCGCTATCACCAGCTTGAACACCATCAGCTTGGCAGTCGTGGCCGAGAGCGCCCCTTTGGTTCGCACAGTCCGATGCCGCGCTGTAGCGAACACACTCTCGATCGGGTTCGAGCTGCGCAGGTGGTCCCAGTGTTCGGCCGGGAAGTCGTAGACCGTCAGCAGCGCCTCCCGATCCTTGGTCAGGCAGGCAGCGGCGCGGGGGTACTTGGCCCCGTATTTCTCGACGAAGACGTCCAGCGCCACCTCAGCTGCCGCCCGGGTCGGCGCGCCGTGGATCTCGCGCAGGTCCGCCTTCATCGCCGGCTGGATGGACTTCGGCACCTTGTCGAGGACGTTGGCTGCCTTGTGAACCCAACACCGCTGGTGAGCGGTGCCGGGGAAGACCTCGTCCAGCGCCCGCCAGAAGCCGAGAGCGCCGTCGCCGAGCGCGATCTCGGGCGCGATCGACAGCCCGCGCCGCTTCACGTCGACGAGCTCCTTGCGACCCTCGGGCGTCGCCCCGATCAGCACGAGCATGCACTCGGCCTGCTCCTCCATCCGGGCCTGCAGGTAGACGCCGTCGGCCCAGACGCAGGCGTAGCGGCGTGCGGAGAGATCGCGGCCCTGCCAGCGGGCGTACTCGTCCGCCCAACTCGCCGTCAGCCGGGCGATGACGGCCGGCGAAAGGTTCGGGGCGTCACGACCCAGCAGGAGCGGCCAGCGCGTCCTGGAAGTCGCCGGTCGAGACACCACGCAGGTACAGGACCGGTCGCAGCGCATCCAGGCTGCGGGTGCGCCGCGCCCACTTCGGCAGGAGCGTCGAGGTGAACCGGATCCGGTCCTCAGACCCGCTCGCACCGCGATCCCGCATACGGACCCGCGCGACCGGCACCGGGCCGATGCCGATCTGGATCGCCCGCTCCGGCCCGTGACCGTGCCGCACCAGCCGGGCCCGTCCATCCGGCAGCCGCAGGTCCTACATCGCGCTCAGGAAGGCGTCCGCCTCCATCTCGACAGCTTGGGCGAGCAGGCGGCGGGCGCCGCTGCGCAGCACCTCGGTCATGGGATCGTCGAGGTCTTCGGGATGACGAAGGCGGACGACGTTGGTCGGTGTCTCCATGGCGTATCGCTCTCGCTGAGAGGTTCTGGCAGGCTCGACACCCGCCTCGATAGGCCGCCTTCAACACACCGTCGTCACCCAATCTCCCGCATAGCGCGTTGAAAGGGCATACGGTGGTGCTTGGGCCAAGCTGACCGAGTGTGTTGCGGCTGCGTCATCGACAACAGCGCGGTGGCATGGTGCTCATCCGACGTGAGGAGCATCATGAAACGCGTCGTCCTTCTTTTGGCGGTGTCCGCCGTCCTGTCCGCCTGCAATTCGGCGAACCGCCCAGGACGCGGCGAGCTCTTCATGAGCGACGCGGATATTGCGGCGAAGGACGAAGCGATCTGCCGGGGCTACGGCGCCGAGCCCGGAACGCCCGAGTTTGTGCAGTGTCGGGCAATGCAGGATCAGCGTCGCGACGCTGCGAGGGACGGGCGCCGCAACGGCTGATCCGCGTCATCCAGCGTAAGAGCGCTGCGCAGGATCGCATGTCCCCGCTCTGCCCCACAGCCGGATGACCACGGTCGGTAGCGGCTGGGGCTCGGGACGGGCTGCCGGGTCCGGCGATCGACCGGACTCGTATCCCTGCCTTCAGAACAGGATTCCCGCCGTCTTCGAGCGCATCAGGGGGGGGCATCGCGTGGTTCCGGCGCCTGCCGGCACTCTCGGCTTCCGCCCTTCGTTGGGACGACGCCGAGAGGCTCATGGACCGGGTCCGCCCCTTTGAACCGCCGAGCCGGAGGCCTGCGATCAAGAGGCGGGACCGGACCCGGATCTAGGGCAATCAGCCTGGCTGACCGCCCATTCTGGCCTGCATCTGCGACAGCTGCGCGATGTGGAGGTTGATCAACGGCAGCGCCCCTCGGGCGATCCGGCGCAGGCCCGGATCCTCGCCGGACTGGGCGTAGGACCCGTGGATGGTGAGCGCCTCCTGATGGCCCTGCAGCGAGTTCGCCACGAACGTGGCGTCGTATTGCGGGCCCGGCGGCATCGCGCTGAGCTGGGAGAGAATCTGCGCCTTCTGCGTGTCCGTCGTCATCCCGCCGGGCGGCGGCGCAACCCCGAGCAGACCACCGGTGACGCCGGCGGCCGTGCCGACCGCAGCCCCCGCCACGGCGACCGGAGCCGCGACGAGGCCCCCGATCAGGCCACCCGGGCCGGCGGGAGCGGCGGCGGACGGGGCGACGCCGCCCGTATAGGCCCCGAGCTTGCGGGAGAGGTTGACCTGTTCAATCACCTCGGCGCGGGAGAACTTCTTGATCGCCGGGTTTCTGGTCTTCTCGTGCGCGTCGCGGGCGGTATTCTCCAGAAACATCCCGCCGGTCGTGGCCATCTGAAGATAGACGCTCGACGGGATCGCGCCGGCCGGGGTGACCTGGGCGATAGCGGTGCGGGTGATCGCGAGGGCAGCGGTAGCGCCCAGCATTGTGGTGAGAATTTCGCGACGGTGCATCATGGATAGCTCCGGGTCGTGAGGGGTGCACCGAGGCGTCCAACATCGCTTATGGTGCCATCTCGCGAACCGAGCGGCTCGACCTTCGTTTCCCGCCCGACCGATGAGACAAACCGCCACGTGACACGCGGTCCATCCGGGTGGGCAGCCTCCTCATCGCATCGGTCCCGCCGCCCGATCCGATCCCGGGCCGGCAGGGGAAGTCGGCGCGCGTCCAGATGGTCGGATGTCAGCCGGCGATCCGATGCAGTACACAGAGCTTGTTGCCGTCAGGGTCGCGAAGGTAAGCGAGGTAGATCGGACCTGATGCGCCGCTGCGCTCGCCCGGCGGGTCTTCGATAGAGGTCCCGCCATTGGCAGCGCCGGCATCGTGCCAGGCCTTGGCCTCCTCCGGGCTGTCCATAGTGAACCCGATGGTGCCGCCGTTCGCGCCGACCGCGGCCTGTCCATCGATCGGCTTGCCGATGAGCAAGCGCCCGCCCCGGTGCGCGTAGACCAAGCGTCCTCGCGCGTCCTCGACGCCAGGGCCGCCACCCGTCGCCGCGAAGAGCGCGTCATAGAACGCCTTCGACCGGGCTATGTCGTTGCTGCCGACCATCACGTGGCTGAACACAAAGGACCTCCGCTAGCGTGAGTCATTGAGACTGCAGGGCGTGTTTCTACTTCCCGCCCCCGCTCTTGTAGGCGTCGATCGCGCGGCGGCAGTTCGGGGACATCTGGCTCATGTTCTTCTTGAAGCAGGCGTCCATCTGCGGGCTGTTCGGATCGATGCCGGCACAGAACGTGATGGCGTCGCCTGCGCAATAGGTTTGCAGGTCTTCGTTACCGCGCGTCGAGGTCGGTGCGTTCGGCGCCGCGAGAGCGGGTGACGCGACGGCGATGAAACCGAGGAGGAGAGTGAGTTTGCGCATGTTGGGCCCTGACCGGAGACGTTCGTCCACGCGCTAACGAACCGGGCGGGCATTTTATCCATCCTGCTTTTGGAGCAGGCTCGTCGATCGGTTTGCACGCGGGTTGCGCGGGGCCGTCGTCCGGTTGCGCTCGGAAGCCGGATCGCGTCGGCCCGCCCCGTGGATCAAGCGTTTGTGTCAGACCTGGCTGTCGGCGATGGGTCGACCGGTAGTCTGCTCCGAACGGCCGGATCGGGCTCTCGCCCGTGGTGCGGCTGCGTCGAGAGGACCAGAGCAAGGGTGCCGAGCGACGCGCAGGCGTGAGTGTTTCCAAGCTTAAGGGGGATGACCGGCGAACCCGCAATTGCCGCTCGCCTCCGTCACCGCTGCGGTCCGCAGACCGGGAGCGGCGGAACCCCACAAGCGAGGCAGCCTTCCCGCTGCCGAAGGGTGACTGTGCGCCGCCCTGGCTCGATCGACCGACCCGGGCCTTCGAGCGGCTCGCCAGGCGCGGCACGCTCGCACTTATGAAGTGGGCCAAGCCAATCAGGTTTGGCCCGGCTGGCATCCGTAGGGCGGCACGGCGCTTGGGAACCGCTCCTTGATCCGTGCGCAGCCCCATGCGCGAAGTGGCTCGGGCAAGCGCCGGTTCACCTCGATCCCGACCTCATCGTAGGGTGACGCGCCGGCCGTCACGTAGCTGTACCAGCGCCATCCGATCGTACCGGCGCCAGCCAGCGCGACCCCCAAGGCCACCGCCACGGCCAAGCCCGCGCGAGATTGAGGACGTCGCCCCTCATTCGCCATGCCACACAGACTCCTTCACGTTGACCAAAACGATGCCGCTCGGCCGACCGCTCAAGCGCTGCTGTCCGACCGCAAGATCATGTCGTAGCACCGGTTTTTCGTAGCGGTACCGCCGGCGGGCATCGAGCGAGGCGGAAGACGGATCGCGCTATGCCGTGGCCTCAAGCGGCGGTGCAATACGATGACCGAAGAAGATGGGGAAAGGGCGAAACGATCGTGACGGTGCATTCGTTGAAGGCGCCATGGCCAGTATCGCAATCCTGATCGAGACTCCTCAGGGCGCACGCCTCGTCGCCGCGTCTTCCGCGCGTGAGGCTGCGCTCAAGGCTGAATCCGTGATCGCCGCCGTTCCTCGGGCCGACCTCCCCATCCCGGTCTCGGTCGAGTGCGCGAGCCCCGGCATGGCTGATCGGCTCATGAACTACTTGGCCGATGTTCAGTTGGAGCTGATGCTGTCGGAATTCGTCTGAGAGAAGCATAGTCCTGGGCCGGGACTTGGCGGGTTTGCTGCGGGTACCCCATTCCCAGATGCCCCCGAAATCTTCGCGGTATCGCAGTTCCTGCCGCGGACCGGTGTGGCCCGGCAGGCGATCATGGGCCGGTTCCCAGCGTCTCGCCGATCAAACCGAGGCTGTCGCGTCAGGGGCCGTGCCGCTCCTCGCCGCGGCGACCGAGCATGCCGAGCTGCGCCAGCAACCGGCTGTTGTCCGGGACAGGCTCGTCGAAGCCGTGATCGACACCGGCCATCGGCACGCCCGCAACGCGGTGTTTCAGCGCGGGCGCGACGCGGGGCGGGACCAAGCCGTCGCGGTAGACAGGCAGCCCGAGGCGCAGGCTCAACCCTGGGAACGCAGATTGGGATCGACCGACCTCGCAGGGTAGCGATGGCCATCCGGACGTAGACCGAGAACATCCATGATCCGGTCCCGGGCCCCGACGTCGGCGATCTGCGCGCCATTCTCCAGCGCGGTGATCAGCTCGGCATCGACCCGAGCGAGCGCGGCCAACGTCTCGACCGAGTAGGCGCCGCGTAGGCGAGCAGCATGAATCTGCGTCGCTAACGCGGCATCCAGAGAGGTCGGCTTGTCGTGTATGTCGCTCATGGGCGACCGGTACGTGACCGGCCTGGCCGAAGTTTCCCCCGCCGCGTTTTTTGTCGACCGGCTACTCCATCCCGGCGGGCCGAGGGCGCGGCAGGCCGAGTTCGGTAAGCCCGAGGAACAGGGCGAGATGCGTCGCGACCGTGAGGGAGGACGCGCAGTCGCTGCCGTTCTCGATCGCCGCAAGGACCTCCGGCGCGAGGCAGGCCAGGCGCGCAGCGGCGTCCAAGGACAGACGCAGCCGGCCTCGCGCCGCGCCGGCATGCACGGCAAGGTTGCGTAGTACGACGTGCCGCCGCTCCTCGACCTCATCCATGAGAAGCGCCCACTCTCACGAGGGCCTACGAACCCTCGCTGGGTTGTTACGAGCGTGGCTGCTGCCATTCAACACCCAGAGTTGCACCGTCGCCCTGTTTATCCAGGGCCTTGTGAAACGGACGCGCTGTTGCAGCCCTCTCACGCGTTCGGCCGCCGAGCAGCCCGTTCATGGCCTTCGGCCGGGACAGCATGCGCGTCGGCATCCGCACCCGGCACGAATACAGATTTCCCGAAGGATCAAAAACAGTTTTCGGCGGGTTTATTCAAGATTCATTAGCAGAAATCCGGATTTTCGCCATGGGTCTGACTGCTTTCGTGGTGTTCGTTGTCCCGTGGGTGGTGTTGGCAATATGGCTGACGCGCTCTCCGCATCTCCTCCGGCTGGGTGCTCCAGCAGCTCCATGGCGGCCGCTCACGAAGCATAAGGATCCGCCCCGGAACCAGCACCGTGAGACCAGCCGTTACAACGCCGGGACGAACGACGGATCGAGTCCCACCGGCGGCGACAAGCACAGCCCGATGGGGACACCTCTGGGCGGCCGATTGAGCCAAAGCGTCGAGTCGACCGAACCCCACGAATAGGCAGCAGCGGCCAGGGGCGGATCAAGCGATCCGGCCGGGAGGCCGGAGCTCGTCTCTCGGCCCAGCGCCCCCGAGGCCGGCACAAGGTTATTGTGGCGGATGCCGGCCGATCAAGGCCGAAGGGCTACCTGCTTACTCGGTGGAGGGAGCCGCCCGTCGGTGGCCCGGGCCGGTGCGGCCCGGGAAAACCCGACCGTCTCAGGCCGCGCGCACGGTGGCGAGGAAGTCCCCAACCTCGGCGGCGAGGTGCTCGGATTGCCGCGACAGCTCCGAGGCCGACCCCAGCACTTGGCTTGCTGCCGCGCTGGTCTCCTCGGCCGCCCCCGCGACGCCGGAAATGTTGCTCGTCACCTCACCGGTGCCCGCCGCCGCCTGGCCGACATTGCGCACGATCTCCTGGGTGGCCGCACCCTGCTGCTTGACCGCCACAGCGATCGAGGTCGCAACACCGCTGATCTCCTGGATGCGCGCCGTGATCGACCCGATTGCCGTCACGGCGCCGCCGGTGGAGGCCTGGATCCGCGCGATCTGGCCGGATATGTCGTTGGTCGCTTTCGCGGTCTGCTCGGCGAGGGCCTTCACCTCGGAGGCTACGACGGCAAAGCCGCGGCCCGCGTCGCCCGCGCGGGCCGCCTCGATGGTGGCGTTGAGCGCCAGCAGGTTGGTCTGCCCGGCGATCGACGAGATCAGCCCGACCACGTCGCCGATCCGGCCGACCGCCGTGCTCAGCTCCTGAACCAACGCGCCGGTCTGATCCGCTTCGTTGACGGCGAGACGCGCCAATTCGGCGGAGCCGCTGACCTGACGGCCGATCTCCTGCACGGACGAGCCCAACTCCTCGGCGGCGGCTGCCACGGTGTTCACATTCGAGGAAGCCTCCTCCGCGGCGGCCGCAACCGTCATCGACTGGCTGGCGGTCTCGGTCGCAGTTGCAGTCATCGTTTGAGCGGTGGTCTGCAGTTTCGCGGCCGACGCGGATACCAGGCCGATGATGCTGCCGACGGCTGCCTCAAAGCCATCGGCCATCTGGCGCATGCCGGCCTTGCGCTGTGCCTCGGCGGCCAGACGCGCCTGAGCCGTCTCGGCTTCCAGCGCCTGGGTGCGGATCAGGTTGTCCTTGAACACCTGCGCGGCCGCCGCCATCGTGCCGATCTCGTCGCGGCGCTCCGCGCCCAGCACCTTGCGGCTGAGGTCCCCCGCGGCGAGACCGGTCATGAACTCCGTCATGGCCCGCAACGGCCGCACGACGCTGCGGCCGATGAGCGTGGCCAGGATGCCGATCACGGCCGCGACAATGGCCGCCCCGCCGAGCAGACGCACCAGGGTCGGGCGCATCTGGGCAGCCGTGTCGTCCGCATAGATGCCGGAGCCGATGATCCACCCCCAGGGCGCGAAGCCCCTGACGTAGGAAATCTTCGCAACCGGCTGGTCGAGGCCCGGCTTGGGCCACAGGTATGGGACGAAGCCTGCGCCCGATTGCTTCACCAGCTCGACGACATCCAGGAACACGTGCTTGCCGGCCGGGTCGACGATTCCGCCGATGTCTTTGCCGATCAGCTCGGTCTTCGGATGCGATACCATGCGCGGTTGCATGTCCTGGATCCAGAAGTACTCGCTTCCGGCGTAGTGTAGGCCCCGAACCGCCGCCACGGCTGCGTGCTGCGCCGCATCGCGGCTCATCCGGCCGGCGCGCTCCTCCCCCTCGAAATAGGTGAGAACCCCCTGCGCGGTCTCGACGAGGTCGCGGGTCTTCAACTCGCGGGCATCCGTGACCGTTTGGGACATATCCCAGGTCGACAGCCCGATCAGTACCGCCATGCCGCCCAGGGCGGTCAGCGTCATGGCTTGTATGCGCGTGCCGATGCGAAGTGCCATAGGATCCTACCGGGAGCTGCGCCGAGGCTGCGCATGCGTGAGCGTGCCATGGCGCGTCGCGCCCGGCCCGGCGCCTTAACGCGCGATATGGCCGTCCGCACCTCACCGCAGAGCTACGACAGAGGTCTATGGCAAGTGGCGGTTAATGAATTCTCATGCGCACCATAAGTTAGGTATCAAATATATGTATTATTCCGAACAGGATGGCATTTGTAGTACTATACTTTAGGTCGTAAAAGGGGCGTTGCTTCACGCGTTCAGGCTCGTTCCGGCCATCGCCCGATACGCCACCAGGCCCGATCTCGCGGCGCCCCTCGCTCCCTCGCGCCGGACCAGGACCTACGGGTGCGATGAGACAGGCGACGGACAGTCGGCGGCGAGCTGGAACGCATATCTGACGCACCGCGCCGGCATTGCGGCTTGCCGGAATGGCTGACGGTCCACCGCAGGACCGTGCGCCGCCTCCGCGACGACGGCCTGCTGATCGATCAGGGGCGAGGTCCGGCGCGACGCGCTCGGTACCGACATGGTGCCTTCCGACGCGACACCGCCCGCCATCCACGACCGGCGGTGCCGTCGCCAACAAGGCGATGGCCGCGTTCGAGGCCCGCCGACGACCCGGCCGAACCGGGTCAGAGCCTTTCCATTTCCCTTCAGGCGAAGTGAGCGGGCAGACCCAGCGCCTGCGCGTAGGTCATCAGCGCGACAGCGCCGCCGATCAGGGCCGCGGCTATGGTGATGCGGTTCGTCCAGGTCATCGTCGTCTCCATCGGGTTCGCGATTGCCGTCGCGGTGTGAATCCGATGTAGGCCCAGGCTTTCCGGGCCGACGTGTGCCTGAACACGCCTGAGGCGGATGCCGTTTCGGGCCTTCCGGGGGCTCCGGCACCCGCGTCGCAGATGGTCTCCTGGCCGGACGGAATGGCGATCGGCGATGGGCTGACCCGCGCCTACGGACGAACCGGATGCCGGGCAGCGCTCTGAGCGGACGGGGTGGTCGGTCGCGACCATCAAGCGGTCGACCCAGAACAGGAGGGCGGCAGCCTTTTCGGCGCGCCTGGGCCGGACATGATCCTCGACGATCCCCACAGGCCCGACCGGCGTCGTGCGCGCGCCGAGCCTAGCGCCTGGACCCGGCAGGATAGGGCGTGAGACCTTCCCCTCGCCGGACCTGCGCGGTCAATGCCTCCGGGCCATACGCCCGCCCCCCTGTGCCAGCGCTTGGGAGAGCTTATCAGTTCCTCTTCCAGCGTCTGAGGAGCCTTTTCATGAAGCGCCCGCTGACCACCAACTTCGCCGCGCCGGCACCGAGCTCCGCACCCGAGCTCGACCCATCGCCGGCACCATCCTGGCGCGAGGCCGCCCCCATCGTGGCCACCCTGATCAGGACGCTCGAGGCAATCGAAGCCGGACCGAAGGCGGGACCCGCCATGCGAGCCCACCGCTCCGCGATGCGTCGCCAGGGCGAGGCCGCTGCCGCGCTGGGGGGATCCGAGGCCATGCGCGATGTCCTGGAGCAGATCGCACAGATCGATCCCGCCCGCGCCGCACAGCGTCTCGAATACGTCCGCGAGGCCTGGACGGATCTGCCCGCCTGGCGTCCATAGTCTCAGGCCCGCACACGAAAACGGCGGGGCTCGCACCCCGCCGCAGATCCGTCATTGTCCGACCGGTCGCCCGCCAGGCGCCGGTGGCTCACATGCCGAACAGCACCCCGGCCGAACCGGCCACCGTCATCGCCAGGCCGCCCGCAAAGGCGCCGATCATCGCGTAGGAGAAGCCCTTCAAGACCATAGCGTGCGCTCCATTCCTCGTGCGGTGTCTCAGCGAGACCCGTCGAAACCATCTGCAATCACGATGCCTGATCGGCCCGTCATGTGCGGTGCGATCGAACACGCTGCATTGCGGAACGATTTCATCCGGGCACGCCGCAGGGCGTGCCGTGGTCGATGCCGCTCGGGAGACGGAGCTCACCGGCGCGATGCCCGGACAGGCAGCGGGCCCGCGGCCGCACTGGACAGACCGGCAATCGGCTTACAGGATCCGCGCTATCCTGCGCGGCGGGCCTCATGACTCCAGACGAGACAGACGGTGAGGACTGGCGCTCGGTCAGCACGCGCATGCCTGACGACGCGGCGATCCAGACGGCTCACGCACGTGCGCGCGAACCGGGCCACGGCCGCATGGCGGATCGACCCACGCAGATCCCGGTTCCGGGATGGCGCGATATTCTCTACCGCGTCTTCTGGGCCGTGCCCCGGGACCGTGTCCTCTCCACGGCCGGGGGCGTCGCCTTTTTCACCTTGCTGTCGACTTTCCCGGGTCTCGCGACGATCGTTTCGCTCTACAGCCTCTTCTCGGACCCGAGCGTCCTCAGCCAACATCTGAGCCTGCTCACGGGCGTGCTCCCCAACGGGGTGCTCGAACTCCTGGCCGACCAGCTCCTGCGCATAACCAAGCAAAGCACCGGAACGCTCAGCGCCGCGTCGGTGGTCAGCCTTGTGATCGCATTCTGGAGCGCGAATTCAGGCGTGGGCGCGCTCTTCGACGCGCTCAACGTGATCTACAGGGAGCGTGAGAAACGGACCCTGGTGCACCTCTACGCGACGACCTTCCTGTTCACGCTCAGCGGGATCCTCATTGTCGTCGCCGCCACCGGCATGTTGGTGGGCCTGCCCCTTCTGCTGAACCAGATCGGCTTGGGCGCGCGGACAGATACCTTCCTGCGGATCCTGCGCTGGCCGGCCCTCCTCATCCTCGTGAGTCTCGGCCTGTCGCTGGTCTATCGGTATGGGCCGAGCCGACGGGAGGCCAAGTGGCGTTGGGTCAGCTGGGGCAGCTTCGTCGCAGCGCTCGGCTGGGTCTGCGCCTCAGCCCTGTTTTCCTGGTACGTTGCCAGCTTCGACAGTTACAATCGGATCTACGGTTCGCTGGGCGCCGGCGTCGGCCTCATGACCTGGATTTGGCTGTCGGTGGTCATCGTCCTGCTCGGCGCCGAGCTGAACGCCGAGATGGAGCGACAAACGGCGCGCGACAGCACGACCGGCCGTCCGAAGCCTCTCGGATCCCGGCAGGCGTTTGCCGCCGACACCGTTGGCCCCTCATAGAAGCGTGCAACCCCGGGGCGCGCCAGCGCAGCACCGGTCAGGCCTCCGAGGCCTCACCGCTCGACGGCGTTGGAAGAGCTGCATCGAACGGGAACGCCCGGGCTCACGGAGCGTAGCGCTGATACCACGGAGGCGCGCACCATGATTCAGGCTGACACCCCGATGCCGGGCGAAGATCCGGGCGCATTGATCGAGGATCCGTCCCGCCTCGACGAGATCGAGCCGCCGCCCAAGCCGACCGTGCCGGAAGAGGACGATCCCGCCGTCGAGGACACCGAGGTGCAGCCGACGTGAGCCGAGCCGCTTGCCCGCAGACCGACACGAAGGGTGACGCCACCATGATCGACCCGAAGCGCCCAGAAACCGACCCCGCCGAGACGCCACCGGGCGAGCGCGGCTACGAGGACGCACAGGTCCGCGGGACCTCACAGGGCCCGCGCTCGCTCGGGGCGTCGGAGCCCGGTGATATCGGCGCGCCGCGCAACGATGAGGTGAAGCGGACGATCGAACACGGCGGCACACGCGCGCCCGCCGACGAGAAGGCGTCAGCGGAAACGCAGCAACCGGAGTGAACGGCCGAGAGGCCCCCTCTGCGGTGGCCAGATCGAATTCGTTGGCCACCGTCGGAGCGGTCGGACCGTCAGTACCGGACGTTGGAGATGCCGATCCCGCTCCGGCCCATGACGCTCTCGATCACAGCCTTGGTCGAGGGGCTGATCCCGCCATCGCTGCGGAGGCGCCGTCCGTCCGCCCGCTCGAGGCGATCGAATTCGGGTCCGCACCGCTCCAGCGCGAAGCGCACCCGGGATGCTGGCGTCGCCCCCCGTTGCGCATCGGCGCCGTTCATCTCGAACCGAAGGCAGGAAGCCAGATATTCCTTCACGTCGTCGAACGCCGCAGCGTGAGCGCCCGACGTCAAGGCTATCAGAAGGAGTGCGGATCGGACGAGCATCGGACGCTCCAGGCGGGATTGTATAAGGCTGCCAACGCGCGAGTTGGGCACTGGTCCCCGATGCGTGACGATGACCGCGATCAGGGCCGGCCGATCACGCGGTTGGCTCGTCGGAGGGCCCATTCGCGCGGCTGCGCACGCTTCGGCGACGTGCGCAGCCGCGCGCTGCCCTGGCCTGGGGATGGACGATGGCCGCGGCAACAAACGCTCATTGAACCGGACGCGCGTGTCGGGGCTTCCCCATAAGCCGACGCGGTCCTGCTGCGCCGAGGACAGGAGGAACGCCATGCGTCTTTTCATTCTCGCCGCGCTTGCCGGTGCTGGCCTGACCGGCTCGAGCCTTCCCGCTTGCGCTGTTCCCGCCGGACCGGGGGCGGGTGTTTCATCACCGTCCGCTATGCGCACCGACGTTCGGATGCGGCGCCACCCTATGTGACGCCCCGCAATGACATGGGTCCAACGGCGAAGGACCCGGCACTAGCAAATGCGCTCTTCCATGCGTCCTTTACCCTCCAGATCACGCTGAGGTCCCCATGCTCGATCGCGTTCTCACGGTAGCCGCCGTTTCCAGCCTTCTGCTCGCCGGACAAGCTTTTGCACAGGCGCCCACCACGGCTCCCACGCCGGCAAATCCGGGCGCCTCCGGCGTGGTCACCCCGCAAAACAGCACCACCGGCAGCAATGGTGCCGTGACAGCGTCGCCGACGGGACAGCCGGCGGATACGCGGTCCAACAGCTCGTCCTCGGCCGGGAATGCGAACCAGCCTGAGCGCGCCGCGCCCCAGGGCGGCGGCGGCGGGGGAAGCAGCAAGTAGGGTAGCGCGCCGAGCCACGCCGACGGCCGGGTCAGTCCGGCCATGGCTTGCCGCCATCACCGCTGCCTGCAGCGGTGGCGGCGGATTCACGCCCGCCGGTGACACCTCTGATCGCGGCTGAGTGCCCGCCCGATGGATCTCTCATCGTGGCGGGCTTCTTCTTGCGTCCCGTCCGTCGCGCTCAGGCCTTCCGGCGGTTGGCAAGCGTGTCGAGCAGTCCTTGAAGCGCGGCGTCGGTCGATCGCTGCGTCTCGCCCACGAGCACGAACAGCGCCTGAGCCGTGACGACGCAGTGCGGCGGCGGATTGCTGTGGGGCACGCCCTCCTCATCAGCGTAGCCGACCGGGGTGCCGAAGTTTCCGCCGAGGATGGCGGAGACGACATCCGCCCAGACGATATTGGCGAACGTGACGTCGAAGCGAAGGCATTCGTCACCCTGGCTCGAGAACAGGCGCTCGATGATCCATTCGGTACCGGGTGCCACGATCGCCCGGACGATCATCTCCGGGTAACCGCGCAGGGGTCTGACGATCGCCGAAGCCCCGGCTCTCTTCAGGCGCGCACGGTTCAGGTCATCGACGCACTCGGCAACGATGCGCACCTTGATGCCCCGCTCCCGCAGGCGATGGATGATGTCGAAGGTTCGGCTGTCGGATAAGCGCTCGCCTTCCTGCTCGGCGAGGATGACGAGCACCCGCGCATGGTCGACACCGGCCGCTTCCAGCGCAGCGGGATCGTCGAACCGCCCCTTGAGCTGGACGATGAGTGGATCGTCCTCGAGATCGGGCGGCAGGCCGTCCGGAAAGGCCTCGGTGAGGATCAGGGACGGCACGCCGGCGAAGTTGGCATGCGACCGGTGCAACTGGTCGAGGAGCCGGCGCAGATAGTCGCCGGGCTCGTCGGCCGGGGCGTTCACGAAGACGATGTGGTCGCGCATGTCCCACCTCCACTCGCCTCGACGCTTGCGCTC
Organism: Methylobacterium sp. ARG-1; assembly: GCF_001262595.1. Classification (NCBI taxonomy): domain Bacteria; kingdom Pseudomonadati; phylum Pseudomonadota; class Alphaproteobacteria; order Hyphomicrobiales; family Methylobacteriaceae; genus Methylobacterium; species Methylobacterium sp. ARG-1. The sequence goes on from NZ_LHCD01000061.1 coordinate 14,337, forward strand.
ACGCCGCAGGATCCGGAATTCGAAGAAGGCACCGCCGGCCTGGGTCAGCAGGAAGATTCCGGACAGGTAGATCAGGACGATGGTGGCGGCCCGCCCTGTGGGGGTCTTGGCGGAGAGATCGCCGTAGCCGGTGGTGGTGATGGTGGTAAATGTCAGCCACACCGCCTCGCCGAGGCTCAGCCCCTCGAAGGCGATCATCGCGGCCACGTGCAGCCCGATGAGGACCAGCAGGCCGACGAGGGCGAAACGGATCCGGTTCCGCAGATCACGCACGACGCTGCGACGGAAGCGGAGGGGTCGGGTCCGGACCCGCGCTGGACGCATCATCGGGCTCGCTCTCGATGGCTTCGATCGCCAAACCGTTGGCCGCAGCTGTCCGCCCTAACGTCCAACCGCAGACTTTCGCCGCAAGGCTCTACGCGCGCCACCGGCGGTGGGGAGCTGGCAAGGTCGGACGGGTCGCGATTGCAGCCGTCGAGCGGTGGGATTTCAAGCTCCGGACTCGCGATTGCGGCCCCAGGCTTCCCGCATCAGGAGCGCTTCACCCCGCCGAGAAACCGCGTCAGGTGCGTGACGGCATCGCCGCCCTCAGACGCGGCGGGAACATGGTCAGGCCGCGCTTCGTCTTGCTCGATGCGCTTGGCGACCTCCATCACGACCTGGTCGACGGAGGCGGGCCAGGGTGCGCCGTTATCCAGCAGCATCCGGGCGGCCCGGACCAGCATGGTGAACTGCTCCGGCGGGATCGTCGTGCCGGCGGCGTTCTGCTCCAAGATGCGGTCGGCTATAGCCGTCGCCAGCCTGGCGACCTCGGCCACCTTGTCGGGTTCAGCGTGGGACCCCGTCACCGCCGGTGGCCCTCCGCGTTCGGCTGCTCGATAAAGGGCATGACTTCGCTCTCCGAGGATACGCGCGCGGCTGCACGTCGCCCTGAACGATGAACTAGTCCGGAAAGACCCAGCAGCCAATCTCCGGCTCGGAAGACTATGGCTCGAACTGATTTTCGAGTCAGGCGTCGCGACATTGGTCCATCGTGCCGCGCGGCGAACCTCTGTGGAAACGCATCGGTCTCTGACGACAGCAACCGCCGTTGTCTCGAGACCCGGCCGCGCATCGATGCAGGCAGGCACCTGCCGCAAACATCAGCGGCG
>NZ_LHCD01000062.1:0-15320 GCF_001262595.1 Methylobacterium sp. ARG-1
CATGCCGACGAACTGCTTCTTCCAGCGGTAGAACGTCGGCTCGGACACACCCATCTTCCGGCAGACCTCGTCCACCGTCGCGCCGTTCTCCGCCTGTCGCAGGGCGAAGGCGATCTGCTCGTTCGTGAAGCGTTTGCGGGGCATGGCATCCACCCTCCTTCAGGGTTCAGGATGCCCGAAAAACTTGCGCTCAGCGCGGACCAGTTTGCTGGGTCAGGGTCAAAGATCCGCAATCGTCGCCGATCAAGGCCAAGGGCGTCGGAGAGCTCGGCATCTGCGGCGTCGGGGCAGCGGTGGCGAATGCGATCTACAATGCCACTGGCGTTCGGGTGCGGGATTACCCGATCACCCTCGACAAGCTCCTCGCCCGTATGCCAGACGCGGCCTGAGGAAGCCGCAGGGCAACCGTCTAGCGCTCGCCTGTTCACGGCGCCTGGCTGACCTGGGCATTGATCGCCCTGGTATCACCAATCCCGCTGGCGAGGCGCTGACGGTCCGGCGCAGCGGCTCGGAACCCGACGCAAGGGGCGGGGCCCGGCGGATCACTTCGCCGGGGCGGTGTGGTTCATCGTGTTGAGCGGCGTCCTGTTCGTCGCGATGGGCTTCGCGGCGACCCGGGTTCCTGTCGTGCCGGCTCGGGCGGATCGACGATCCCTCGGGCTCGACGGCATCGGCGAACTCCTGGGTCTTCCGCTGTTCCAGCGCATGCTGCTGGTTGCGGCCCTCGTTATGGAGAGCCACGCGTTGAACGATGCCTTCGCGGTGATCCGTCGGCGCGTGGCCGGCATCGGGCCGGGCACGATCAGCCTGCTCTGGTCGGCAGCGGTCGCGTCCGAGGTCTTGGTCTTCGTGTTTGTCGGCCCCTGGCTGCTGTCGCGCCTGGGCACTGCCCGGGCCGCTATGCTCGCGGCGGTGTTCGGGGTGATCCGCTAGTCGATCTTGGCAACGACGACGGCGATTCCCCTGCTGGTCGCCAGCCAGCTGACGCACGGCCTGACCTTCGCGGTGCTGCATCTGGCCAGCATGCGCCTGATCGCAGAGTTCGTGCCGAAGCGGCTCGCCGCCACTGCGCAGACACACTTCGGCACTCTCGGTCTTGGTATCGCCTCGGCCGCCCTGACCGGGACGGCGGTACACCCCCATGCCGAGTTCGGTGCGCAGGCCTTCTGGGCGATGGCTGCCCTGTGCGGGTTGGCCTTTCCCCTCGCCGCAGGCCTGAGCCGACGCGCCTGACCTTCAAGGCAAATCCTGGGACATGCGTCGCGGGGAACGTTGCCCCTTACGCGTACCATGACGCGCCCGGGAGCCTTGAACCGCCAAGAGACCTACCGAGCGACCTTATCCGTGGCTGGGGATGGCGTCCGGTAAGCACCGAACGGCGTTAAGATCTTACTGGCCTCGGCCAGGTGTCGAAAGACTGCTGGCGGCGTTATAACCAGCGTGCCGCGTGCGTCGGCGCAGCGCCGAGGAGTCCACGCCGCATGCCGACCGACGAAGCTGTAACCCTGCGTCCGCCCGCCCAGGTGCCGCCCCCGCTGGTGCCCGGCCTGCGCGGGCTTCTGACCCTCGCGGTCGGGGTCGTGCTGGTGGCAGCCCTCTACTTCGGGCGCGAGGTGTTCATCCCCCTCGTCCTGGCGGTGCTCCTCAGCTTCGTCCTGGGGCCCGTCGTCAACCTCCTGCGGCGGATCAAACTCGGACGGGTCCCCTCCGTCATCGTGGCCGTCCTTCTCGCTCTCGCCGTCATCGGCGGCTTCGGCGCGATCATCGGAACGCAGGTCGCCGGGCTCGCCGGCAACTTCCCGCAGTACCAGGTCACCGTCCAGAAGAAGTTCGCCGGGCTGCAGCAGGGCTGGCTCGGCGACGCCAACCGGGTCATCCAGAAGTTCAGCCACCAGGTTCAAGACGCCACTCAGAAGGCCGACGCCGCGGGCACGTCCGCGGCCACGGGGCCAGCCGGCGACACGCCGAAGGCACAGCTCGTGCGTGTCCAGGAGCCCGAGGTCTCGCCCCTGGCCTTGGCCGAGAAAGTGCTCGGTCCGATCTTCGAGCCGCTGACCACCATCGGGATCGTGCTCGTCGTGGTCGTATTCCTACTCCTGCAGCGAGAGGACCTGCGCAACCGCATGATCCGCCTGTTCGGGTCGAGCGACCTGCACCGTACGACGGTCGCCATGGACGATGCGGCCGGCCGGCTCGGCACCTACTTCCTGGCCCAGCTCGGCATGAACGCCACCTTCGGCATCATCGTCGGCGTCGGCCTGTGGCTCATAGGGGTGCCCAATCCCCTCCTGTGGGGCGTGTTCTCGGCGCTGATGCGGTTCGTCCCCTACATCGGCGCCTTCATCTCCGGGATCTTTCCTGTGGCGCTGGCAGCCGCCGTGGACCCGGGTTGGTCAATGGTCATCGCCACGGCCGCCCTGTTCCTCGTGGCCGAACCTCTGTTCGGGCAGGTGGTCGAGCCGCTGCTCTACGGACACTCGACCGGCCTCTCGCCCTTCGCGGTGATTGTCTCGACCCTGTTCTGGGGTTTCCTGTGGGGGCCCATCGGCCTGATTCTGGCGACCCCGTTCACGGTCTGCCTGGTCGTGCTCGGCCGCCACGTCGATAGCCTGGAGTTCCTCGACATCATGCTCGGCGACCGGCCTCCGCTTACCCCGGTCGAGAACTTCTACCAGCGCATGCTGGCCGGCGACCCGGACGAGGCGCGCGACCTCGGCGAGACCATGCTGAAGGAGCGCTCGCTTTCGTCATACTACGACGAGGTGGCGCTCAAGGGCTTGCAGCTCGCCGCTAACGACTACGCCCGCGGCGTCGTGACCCCCGCGCAGCTGGAGAACATCCGCGCCTCGGCACGGTCTCTGGTCGAGGACTTCGAAGACCACGAGGACGTCGAACCGGCCGGCGACGACAAGGCGGTCAACCCGAACGCGACGCCGACCCTGGCCGAGCGCGCTCACCCGAAGAACGAGGCGGTGCCCGGGCAGGCCCCATCCCGCGACGCGCTCCCCGTGGCGTGGCGCGGCGACGCGCCGGTGCTGTGCGTGGCCGGGCGCGGCCCCCTCGACGAGGCCTCCTCGGCGATGCTCGCGCAGCTGCTCCGCAAACACGGCCTCGGGGCTCGGGTCATCCCGTACGGCGAGGTCTCTCGCGAGCGCGTCCGGGACCTCGACGTCACCGGAGTGGCAATGGTGTGCGTGTCCTACCTCGATATTACCGGCAACCCTGCTCACCTGCGCTACCTCCTGGAGCGGCTGAAGCGTCGGTTGCCGGGCGTGCGGGTGCTGGTCGGCCTTTGGCCCGTGGGCGAGAAGGTACTTACCGATGCCGCCGTGGGCCGGGAGGTCGGCGCGGACGTCTACGTGTCCTCGCTGCGCGAGGCGGTGGAAGCGTGCCTTGCCGCCGCCGCCGAAGCACCAAAAGGTCTCGTCAGCGTGGCTTGATCCTCCGGGCAAACCTCTCGTAGATACATCGGCCGATTGAGGTGTCGGGGGACCGCACGGGGTTATGCCACTCGTTCGAACCGGGTGAATAACGAAGGCGACGAGGTCGGTGCCTTCATGCTCCGTTCCGGGGAACGCGACTGCGGCTTCTCCCTTCCGGTCCTCGCCTTCAAACGCCCGACCATGGGTTATGCCTCGGTTCGGACCGTCAAAGACGTCCCGATCAGCGTCCCGGCTGTGGCCTGTGGATCGGCTTCGAAGCGTCACCCCTTTAGTAAACAGGCTTAAGTCATTGAGATGACGCCTGTATTGGACGACGAAGTGGGGTTACGATCGGCGCCGATCGTGACCCCACCTTAATTTCATTTCTTGTAGTCCGGACAAAGCAATAGCTGCATTTATTCCGGGGCCATGCTTGGAGGCCGATCCACACCATGGTCTGCCGGTTGCAGCTGTCCGACGCCTACAGCCGCGGCCCCTGCGGCGACGCATCCTCCTCGGTCGGAGCTGTTTCCGCCCGGAGCCAGTCGGCGAGGGAGGGGTCCTCGAGCGAGTATCTGCCACGTTCCAAACGGACGACGAGCTCCTGCTCCCGCAGGCCGTCGAGCGCCCGTTGGACGTCCTTGGCCGCGACCTGGTCGCCGACGTCGGCCGCATACGCAGCCAGGCTGTCGGCGTCGAACGGTCTGAAGCTGTCGCCCTCGGCTATGATCCGCCGCAGGACGGTTTGCTGTAGGGCGTCCAAGCTCGACCACTGCCGTCGATACGAATCCCAGTGGGCCTCGCGCTCGTCCTCGGCGAGACCGAGCAGGGAATCGAATTCGCGTTCGCCACCCAGGTCGCCGGTCGCGTACCGGGTGACGGCGGCGTGCAGGTACTGCGGACGTCGGCCGACGATATCGAAGGCCTCCTCAATCTCCGCGACATCGATCCGCCGGTCCGGGGGCAGGAGCCCGTTGATATGCCGCCCGTACGCTTCGGTGTAGTCGCGGCCGAGAAGGGGGAAGTCGCGGATCCGCGACCCGAAGAAGGGCTGGTCGCGTCCGGTGACGAGGGAGGCCAGCTTGTCGCGATGCGATCCGGTAAAGACCAATCCCAGCGCCGCCGGGCGGCCGTTGGTCAGAGCGGGATCCAGGTTGATCGTGTCCCGGGCCGATTTGAGGGCGAACATGGCATCCCGGCCGGCTTCGGTCTTCAGGGCCTGCTGGGCTTCGTCGACGACCACGACGACCGGGCTTCCGCTCTTCAGTATGAGCGCGGCCAAACCCTCCGAGAGAGTCGCGCCGCCAGGGACGCCGAGCTTGTCGAGATCAAAGCTCAACCACGACCCGAGCCCTGCCTTCGTCACGCCGGCGCTCCGGATACGGCCGAGGACACCCTTGCCCTGCTTGTCCAGGGCCTTCCGGACCGCCTCGTTGATCAGGAAGCCGGGATCGCCGGAACGCTGCGACCACAGGTCGACGTAGACCGGGATTGCTCCGCGCGACGTGAGCTCCGTCAATAGGTCGTGGACGAGGAATGTGCTCTTTCCCGTCCGACGCGGGGCCGCCAGGAACACGCTGACCTCCCCGGGGGAGAACGGATCTTCTCCGAGAGCCCACTGCGCCACCCGGGAAGCCACCTCGGGGCGGGCGAACACGAAGGACGATGCAGCAGCCATATTACCGATTACCGCCTTTTACGCAGCGCACGGTAATTTACCGACTGTCGGGTAAAAATCAATAATCTGCGCCTGGGGCTATCGGCTCAAGCCGCCGTCGAGGGGATTGATGCGGGACCAGCCTGCACAATCGGAGAACGCGCGGCACGAGAATGGCCGGACTGGCGACAACCCATCCCACGCCTGCTAGAGGAACGCCTCTTACCGCCAGTGCGCCCGAGGTGTTCGCGACACCGCAAGGCGCTGCGGCGGGCAAGCACGTGACGACAGGCGCTTTCCGGGCCAGTTCTCCGTAGACCGCCCGTGAAGCCTAGGCCGGGCAGTCGCGTGAGAGTCGGCGCGGCGGGGGAACTGGACACCGCAACCGACGGCTCACGGCCAGCCACACGAATCCGGATCCGGCGATCGTAACGAGGGATCGGCCCTGAAGGCGGACCTGAGCGCGCTCGAAGCTCGTCGCATCGCACTCGCCGCCTAGGGCTTCGACGCGACGGCCCGAGGAGGCGCCGTCGGCGCGGCGCGGATCCGCGGTGCGATCGGCCGCCTCGGTGTGGATCGGCCTCCAAGCATGGCCCCGGAATAAATGCAGCTATTGCTTTGTCCGGACTACAAGAAATGAAATTAAGGTGGGGTCACGATCGGCGCCGATCGTGACCCCACTTCGTCGTCCAATACAGGCGTCATCTCAATGACTTAAGCCTGTTTACTAAGGGGGCGATGCTTCGAAGCCGATCCACAGTCTGCGCGTGCTCACCCGATCATGTGCCCTTCCAAAGCATCCCTTCAGTACGCGGCCGGCACGTACATCTCAGCAGGAACCGGCCCACGCTGATAATCGGCATGGCGTACCCGGGCGGGCAGCTGAACAGGCGCGTGCTCCACCGAACCGTAAGAAATATGGCCAAGCAGGTGGCTGATGCAGTTCAGGCGGGCGCGCTTCTTGTCCACCGCCTCGACCACCCACCACGGCGCCTCGGGGATGTGGGTGCGGGCCAGCATGTCCTCCTTGGCGCGGGTGTAATCTTCCCACCGACGACGGGATTCAACGTCCATCAGCGACAGCTTCCACTGCTTCAACGGATCGCTCATCCGCATTTGGAAGCGGAACTCCTGCTCTTCGTCGGTGATCGAGACCAGTACTTTACCAGCAGGATCCCGGAACGCACGAGCATGCGCTCGAACTCGGGCACGGAGCGGAAGAACTCCTCGACATCCGCCTCGGTGCAGAAGCCCATCACCCGCTCAACGCCGGCACGGTTGTACCAAGAGCGGTCGAACAGCACGATCTCGCCACCGGCTGGCAGGTGGGTGACGTAGCGCTGGAAGTACCATTGCGTGCGCTCCCGCTCGCTCGGCGCGGCCAAAGCGGCGACGCGGCAGACGCGCGGGTTCAGGCGCTGGGTGATACGCTTGATCACGCCGCCCTTGCCCGCAGAGTCACGGCCCTCGAACACCACGACCACGCGGAGCTTGTGGGCCTGCACCCAGTCCTGCAGGCGGACCAGCTCGTGTTGCAGGCGTAGCAACTCCCTGAAGTAGAACCGCTGGTCGAGGCCATCCGGGCGCTCGTTGGGGGTGCCCGGAGCAAGCTGATCCAGGCGATCGTCTTCAAGCCCAAGCTCCAGCTACTCATCGTAGCTGTCAGCGAGCTCCCGCCAGATGGCATCGACCAAGGCGGCATGCGTTAAATGTCCGTCGTTCATCCTATTGGCCCTCCAACGTGCGCGGCAGGTCGGCCATAGGCGCAGGCTTGCATGACAGGCCTGAGAAAGACCTTCGGATCTCGCTCGTCTCGCAAGTCGCTGCGGATTGTTGCGACAGGCATACGAGGCCACTCGTCGATCCACAGCCCAAACCTCGATATCCGCGGTGTCCGACGTCAGCACCTGTGGGACAGATTGAAGGCCTTCACAAACCGAGGATGACTGGTTCATCGTAGCCTCTAATACCAACCCTCTTTTAAGCATGACTCACGGGGTAGCATCAGCGGCTGAGGGGTGATTCTGTCTTCGGGTTTAGAGCCCGAGGAGGATGTTGTGGCTGCTCCTGTACCGCTGCGGTCAGACTTTGACGCTGACGGTCTGCGCACCTTGGCGAGGTGCGCATGAGGTGCCGGCAAGGCCGATCCCCTGAAGTTCGCGCCAGAGCTGCGCAGCGTTCTCGCAGCCCTCATCGAAGCGGCCATGCAGATGCCCGAGAAAAGGATCGCGCATGCTCGGCTTCGGTTAGCGCATGCCGTTCCGGGGCAAGCTCGCGACGAAGGCGTACTTACGCACCGTGGCTCGGGCCAAGTCGGTCTCGCGATTGATGCGCCGAAGCGAGGCTCCTTCCGCATGGCGGCGACCCACGTCATCGTAGGCCGCTTCCCATCGGCGGCGGGCCGCGGCTCGCGCGAGCATCTCGGATGGTGCGCGCGGGTAGGGCGTGACGCGCCGAATCAATGGCGATGACGGGGCCACAGCCGGCAAACGCTTCAGACGCGGATGGACGTGGGCGAGCCAGCGCTCGACCATCTGCCGGGTATTGAGCAAGAGGTGCCAGCGGTCTGCGCCCTGAACGGCATCGGGCGCACCCATAGCTGTCCCACGCGCATATTCGGTCTAGCGGTCCCGTGCCACGACCTGGATCTGTGGGTCGCGTCGCAGACGAGCTGCCAGGGTCGAAGCCGAACGATCCGGCAGCAGGTCGATGGGACGTCGGCGTTCGAGATCGACCAGAATGGTGCCATAGGTTCGGCCTTTGCGCAGGGCCCAGTCGTCGAAACCGACGATGATCGGTTTGGATCCGGTCGGCAGCGGCCATTGGCGGATACCTCTCAGCAGCGTCGTGGCACTGGTCGGCATCGCCAGGTGCGGCAGTAGTCGGGCGGCGGGCGTGGCCCCGAGCGCCAGCGCGGTCTGAACCTAAGCGTTGGCCAGCCGTCGGGTCCTGTGAGCGTAGCGGTCAAGGAGGCGAGGAAGACGCTCGGCGAAGGTCCGACGCGCGCAAGCAGGATCGTGGCCGTAGAAGCGTCGGATCGTCAGGTTCAGGCGCACGTCCTGACCGCTCGTCGGCAGGTCGGCAGGCCGTCGATGATAGCGGCTATGCACAAACCGACTGACGGTAGGACAACCTGGGCAACGGGCGTGATCGCGCTTCGCTTGAGCGGTAATGCGAAGGGCAGTGCTATCCTCACGCGTGACGTGAAGAAGGCGACAACCGGGGATGTGACACAGAAGGGTCATGCCCTGATCTGAGAATCCCTGCCCGGTTCAGCCAGGAGCTACATCCCGCATCCGCCCCAGCGACCCAATCCACCAAACTTGGCGAAGAGCCACTTTTCAGGGGGCAGGCCATTCCCGATGCCGTCGAACGAGGCATTGACCTTCTCACCTCAGATACGCTTTTGATCGCCATCAGGCTTCAAAGGGTTCCCGTCGAGGCGCATCCTTTGTTGTCGAAGATCGTTTATTTAGATGAGCGAAACGGCTCAAGTTTGCGAGGCGATGCCTGAGCCGTTTCGAATTCGTGCAAGCTTCTTCGACTACTGGCGCGTCTCGAGCGTCTCGCGCGCGGTCACCAGGGCCTCGACCAGCCGGGTCAGGCGTCGGATCGAACCGCCCCGCCATCCCCGCCGGATCAGCGAGACGGCGTCACCGTCGAGGACCGGCAAGAAGGCGGGATCGAGCCCGCGATCGGCCGCGATCCGCGCCAAGATCGGCTCGAGGAGAGCCTCGAGATGCACCGCGCTGGGCGCAGGCATCTCCAGAACGCGCAGGCGATCGAGCAGCGGACCGGGCAAGCCTTCCACGCTGTTGGACGTGGCAAGCCACGACACGTGGCTCAGGTCGACCTCGACTTGGAAGGCCGGGTCTTGGTAGGTTCGGGCGGTCTCCGCTTCGAGCATCGGCAACAATGCGTCCCAGAGCCGGCCATTGTCGGTCCGGGTCGCGGACTTCTCGAGTTCATCGAGCAAAATGAGCGGGTTGGCGCAACCGGCCCTGGCTACCGCCATGACCGCGTGCGCCGGCTCCGACGTCGCCCAACGCCGATCAAGCCCGCCGAGAGACGCCCCCGAATCCCGCGTCGCGTCCACCCGCCAGAGCACTAGCCCGAGATGATGGGCCAACCGGGCCCCCAGGCGACTCTTGCCGGCACCGGGCGGGCCGACCAAGAGCGTCGGGCGCAGCGTCGCCTGGGTCCGTCCGACAAGATCGGCGAGCAGCCGGTCGACGGTGCCACGAGCGTACGGGAACTCGAACAGCAACGCCGCACGCACCGCGGCCAGATCCGGGACCGGCGCCAGCGGCAACGGCTTGCCGATGATGTGCTCGTAGCCGCGGGTGACGGCCTTGCCGCGATCGGTCCCCGTCTCCTGAATCGTGGGTACGACCACGACGTGTCCCTCCGGCACGAGCTCGGGTTTGAAGTCCGCATCCGGCATCTGCGCATCCGCCCGGCTCGTAGTCGCCTTGTCGCGATGGCGCGCCTCGCTGCGAGCGAGCGAGGCCTCGACCGCCTTGCGCTTGCGCCGCTCCCGCGTCGCCGCGTGATCCGCAAGCGGCTGCATCATGCGCAGTCCGATCGGCACGAGCGCGCGGACCAACGGCACTTCGCTGGCGAACGGATCGTGGCCGCCGGCGGCCAGCACCGCCGCTGCAGCGCTGGCGCTGCTCGCCTCGCCCGAGAGTTCCAGCAGGGCATCCGTGAACGCATCGTTCCACGCCATCTGCACGGCGGTGGCGAGATCGGTCACGCCAATCACGTCGGTGTCCGAGCCGGCATCCAGTTCGGAAGCTCGGCCGAGAGAGAGATGCGTCTGCGCCTCCGCGAGACTGACTAGTTGCAAGCTGAGGCCGGGTATCGCGTCGCGTTCAAGCCAGAGCGGCCGAGCCAGACGCGCAGCGGCCTCAGAATCATCGCCGCCGCAGGTGAGCAGCATCACGATATCCGCGAGCGCCCGCGCCGCCGGTTGATCGCGCTCGACCGCCCACGCGTCGAGAAACCGAGTCAGTGCGCGGCGGGGTGCGATCCAGCGGTGGTCGTGCCACAGGTCGCCGCCCGATGCGGCGGTCGCCGCGGTCCAGGCCGAGACCAGCGTCTCGGCCTCCGGGGCGAGGGCGGTAATCTCGACGGCGAGGCTGGTGCAGGCGGTGGGGATGCGCAGGCTCTGGTCGAGGCAAGCGCGCAGGCGCCGCGGCAACATGGGAAGCAGGAGGCGCCGTGCTGCCTCGGGATCGATCTGCAGGACCGGCGGTTTTGACGAGAAAGCCATCTTTCGCCCCCTTCAGCGCCAGGCGGAAGCGATGACGTTGTAGGGCCCGCGTCGCGAGGCGGAGCACCAAGCCCTGGCGAGACATAGAGCCTCGAGGTCCGCCCGGCGCCGCGCCCGGCGCCCGAGAACGTGTACGAGCAAGTCGATGCACGCAGCGTCCTCCAGGGCGGCGCACACCAGGATCGCCGACATCGCCGGGTCCAGGCGCCCCGGCAGGATCGCGGCTTCGGCAAGGACGTTGAAGGCGACGCCTATCGCCGCGGTCGGATCGGCCCGGCACGCGGCGTCCCAGTCGGGCGAGGGCAGAGGCGGCGCATCGAGCAGAGCGGCCCGCAGACGGCGCTGCGTGTCCAAGTCGAGGGCTGCGGGTTCGAGGAGGCGCCACCACGTCAGAGGCGACGTCGGGGGCGCGGGCTCGGGGGGCGTACGTGGCCGGCCGGCATCGGGATGGGAAGAGGGTTTCATGGAGACAGGCCTGGAGAGCGCACCGGCGCACAGGCGCACGGCACGACGGTGATCGGAGGGGGTGAGAGGCGCGCCGGGCCCTCAGCCCGGCACCGACGGGTGCGATCAGGGGGAGGGCGGCTCGGGGCGATGGGGGAGGATGTCGTCCTCGCCGAGGCCGAGGCTCGCCAGCGCGACCGTGAGAAGATCCGGGACGGCGGCGCGCAGGCGGCCCCGGAGCACCGCCGTGACGGCCTCGACCGCGGCCGTGACCGGCACCGCGAACAAGCGGTCGATCGCGGCGCCCGTGACCGTCAGATCATCGTCGTAGCCGGCACGTCCGTAGACATCGATCAGCACCGCGCGCGCGGATGCCACCTCGAAGCCGAGGCTCGCCAGGAAAGCCCGTCCCTGGACCTGGGCGCAGCGCAGGACCCACGCGACCTGATGGATCTTTCGGGCCTCGTTCTTGCCGGACCCGCGTTTGACCTCGGCGATGATGGCACGACTCTCGTGCCGATCGACCACGATGAGGTCGAGGAACACGGTCTGGGCCACGGGTCCGGAGAGCGCGATCGACATATCGCCGAGCTGGGCGAGGGTGCTTGCGCGCACCAGTTCCTGGGTGGGGACCGTGATCGGCATAGCGACCCCCCGCAGCACGATGTAGCGGCCGCTGCGCTCGAGGACGTCCGTCATCGCCATCTCGATCAGACCGCCATGGCGTTTGACCACGGAGGCCAGCACCGAGCCGAGCTGGGACAGGCCGGGCCCGAGCAGAGGATCGGGCACGAACGTCGCCCTGAGGGCGCCGTCGACCGCCGCTTCGGCGGCCGTGAGCAGCTCGCTCCCGCAAGCCTGCGGGATCACGGGGTGGGTGGAGCCGCAGCCGACGGCAGCGGCGCTGCCGAGCGGGACGGTGATGCGTGTTTGATGCTCTGGACCGACGGCTGGCTGGCCGCGCGCAGGCATCCGGTGCCGGACGCCGCGGTGGGCGGCCGGGTGGGAAACGACGATGGGCATGAGGGGAGGTCCGTTCAGGTGACACCCGCCCGCAGCCGCCTGCCGCGATACGGCAGGGCGACAGGCGGGTTCCTGCCGCGGCCACAGGCCGACGGCATCGATCGGGCATCGGGGTTGCAGGCAAGCGAGGTCACGCGCGTCCGCACCGGGTGGGTGCAGGTGCGACCCTCAGGCGATCATGCGCTTGGCCGGCACGGACCTGCAGTGCGGTCCGGATTTCGGGCCGCGGGGCGGTTTCGCGGACGCAACAACGTCGGTAGGGATAGTCTCAGCCATGGTTCGGTATCCTCTGATGATACGAATCGTGGTCAGGCCGGCGCGGGTGCTGCTAACACCGGTGTCGGCCGCCCCCTGCTAAAGGGCGACTCGGTACGTGCGGCGGGTCTGCCATCGGTGAACCTGGCCTGGTCGGAGGCCGTTGGGAAGCGCCTACGGGCGAGAGTTTTCAGTCCGGCAAGCCGTTTCGTGCGGGAGCGTTAACGGAAGCCTGGCCGCACCCTCCCAGCTTGTGCCCCGCCTTCGGCGAGGCGCACGCCGGACCTGGATCTGCCGATCGGGCATGGGTCGATGTGCGTCCCGAAGCGGAGCCGCGCGCGAACTCCGGCGGCGACGACGGGTGACGGAAGCGACTTGCGGACGCGCATCCGCCCCGGGATCGGGGATGGCTGTCGGTTCCATGAGTGTACTGGTTTGCCGGATGATCGTCATCGAGACCATCGACTGCCGGGAGACGGACCCATCTTAGCCGACCCACGCGTGCACCGTCCGGCTCAACCGATCCGCATGACCGCCTTCCCGACTTCGGCGGGCTGGTCTACTTGGCCGACGATACCGAGCACCACGTCGGCCCGGGCGATTAGGCCGTTCCGCCACTCCGACGGTTCTGCGAGGGCCTCGTCGCCGCCGGTGCCGACGCCGTGGATGAGGATACCGGGCCTCGGACTGACGCGGTAACGCCGGGGTGGACGCGCGCGGGCAGGGAGCCGGGGAGTGGTTCGGGCGGCTGTTCCGGTACATACCCGGCGCGAATCGCGGAGGCCCCCGGCGCGCAAAGACGACACCCGTGGAGATCAGGGGGCGCCCCCCGTCGCGAGCATGGAGCCAGTCGACCAGGACGCGCGTGGAGCGGTGCGTTTCCCTCTTCCGCCGGGTGCCGCCAAAGACCGGCGCACCCCAGCCGGCCGAGGCCCGTCCGATGAGGGGTTCCTGAAGCAGCTGGCGGTCCTGCTCTTTCCCCGCAGGGGGACACAGGCGGCCCGGGCGGAGAAGGCCCGCGTCCTGGAACGGATATCGGACGACTCCGGATGGAAGCCGGCGGAGGCAACCGTGTCCACGGGTTTCGATCCACCCATGTCGCTGTCGTTCCTTAGAAGGAACGAGGTGGCAATCCGATTGCCGGCACCCTGATCGAAAGAGCATACGTTCAGGGCTCTGACGCACCGCTTAGATAAGCCCTCATCGTCTGCGGGACGTGCTCGACCAAGGAGCGCTCACGGAGATGCCCCGGGGCGCACGCCGTTCGAGACCAGCCGCGCGTTTGCAGGACCTGCACGACGATGTCGCTCGCGGCAGTAGGAGGGGCAGCCCCTGTCGGCAATCTGCCGGGAAGTCGCGTTCACCACGGGGACGAGCGCCCTGGAATCTTCCCCGGTACCCGCCCACCGGAGCGTCCGCACCATCGCATGCCGGAGGCTTCTTCGAGAAGCCTCCGGGGCGAACCGGTACTCGTCGCTGAGGACACGGAGGGCATCTCCGTCGCCAATCGGACGAAGCGGGCTCCCGGCAGCAGATGCACAGGTGCTTGAACGGAGAAGGCCGACATGAGTCGACCGCCCGCGGGATCGCCGCGGACCATTGCCCAGATTCGTATTATCGGCAAAGGTGGGCCCCGGGGCCGAAGCCCCGGGTTCTGTTTCTACGGCTGCCCTGCCGCAAGATGCTTACGCCGCGAGGCGGGCATCCATGACAACGTTATCGTTGGCATTTAGAGTTTTGGTCAGGTGCTCGGAACAGGGGTTGCCTGCGCCAAACCGGTCGAGTCCTTACCGAAAGTCGCATCTTATCCTGCCGAAACAGGACAGAACTCGCGGTCCCTTTACCGTCCAGTCGAACCTAACTTCGCCCCCAGCAGAAACCCCCTGGCCGCAAGCCGCCGAGGAATGGCTGCCTGCACGACCCCCGCGCGATAGCCGGGGCAGGATGTTTCTGGTGGAGGCGCCGGGTACCGCCCCCGGGTCCTGAAACGTTATTACGAACCGGTCGTCAACTTCATGGGCATTCTACCGCGTGTGGGGCCGAAGGTCTACAGGTCCGTGCGGATCGGGAAAGCCACGGTCTCGGCGGAGATGGCCACGGCCCGCTCGCCGGCGCTCCGCACCTTCGCCCCGGCGCCGCCACCGAAGCATCCCTGAGGCCTCGCTCCGGTGGATCGCCCGCCCGGACGGGGTCTGTCGGCATACGGCTCGCACCGGCCTGGTTTGGGCGCTATGGGCTTACGCCGCCATCGGTTGCCGCGGCCGCGCGAGGCCGTCCGCCAGTCTGGTTAGGAAAAGCCGAACATGCCGAACACGTTGGGTCTCAACCGCACCGTCGGGAGCGCCATCGGCGTCATCGCGCTGGTCTCGGTGCTCAGCAGCGGGGCGGTGCTGCTGACCCGCGGCCAGCTGCAGGACGCGAACGAAACCCTGAATCGCTCGAACCAGACGATCCGCGGCCTCGACGCCTTCCGCAACGCCATGCTCAACCAGGAGACGGGGCTGCGCGGCTATCTCATCACCGGCCGGGAGGGCAGCCTGGAACCCTACCGGCAGGGGCAGCCGGCCCTGGACGCGGCGATCGATCGCCTCAAAGGCTTGATCGGAACGGATGCCGCCGCGTCGCGCCTGCTGGCCGATGCCGTGACGGCGGCCCGCACCTGGCAGACCGATATCGGCCAGGCCGTCATCCGGGGCGCGGCCGACCCGGCGACCCGGGCCGAGGCGGTGCGGATCGAATCCGCGGGCACCGGCAAGCAGCTGTTCGACACGCTGCGCGACAAGCTCGCCGCCATCGAGAGCCTGGAGGAGGCCCATCGGGCGGCGCTGAACCAGCGGGTCGCCCAGGCCGAACGCAATGAGAGCCTCGCCCTGTGGGGCGGCACCCTG
The DNA here is from genome assembly GCF_001262595.1 of Methylobacterium sp. ARG-1. Taxonomy (NCBI): domain Bacteria; kingdom Pseudomonadati; phylum Pseudomonadota; class Alphaproteobacteria; order Hyphomicrobiales; family Methylobacteriaceae; genus Methylobacterium; species Methylobacterium sp. ARG-1. The sequence goes on from NZ_LHCD01000062.1 coordinate 14,965, forward strand.
CTCACGCTCCTGATCTGCGCCGGGATCGGGATCGCCATCAACCGCCTGATCGTCCGGCCGCTCGGAGACGTGATGGGGTTCGTCGAGCGGGTCGGCGCGGGAGATCTGTCGGGCCGGCTGCATTCCGGCGGACGTCACGAGATTGCGCGCCTGGGTCGGACGCTGAACGCGATGGTGGACGGTCTGTCCGATCTGGCCCGGACCAACCGCGCCGCCACCGCCGACCTCAACGCCGCCGCCGCCGAGATCCGCGCCTCGGCCCAGCAGCAGGCGGCCTCGGTGGAGGAGCAATTCGCCGCCGTGCAGGAGACCGCCGCCACGGTGGACGAGATCACCCATTCCGGCGCGCAGATCGG
>NZ_LHCD01000063.1:0-15000 GCF_001262595.1 Methylobacterium sp. ARG-1
TGGCGGTGGGTCGATGGTGTTGAAGGGGTGGTCTCGGTCGGGGCCGATCAGGCCCGCGGGGCGCTCAAGACGCCGGGGAAGCGGGCGCGGAGGGCTCGGGCGTGGTCGATGGCCCAGGCATGGCGCTGGCGCAGGTCAGCGGGATCGCCGTCGGCGCGGATGAGGCGAACCCGGTAGGAAGCAGCCAGCACGAGGCAGGTCGCATGGTCCTGGCGGGCGTGGGTGAGGCGCCGGGTTGGCGAACGCAGAACGAGGGGAAGTGCGTGGTTCATCGCGCACCTGCCCTCAATGCGAGGCCATGTGCCGGGCGAGCTTCGCGGCACCCCAGGCGGCCTTGAGCGCCACCGACATGGCCTCGGCCCAGGTGCAGCTATACCGCGCCTGGTGGAGGCGGGCGGCCTTGGCAGCGGCATGCATGATCGACGACCGATCAAACTTGCCGGCGGCGAACAGCGGTCGGCGGCCATAGCGGACGGTCAGGTTGATGGACGCCTTGGCGGCGAGGAGACCGGGCGGGATCTTGGCCCGGTCATCACGGATGTCGCGGAGTGCGGCGACCCAGGAGAGGCGACGGTTTGACATTGGGAATGCCTCAATCGGAGTTGATACGGCATCAACTCGACTTGAGATTGCCACTTCGATTGTGAAAGTCAACACCGCAGTTGATAATTTCTCGCCTCGGGTTATAGTCAAGCCATGTTGAAGCCCGAACAGATCCGCGGTGCCAGGGCCATGCTCGGGCTGACGCAGGCTGAGATTGCCAAGCGCGCCGGCATGTCGGTGACGGGGCTGAACAACATCGAGCGCGGCGCGTCAGACCCGAAGGCCTCGACGCTCGACGCCATTCGGCGGGTGTTCGAAGAGGCGGGGATCGCGTTCACGAACGGGGGCGAGCCCGGCGTGAAGCTCGTTCGTAAGGATCCGACGTGACCCGCGCGCCATAGTCAAAGATCCGGATTTCTGGCAATCCGGCATTCCCGACAAATGGAATTCCGGATTTCTTCCATGAAAGTCGTCTCGTTCGTGTCGCTCAAGGGCGGCACGGCTAAGAGCACCATCGCAAGGCATTGCGCCGTGGCGGCCATGCGGGCGGGGCACAAGGTCGTCGTGGTCGATTGCGATCAGCAGGGCACGCTCCGCGAGTGGGGGCAGACGCGAGGGCGCGAGCCGACTGTGATTGGCGAGACCTCGACGCAGCGGCGGTACGTGGAACAGACGCTCGAGCGGCTACGGGGCGACGGTACCGACTTGGTCCTGATCGACACCCCTGGCTCGTTCGAGGGTGCCTACAGCGCGAACGCGGTCGCCCTGTCGGACTTCGTGGTGATCCCGTGCCGGCCAAGCGGCGAGGACACGGCTGCGTTCTGGGAAACAGAGTCCCGGGTCTCGGACGCCGGCAAGCCGTTCGGGGCCGTGGTCAGCCAGGCGCCGACTACGTCGCCCAAGCCGGCCGCCGACCTGATGACGCTGTTCCGCGAGTCCGGGGTCGAGGTGTGCCCGCAGGCCATCCATCTCCGGCAGATTGTCTCGGCGACGTACAGCGCTGGCTCGACGGTGTTCGAAGCGGATCGAGCCAGCGGGTCGGATGGGCGAGCGGTGGAAGAGTTCTCGGCGGTGTGGTCGTGGTTGGCGGAACGCGTGGGAGTGAAGGCGTGAGCAGCGTGTTGAAGGGTCGGCCAGAACGCCCGAAAGCCAGCATGCCCGAAAGCCAGACTTCCGGAGATCGGGCAGCGCGTGCGGACTCGGACGTGGTGAAGGTCACGACCCGCCTAACCCAGCGCCAGGCTCGAGCGATGAAGGTTCTCGCCGCCCAACAAGGGGTGTCTGTAGAGGATGCGTACAGCGCTGCGGTGGACGCCTACCTGCGCGGGTTCTAGCCCGAGACGCTCGCCGGATTACCAGCATGCTGGAATGCCAGGTTTCGGGCATTCCAGAAATCCAGGCGGCTTAGATGTGGGTCGCGCCCATATTGCCCGCCGGGGAGGGGAGCCGCCGAGCTGCCACATGGGACGTGACGGCCGACAGCTCCCGCAGGTCGGCCGGGCGGGACCCCGGCTGACCCGCATCCATACCCTGATCCTCGGATCCCTTCATCATGGGAGATCGCCGCGGGCACCCCGCCAGGCGAGACCGATACCGGCTTGCCAGAATTCCAGCTTGCCGGATTGCTGGCGGATCTGATGCAGGTTTGACTTCGCTTGTCGGCTCGAGCGGCCGGCACGACGGGGTTTCACTGTGAAAGCCGGTCAAGCCAATTAGAAGTCAACGATGTAATTAGACTTTCGTCGATATATTCAGAGCCTGCTCAAAGTGAAAAATGTCGGTCGTACTCGTTGTATCCAAGTCGTGACCGTGTATATTTTCAGCCATTCTTTACAGGATGGCAGCAGATGCAGCATTCGGACACCAACGCTGACGGCTATCGTCCGGCTGGGTACATCATGAAGCGTTTCGGCGTGACCCGCCTGACGCTTCACAACTGGATCACCCGTCGGGAAATCGGCTTCCCTGCGCCCGCCCTGCGGATCGCCGGGCATCGCTACTGGCGGGTCTCGGACTTGGCCGCGTTCGAGGCTGCTCAGGCTGCGAAGCAACACGTCTCGGACGCCGCGTAGGCCGAGCCGCACTGCCTCGGCGGTCGGCCGCTCGAGGATCACCGCGACTTCATCAGAGCCGGTCTCTGCCCCTGCGAGGGCTACCATGTCACCCCATACGGAAAAGGCCCCCGATGTTCCCGCATCGGAGGCCCATTCAGAGAAAATCTGCTCGGCAGCGGACTTCGGCAAGCACCATACCCCGCGCGGACTCCTCGCTCAAGTGGAGCGCGGCGCATTCATCATCGAGATCGCCGTCGTTACTGGCGGGTGGGGTCTGATGGTTGTGCAGATCGTCCGCAAGATCCTGGCGGATGGGGGGTTCGCATGAGCGTCCATTCCCTGACCCTCCGCGAGCTCGCCCGGACGCTCGGCGGCGAGGTAGCCGGCAGCGGTGTTCTGTGCCCGGGACCTGGCCGCGGCCCGCGCAACCGCAACCTGTCGGTCCGCCCATCCGCGGAGCACCCCGACGGCTTCGTTATCCACTCGTTCGCTGGCGACGACTGGCGCTTCTGCCGCGACCACGTTGCGGGGCTTCTCGGGCTCGCTGGCGACCGGCACCGTACCGCCCGCGTCATCGACCCGGGCGAAGCCCGCCGCCGCCAGGAGGCCCGCGAGCGCGACGAGCGGGCCGCCAAGGTCAATTCGAAGCGGCGGCGCGATCGCGCCCTCTCGACATGGGACGAGGCGCGCGACCCGCGCGGCACGGCCGTCGATGCGTACCTCGGCGGTCGGTGCCTTGATCTCTCGGACGAGATCGCGGGAGCGGTGCTCCGCTTCCATCCGCGATGCCCGTTTGGCGAGACGACTGTGCCCGCCATGGTTGCCCTGGTCCGGGACGTTCTGACGGATGCGCCGATCGGCATTCACCGTACCGCCCTCGACGATCGCGGTCGCAAGGTCGTCGTGAATGGACACGACCGCCTTGCCCTTGGGGCGGTGGCGGGCGGCGCCGTGAAGCTCACGGCGGACTCCGAGGTCACGACCTGCCTCGGGATCGGGGAGGGGATCGAGACTGCCCTTTCGCTTTGGCGAACCCCTGAGTTCGGCAGCTCGCCGGTGTGGTCCCTCATCTCGGCCGGCAACGTCGAGACCTTCCCGGTTCTCTCCGGGATCGAATGCCTCTGGATGGCGGTCGATCACGACCCGGCAGGCCTGCGCGCCGCCCGCGCCTGCGCCGCCCGGTGGCAGGCCGCCCAACGGGAAACCTTCCTCATCACGCCGGACGCCCCCGGCGCAGACCTCAATGACCTCATCAAGGGGGCGCACCATGGCTAACGCGACGGGCTACTCGATCGAGCACGGTATGCCGGCCGAGCCCACCGGCAGCGAGCCGCTGTTCGGCTTCACCTTCGACGGCGAGGTGCCTGCCGATCCGCCTCGCTACCTGGTCAAGCACCTGTTGCCAGCCGAGGGCGTGGCGATGCTCGGGGGGCAATCCGGAGCCGGCAAGACCTTCACCGCCGTTGACTTGGCGGTGTCCCTGGCGACCGAGCAACCGTTCTTCGGGCGCCGCATCGTCGAGCCGGTCGGGACGCTCATCCTGGCCGCGGAGGGCGCCGGGACGCTCGCAGGCCGGATCGAGGCGGCCCGGAAGGCGCGCGCCAGCGGGGAACACCTGCCGATCGCTTGGATGGGCGCGGTTCCCAACCTCGCGGACCCCGAGGAGGTGAAGGGGCTTCTCCCGAAGATCCGAGCGGTAGACGCCCGCATGCGCAAGATGTTTGACGTTCGTCTTGGCGTCATCATCATCGATACTCTGGCCGCTGCCTTCGCCCTGAAAGACGAGAATGATGCCGCCGAGGCGCAGCAGGCCCTTCGGCACATGCGAATGCTCGGCGAGCCGTTGGGTGCCCTCGTGATGCCCGTCCACCACTACGGTAAGAGCGAGGAAACCGGCCTGCGCGGATCCTCGGCCTACCGCGGCGGTGCCGATGCGGTGTTGAGCGTGCTGGCTGATCGCAATCAGGTCACCGGCGAGGTCACCACCCGATCGCTCAACCTTGCAAAGACACGCTGCGGTGAGGAAGGCCCCATTGCAGCGTTTTCACTGCGTTTTACTCAACTTGGTATCGATGAAGACGGCGATCCTTTCGGCGCCTGCGTAATCGATCCGGCCCTCGATCAGCCGCCGCCCTCAACCCGTAAGGCGCCGCAGAAGGATCCGCTCCCCATCGTGGCGCTGAAGGGCGCTTTCGACGAGGTCATGCTGACCCATAGCCGCGACGTGAAGGTTCGGGGCCAGGGGGCGACGGTCCAGGCGATCACCGTCGAGGAACTGCGGCCGGAGTTCCGGCGCCGCTATGCAACCGGCGAGACCGATGGCGAGAAGGCCGCGAACACGATCCGGCAGGCTCTCAAGCGTGCCCTGTCGGCCTGCCCGAAACACGGGTTCACGACGGCGACTTGGGACGGGGAGGAATGGTTATGGAAAGCGTAGCCGTGACAACCGTGACATGCGTGACAAATGAAGAATGTCACGCATGTCACGCCCCCCGTCACCGTGACATGGACCGTGACACGCGGGGCACCCCCCTTAAGGGGGGCCCCCGGTGTCACGCCTGTCACGCGGGGCTGAGTTTCGAGGATGGCGGATCCGACCGTGACAAGCCCGGACCACGATCGCGGCGGAAGGGGCTTCGGTATCTCGAGGCCATGATCGCCTGGACCCCGCGAAGCGAGGCCGAGGGGCACCGTTCGACGGTGGGTCAGGTCAAGGTCGGTCCCTGGCCTGACCGAACCGGGTGGAGCGATGGCTTCGCCTTCCACGGCGGTGGATCGGCGGTGACCGGGCATCTGCCATCCAAGGCGATGGTCGCTATCATGGTGCTCCAAGACTTCAACACCCTGATCCTTCGCGACGGCATGCGGCCCCGGATCGTCCACGAGGCCATGTTAGCCATCGCGGAGTATCGCCGCGCTATCGACCCGGAAATCCCGGGCGCCGGTGGGGCAGGGCGGCCCCGCGAGACCAATGCGGCAACCCGCCCGTGGTAGGATGCCGGTTCCTGGCGAAATCCGGCCCGCTGGCGGCGTTCGAGGGCTCGGCAGCAGGAACACACCGGGAACGAGGCTCGCGGCCGTCCTGGGGCTTCTCGTGCGAAGTCTCGCGCCGCATCCGGTTGGCGATCACAAGATGTGTTGCTCGATCGTCTGCTCCGACCAAGCCAGCGTCGTTGAGGTCTGCACATAACTGACCCGCCCCACAGCCATGCCGAAGGGGACCTCCACACCTGCTTTCCGTAGCAGGTACGTGCACGCCAGCATCTGCGACCCTGACGTGACCATGTCGTCGATAATGACGACCGGCGAACGGACAGGAGCTGTTGCGTACAAGTTTGGTATGAACTGTGATGCGTGCCGGTAACCCGTGCTTTGGTGCTGTCGCTCCTTGGCCTTTCGCCATAAAAAAGCAGGTTGAGCTACCGCTTGACCATTAGAATTTGCTGCTATTGCTTCCGCTAATTTTAGAGTCCGGAAGTCGGGTGTTTTCCCTACGCAGGCATGGCTGTTGGGAACAGGAACCAAAGTCACACGGTCTCGCGTCAGTTCGGCGAGGCGATTTGCTAGATGTTGTCCTGCTATATTTAGGACTTTGTCCATGTTATCTTTATTGAATTTTCTCAGGGTATTTTCCACGGTCAACTCGAAATAACCATTGAAATCATCACCCTTGACGCTTTTTACTATACCGCGAGCCTTATAATCTTCGTCTCTCCAAGTCCCGCCCGCTATAAGATACTCGCAAGAGGAGTGAATTATCAGAGCCGTCATTTTTTTGGCGTGCCGCAGATCCCTCAGGCCAGATTATCGGCAACCTCGGGTTTGTCGATGGATTTCATCCATGGACTCGGCTTTGCGCGACTCAGAGGCGAGAAATGATGTCGTTCGTGCTGGACAACACGACCGTCCGCTCCTCTTTGAGGAAGCGGTGAGGCCACTGCAGGTTAGCGTCATCGACGACAGAGCGCAGGATGAATAACCACCGGCCCTGTCGAATGCACTCGACCGCCTGATGCAGTGTGCCGGACGTGTCAGAGGCTTCCACAATCACCGTGGCGTCGGACAGGAGCGCCATCACGCGGTTGCGCTTGGGGAAGTTGCCTTTGAACACCGCCTCGCCTTCTGCGAACGGCGACAGCAGCAGGTGCCGCTCGGCGATTTCCGTCTGAAGCGCCCCATTCTCGGCGGGATAGGCCTTCTGAAGGGGCGTGCCGATCACCGCTGCGGTGCGTCCGGAAGCTTCAATCGCCGTGGAGAGGGCAACGGTATCCACACCCTTCGCGAGACCGCTGACGACGAGGATCCCAGCGGCGCTTAGCTCACGCGCCAGGCGAGCCGCGCGGCGCGCGCCCTCCTCTGACACCTCACGCGTGCCGACGATCGACACCGCTTTACCGTTTAGAAGGGTGAGGTCTCCCGCGTAGTGCACGAAGGCGTCCCGCGTGCCGTAGCTGCGCAGGAGGTCGAACTGCTTGTCGTTCTTCACCGTACGCCCGGACGACCGGATGAGGTCTTGCAGCTCGATCCGATCGGCGGGGACGGACAGACGGTAGCGCTTGCGGGTCGTACCGCCTCGCTCCCCGCGCTGTTCGGCTCTCGCCGGCATCGTCTCCACCGCTCGCCCCGCGTTCGATGTGCCAACCAAGTCAGGACTCGGACAAGGCCAAGCTACCGCAAGATATCCTAACGGATTATCCACAAGTGAGTTTATAGTTCTTGTTTTGTTCATGGTCTATGGCGAAGATCGGGCATCCGCAGGCCAATTCAGCGTTCTGTCGATCACGATGCCGGAGTCGCGAGGCGCCCCAACACCCGCCCTACCTGCGTTGCACTCCACACGCCACCACGGGCCGTACGGACGCGACGGCCGTTCATCTCAGCCGCGATGGAACGGTGGGTGCCGCCCCGGGCCTGTAGCTCTCGAATGGTCGGCAGCACGGTGGCGGCGAAGGCGTCGGCATCGGCCTTGATCGAGGCGACGCCAAGCGCCCCGGCCTGGTCGAGGTTGGTCCGGTTGCCGAGCTTGGTCCCCTGCGCTTTCTTCGCGGCCAGGGCTGCCTTGGTCCGGGCCGAGATCATCCGGCGCTCTTGCTCGGCCAGGGCGGCGTAGATGTGCAGCATGAAGGGGTCGGCGTCCCGTCCGAGCTCGGCCACCATGAACTGCACCCGCTGCGCCATCAGCCCGGCGATGAACGCCACATCGCGCGACAGGCGATCGAGCTTGGCGACGACGACCGGGCATTTCAGCTTACGGGCGCGGGCAAGGGCATTGGCAAGTTGGGGGCGGCGGTCCAGCGCGTCGGCACCTTTGCCCGTCTCGACTTCCTCGAGCGTCGCGACGACCTCGAAACCCTCGCGGTCCGCGAACTCCGCGATCCGCTGGCGTTGATCCGCGAGGCCAAGCCCACTCTTGCCCTGCCGGTCTGTCGAGACGCGGACATAGGCGACGACGGGGGTCCGAGCCGGAAGCACGATGGCGGTCACGATAGCCTCGACGGCGTTTGACTACGAAACCATACGTCCGTTTGGATTTGTGTTCAATCGGCTTGTCAACGCTCGTCATCGAAACACTGAGATCAACATTGTCCACAGACAGTCATTGGAGATAGATCACAGACAATCATCGTAAGCATAACGGGCGCGGTACTAAGGCATATCGAAGTATCTTCGATCGCCGGTCGTTGCTTTTTGCTTGCAAAGGCTTAAGACATTCATCGGCGCTGGCAATTCGGTCGTATGCGGATGCAGGTCCGATCCATCCTTCGATCGATGCAGGTGCTCGGATGGCATTTGTCCGGGATTGTCCGGGATCGGCTCGACCTTTTCCCACCCCCGAGAGATCGGCATGACACAGTCGAGCAAGCTGAAGTCCGCCGTTACAAACGGCCGAAAGCCTTTCCTGACACGGACAAGCCGGAAGACAGCGGAGTACAGGCGGCTAAAGGATATCTTAGATCGTCTGTTCAACGATCGTGGCGGGCTCGAAAACCTGTCTATCGAGGTACAATCATCCTGCCGTGCGTACGCGGGCCTCTGCGTCCAACAGGAGATCACGCTAGGAAAGCTCGCGGCAGGCGAGGCCGTCGACAGCTTGGCTCTCGCACGTATGGCCTGCGAGCTGGAACGCGCCCGTCGGGCCATGGGGGATCAGCCGCCTAAACGTCCGGCCGCCAGGAAGGGCCGGGTCGTATCCATCACATCGGGCGCCGGGGCGCCTCCCATCGCTGAGCAAGCCCCGTGACCCTCGACTGCAACCCGAAGCAACTGGCGTTCGTCGCCGCCTACACGTCCGGCCCGACAATCGGGAATGCGGCCGCGAGCTGCATCGAAGCCGGCTATTCCCCCGAGAGCGCGCCGGACCTGGTCGAGCATCCTGCCGTTCGGAAGGCTATCGACGACATCCGGACCGAGGCCGAGGCCCTATCCAAGATCACCAAGGCGAAGGCCATGGGGGAGCTCGGCCGCATCGCGTTCACGGACATCCGCGAGATCATCACCTGGAAATCCGTGGTGGTTGAGACGGGCGATGTGGATGACGACGGCGTGCCTCTGACCCGGACCGAGACCCAGGTCTCACTCACCGAATGGGCTCGCTTGAACCCGTCGGCTGCCGCGGCCATCGCGGAGATCCGTCAGACCAAGGATGGCCTGTCGGTCAAGATGCACTCGAAGGTCGCGGCTTTGACCGAACTCGGCCGCCACCTTGGGGTCGCTCAGAAGTTCGCGCACACGGGACCGACTGGCGAAGGTCCAGTCGAGACCATCACGCGCGGAATGACGTCCGAGGAAGCCGGAGAATTTTACCGCCGCACCCTTGATGAAGGCTAGTAATTACTATGTTTAACTGGAACAACTTTGATAAAACCGAAGCTGTAGCGCAGATGAAAGAACGTCTCCGCCTTAATGGTCGCACGTCACGGGTGTTTACCCAGACGGCAGACCATGCTGTCCACGCTACGGCCGATTGTGCTTGTGGCGGCGACCATCATGCGCCGGCGCCCTTGGCGGTCCTGGGCGGGGTCACGACCTCGGCATCGATCGAGGCAGGCAATGCCAAGGCGTGGGGCCGCAAGCCGGTCCTACCGCAGGGGTTCACCGCGGACGCTGGCCTGGCCGGTCCGGGCAATGCCCCGACTCCGGCATCGATGAATGCGCGCGCCGCCGCGGTCTGGAAGCGACCGACTCCCTGACCCCCACCCCGGACCGTCGGACGACGGACCATCTCCTGAGAGAGGCCACCATCATGAAACTTCAGCTCACCACCAACCCCGATACCGGCGTGCGAGAGCTCTCGGCGGCGTTCTACCGGCCCGCCAAGCAGCCGGAGGCGGCCAGCGCGCTCTCGGCTGAACAGGTGCCGGCTGGCAACGTCCGGACGGCCGAACCGCTCTGGACCCCGCCCCCTCCCGCGAAGCTGGTCGTCGAAGATGAGTCCGCGCTTCGCCTTGCCCTCGCGGATGCCCTGACCGCCTTGGCAGATGCTCGCGAGGCCGAGGTTGCCGTCGCCGCGCGCGTGAGCGTCGCTTTCCGAGAGCATGGCGCCGCCGAGGGCCGACACGCTGTGGCAGTCGCCAAGACGACGGCGGCCCGCCAGCAGGCGGCTGTCGCGATGCAGGCGTGGTTGCAGTCCGATGACACCGACGCCCGTCCGGACTCCGGAGCCGTTTCCGCGGCTGTCGCCGTCGAAGCCGCCGCGAAGGTTGATGTCGAGGTGGTCGAGTCGGTGCTGGCCAACCTGAAAATCGAGCACGAGAACGCCATCACCGGGGTCAAGAAGCTGCTGCGCGAGGCCGAGCTGATCCGTGACAAGGTCGTGTTCGCTCAGGCCGCCGCCATGGCCCGGGAGGTCGTCGAGCTCGAAGAACGCACCTTGGAGCTGCGGCTTACTCTGTCCGAGCTGTTCCTGGCGTTGCCGGGGGACCTCCACCGCCCCGCCGGTCTCCGCGAGGCGCTGACCCCCAAGAAAATCCCCCTCGGCATCAGCGATCGAACCCCGGGCGTCCAGCGGTGGGCCCAACTGCGGGTTCAGCTTTTGAGCGACGCGCAGAGCACGGTCGCACCCCTCGGCGACTGACCTCCCCGATTGCCGACGGCGGCCCTGATGGGGTCTCGGCCGCAGTCGGTAAGGCCGCGTCGGCGAACGGCGTGGTCCGCGGCCAGGTGGGGGTGCCGCCAATAACCTTCACCCACCGGCCCGCCTGGATGGCCTCCTTGGCGGGCCGGCACCTCCCGATGAATGACCGAGACCGGCCCGCTGGATAGCGCGCCTTTCCTCTAAATGGACTGGTGTAATTATGGCCGAGACCATCAAAGACTTCCTCGTCTCGGTCGGGTTCAAGGTTGACGGCTCGTCCGAGCGGAAATTCACCGACGCCATCCGCTCGGCCACTCTGCAAGCCGACCTGCTCGCCCGCGGGCTTGAGGGGGCGGCCATCGCCATCGCGAAAGCGGTGGCAAGCATCTCGGCCGGGTTCGAGAGCGTCTATTACACCGCACAGCGCGCGAACACGTCGGTCAGCAGCCTCCGGGCGATGACCTATGCCCTATCGCAGCTCGGCACCTCAGCAGGCTCGGCGCAATCGTCGCTGTCGAACTTCGGCCGGCGCTTGGCGACGGATCCCGGCGCCGAGTCGATGCTCAAAGCGATCGGCGTCCGGACCCGTGATGCATCCGGGAAGCTGCGCGACACCACCAAGCTGTTCGAGGAATTCGGCCGCGTCACGCAGAAGATGCCGACGTATGTCGCGCTCGGCTACGCGCAGCAGCTCGGCGTCGATGAGGACACGATGCGGGCGATGCGGGAGCAGCCCGAATTGCTCGCGCGCCTGCGTCACGAACAGGAGGAATACGCCCGCTCGATCGGGATGAACCAAGACGAGGCGGCACGGAAGGGGCAGCAATTCATGCAGTCGCTTCGGCGGCTGCAGATGGTCGTCACCCTGGTCTCGGAAAAGATCCTGTCCGAGCTCGCCCCGGCGATGAAGGCGTTCGTCGATCAGATCATTGAGTGGATCCGGCAGAACCCGGACGCCATTCGCGACGGGCTCGTGCAGATCGGAGCTGCTGCAACCGACTTCGCCAAGGCGTGCATCGCCATCGCGAAGGAACTCGCCCCGGTCATCGCGAAAATCGGCGAGATGGCCGGCTCGATCACCGGGCACGGCGGCCTGCAAGGCACCATGGAGCTGTTCGCGGCCTTCATGGTTGGATCATGGGCCCTGCGCATCGTCGGGGCCATCACGTCAGTCTCGACCGCCTGGGGCGCGCTGATGCTGCGCTTGGGGATCCCGCTGCTGACGGCCGGTGGCGCCGCCGTGGCGGGCATCCTGGCGACCTCGGTGGCAACTGATAGAGGCGTACTGAACGCGGCCAAGCCCGGCGTCATCACCCGGTCCGACGACGAGAATACCGGTGCGGCTGATAGCGGGGGCATGTTCGACGCGGCGCGCCGGGCTTGGCGTGCCGGCAAGCGTATTCTCGGCGGCGGTGGAGCTGAGGCACACAACCGAGATGACGGGGGCGGGATCAGTGGTCGCGGCGGGGCAGGCATTCGCCAACGCGGAGCGCGCGCGACTGAAATCGACAAGACAAACTATAATTTCAGCGGAGAGAATGCAGACGTTCTCAAGCAAGCCGCGAAAGAACTCGGCACGTCTCCGAAAGATCTTGCGACCGTCATTAGCTACGAGACTGGCGGCAAGTTTTCGCCTTCGATCCGAGGCGGAAAAAACAACAAGTACATTGGCCTTATCCAATTCGGTCCGACCGAACAACGAGATTATGACGCCAATCAGCAGCAGTCGTTCAAAGAGCAGATGCCGGCCGTTGTTCGATACCTCAAGCATCGCGGCTTCAAGCCCGGGATGGGGCTCAATCAGCTCTATGCCACCATCAACGGCGGCAGGCCGGACAAGAGTCAGAACGCCTCTGACGGTAACGGCACGATCGCGCAGCATGTGGAGCGGATGAGAGCCTCGCATAGCCTGCGCGCGGATCGCTTCCTCGCGTCCGGGACGCAGCAGCCGGACGTTGCCGGCGCCGCCAAAGACATGGGCAAGCTGATGTCACCCCAGGATAGGGCCGAGGCGGATCGGATCGAGGCGGCGAAGGCCGAGGCTACCAAAGCGCGTACCGCCCTTACGGAAGCACAGCGCGACGCGCAGGACCGCGAGAAGCGGGAGCGGTGGCAAGCGGTATACCGGGCCACGGGCGACGCAGCGAAGGCCGATGAAGCCGCCCGCACGCTGGCAACCCGGAAGGAGGTCGCGGAAGCGCCCGAGGCACGCCGGCCGACGTTCTCTCCGGCCTTCGGGGCGGACAAAGCACCGCCGCTCACCGGACCGACCCACAACAGCCGGTCGGCCAGCCTGACGCAAAACAACACGTTCAACGTCCAGGGTGGCGAGGCGCGTCAGACCGCGGACCTCGTCGTTCAGGGGCAGAAGTCGGTCGGCACGTTCGGCCTCGAGGGCATCAAATCGGCGATCCGGTAGTACCGTCCAGACCTCCTGAAAGCTGGTAATCCAGAATGCCAGAAAACTTGACTTCCACTTTTCCGGTTGGTCGCGGCCTGAAAGAGCAGCCGGATTTCCGGCCGATCGCTACCACCCGCGCGGATTCTCGTATGGCCAGATTGGACCGGGTCGCCCGCTGCCCCTCGGCAGCATTTCACATCATCAGCGTGATCCCGGCGCGTCGCCTTCCACAGCAGAGTGGCGGGATCACGCGCCTGCCGTCCGCAACGCTGGTCGCTCTGACGGATTCGCACCTGCCGCTCTCCCTCGCGACCCTGCCATCGCCCTCGGTTTCCCCGATTCTAGAACTTCAGTAGGCGTGCGCTTCGGGGATTTGCACCCACCCCCCTGTACCGATGAAAGTCCGCCACGCCGGGCCAGCCGCAGCCAGGCGGTCCACTCAGGCGAGACGATGCGGATGATGTTGGTGTCGTTCCGGAAGCCCGTCAGCCGCCGTTCCTCGACGGTCAGCAGCCCGAGCTTCCTCGCCTCGCGGATGGCGTTGCGGACCGTGGTCTCGGCGACACCGACGATGGCCGCGAGATGACCCACGGCCAGCCGGCAATCCTTCCTGCGTGCGGTCTCGGCCGCGATCAGTGCCAGCACGGCTTGCTCGGCCAGGGTGAACCGGGCCGCGAGACCTGGCGGGAGCCGCCCGGAGGCCGCCCAGCGGCGACGGCGCTCCATCGAAGCATCCGTACGCGGGCGAGAGCCAACGGACCGCCTGGGCAATCCTACGCGGTTCTGGGGCAATGACGGATTTTCCGTCTTTGAGGTCTCTCGTCGCGCCTCGATCAGGCTGGACAGCGTCTCGGCCTCGGCCTCCGTGACCTTCCCTTCACCATAGGCGCGCCACAGCGCAGCCGTGACGGCCGGCAGTGCGGCGCGCGGGGCCGCTTCCGCCTGTCGGCGGATCTCATAAGCGAACATCGATCGGCCCTGTGTCGGGCCATAGCAGCGCGACAGCCGGCGCGGGGGCACCGACTGTCCACAGGACGAGCCTCATCGTTGCGGGAATTGGCGTTCCCGCTTGACGCCTGGGGGCGTCTCATGGCTTGTGGGGAGTGCAGTTGTCCGCACACAAGCCATTTCGATTTCGACGGCCTTCCAGTTTGGCGACTGGGAGGCCGTTGGCTTTTCAGGGTGCTGCTACGGCGTTGGTAGTCTCCTGAACTTGGCCGACTCGCGCCGCGAGGGCGATCCGACCGCGAACCCCGATACCGCACGAAGCGACGGGGCGTGGCAAGCCGCTCGATCATCCGCGATCGGAAAGACCTTCGAAGCCGGCCGGCAGATCGACCCCTGTCACCGCGAGGATACCGCGGATCAGGGCGGCCAAACCGGCGTGTACGTCGTCGGCTTCCTCATCGAGGCAGCACTCGTTCATCAGTGCCACAGCCACCGCGAGCGAGCCGAGATCAGCCAACGTCGTGGGGGCGCGAGCGGCTGCGACCTGGCTGGCGCGGTCGATGACCGCCTGAAACGCCGTCTCGGCGTCGATCATCCGGGCCGGCGTCGAGCTGATGCGGGCAGCGGATCGGGCTGCGACGTGCCGGGCAAAGACGGCGCCCAGGCTCGAGGGCGCAGCCGGGGCGAACCGGACCGGGACGGGCTGGCTGAAATCGGGGATGCGGACATGGGTCATCGTTCGGGCTCCGTGATGGGCTCGTGGCGGTGGGTCGATGGTGTTGAAGGGGTGGTCTCGGTCGGGGCCGATCAGGCCCGCGGGGCGCTCAAGACGCCGGGGAAGCGGGCGCGGAGGGCTCGGGCGTGGTCGATGGCCCAGGCATGGCGCTGGCGCAGGTCAGCGGGATCGCCGTCGGCGCGGATGAGGCGAACCCGGTAGGAAGCAGCCAGCACGAGGCAGGTCGCATGGTCCTGGCGGGCGT
>NZ_LHCD01000064.1:0-13228 GCF_001262595.1 Methylobacterium sp. ARG-1
TGGCTCAATGCCGTCGAGGGCTTCTTCTCCACGCTGACGCGCCGCCGTCTCCAACGGGGCACCTTCACCGGCATCGTCGACCTTCAGGCTGCCATCAAACGCTACATCGCCGAGCACAACCAAAGCCCACGACCCTTCGTCTGGACCAAGCCCGCCGCCGCCATCTTCGACGCCCTCAATCGAGCCCCTGAACCACCCGTCTGAGTCAGTGCACTAGCTGCCGATGGTGCTCGCCCCGCACGATCGCCGCACCACCATCCGCGCTAAGCGTTGGATCTCCGGCCACGACCGCATGTACACATCCTGCTGAAGGTCGGAAGGTCTGCTTGCCGGCAGGTTGAGCGGCCGTGAATGACCGAACCTGGCAGAAAACGGCCTGACCGCTTCCGACCTTCAAACCGCAGAAGCGGACCTTCGTTGCGGCTGGGTCGACCGCCTTCATGTGACCCCTTGCGGACATTTGACCCGTTTCACCTGAAGGTTCGGACAGGGTGGGAAGCGGTCATTAAAGTACCGCCCGGGAGCGGACGTTCGACTTCGCGGGTCAGGGAGACTACCACAGGGCCGCCGAACACGGCTGCAGCCCTCCGTCTCGCCTTGGCCAGGGGCGACCCATTCTCACCCGTGCGCCCCTCATCGGGCATACCGAGTGAAGACGAAATCGTGCCTCCTCACCAGCGCTTCGTGGCAGGCGAAGCAGGTTTGGTGCTGCGCCTGGTCGACCGGTTTGCCGTCGATGAAGCGACCGAAGCCCCAGCCGCCGGTCGCGGCGTAACGCTTCGCATCCTTGACCATGACCTGAACGGTCGTTTCCCGGCCCGGCACCGTCGCCGACTCGAACTCCGTCGACGGCATCCGCTCCCAGGCCAGCTTCACGAGGATCGTCCCGTCCGGGAAGGGCAGCGTGCCGTCTCGGTAGGCCGCCACGGCGCGGTCGTTGCCGACGACCGCGCGCAACTCGTTCAGCGGAGCGTTTTCGAGCGCCGGAGCGATCAGGCGCCAGTCGCGGTAGCCATCCGGGATGGTGACGCCGTAGATCGGCGCGGCGGGCTTTCCGCTCCCGTCCACCGCTTGAGCGGCCGCGACGAGAAGGCTTGACGCGGCGCAGGCCATGAGAAGGGCGCCGTGCCCGCGAAGGCGACGGTTAGGAGACATCGACGTCCACCACGGCTTGCGCGAAGGCGTGCGGGGCCTCCTGCGGAAGGTTATGCCCGATGCCACCGGTGATCGTCCGGTGCGCGTAACGCCCAGAGAATTTTTCGGCATACGTGGCCGGGTCGGGGTGCGGTGCCCCGTTCGCGTCGCCTTCCAGCGTAATCGTCGGCACGCTAATTTTTGGCGCCTCCGCCAAGCGTGCCTCGAGGGGATCGTAGCGCCGCTCTCCGTCGGCGAGGCCCAAGCGCCAGCGGTAGTTGTGGACGACAATGCTGACGTGATCCGGATTGTCGAAGGCCGCCGCACTCCGCGCGAAGCTTGCATCGTCGAACTGCCAGCGCGGCGATGCCGTCCGCCAGATCAGCCGGGCGAATTCCGTGCGATTGGCGTCGTAGCCCGCACGGCCGCGGCTGGTCGCGAAGTAGAATTGATACCACCAGGAGAGCTCGGCCTTGGGCGGCAGCGGCTTTTTGCCCGCCTCTTGATTGCCGATCAGATAGCCGCTGACTGATACCAGGGCCCTGCAGCGCTCCGGCCAGAGCCCGGCGACGATGCAGGCGGTACGGGCGCCCCAGTCGAAGCCCGCGAGAACGGCCTGACGGATGTCGAGGGTGTCCATCAGGGCGACGACGTCGACAGCGAGCGCCGCCTGCTGGCCGTTGCGCACGGTATCAGAGGCCAGGAAGCGCGTCGTGCCGAAGCCGCGCAGGTAAGGTACGATCACCCGGTATCCCGCCGCAGCGAGGACCGGTACGACCTCCCTGAAGCTGTGAATGTCGTAGGGCCAGCCGTGGAGCAGGATTGCTGCCGGGCCGGAGGGATTGCCTGTTTCGAGATAGCCGACGCGCAGGAGGCCGGCTTCGATCTCCTTCAGCGGTCCGAACGCGGGGCCTGCGCTCGATCCAGCCTGCGGGTGCGCGGAATTGACGAGGCCGAGTTCGGCGACCGCGATGGTAGCAGCCGCGCCGCCGAGAAGGCGGCGGCGGTTCTGGTTGATGGTTTCGGACGGCATGGGCACATCCCGCTGTTGGCGTATCAATGCGCTGGACACTACTCTCACCGGCCGCGAGCCGCTTTCAGATGCCGTGGAGTTACCCTTCAGGACCTCTTGATTTTCGGCGCTGCACGGCCTTGCTGAGCCGGCCTGATCGTTGAGGCGGCCGCGTGATCTACCAGTTCGAGCCCTTCACCCTAGACACCGCCCGGCGCGAGCTTAGGGAGAGGGGCAGCCTCGTCGCCCTCGAACCGCAGGTCTTCGATATCCTCGCCCATCTCATCGCAGCCCGCGATCGGGTGGTCAGCCGCGACGATTTGCTGGAGGCGGTCTGGCACGGCCGCGTCGTGTCGGAAGCGACGATCAGCAGCCGGCTGAACGCCGCGCGCGCGGCGGTCGGTGACACAGGCCTCGACCAACGCCTGATCCGCACGCTCCCGCGCAAGGGCGTGCGCTTCGTCGCCGAGGTGCAAGAGCTGGCAGAGCTCCCGCCCGAGCCGATGGCGGATACAGGACACAACGCCGGCCTCTCCTGGCGCAGGGGATCACGCCTACCATCTGTCGCGGTCCTACCCTTCACGAACATGAGCGGTGAGCCGGAGCAGGACTATTTCGCGGATGGAATCTGCGAGGAGATCATCACGGCTCTGTCGCGCATGAGCGGCCTGTTCGTGATCGCCCGCAACTCCTCCTTCGCATACAAGGGCAAGGCGATCGACGTGCGCCGGGTCGGCGAGGAGCTCGGCGTCGGCTACGTGCTCGAGGGAAGCGTGCGTCGCAGTCGCGACCGGCTTCGCATCGCGGGGCAGCTCGTCGATGCTGTCTCGGGCGCCCATCTATGGTCGGACCGGTTCGACGGTGACCTTCAGGACGTTTTCGAGCTGCAGGAGCAGGTCGCCGACCGCGTCGCTGCTGCGATCGAGCCGACCCTGCTGCAGGCCGAGATCGGCCGTCTCGGCCGCACAGCGCCGTCTCGGCTCGACGCCTACGAGCTTCTGTTGCGTGCCAACGCCCACATGTCCGAGTTCACTGGCGCCGGGATGGGCAGAGCCCTGATCTGCTTGGGCGAGGCCCTGATCGTCGAACCGGGCTACGCCCCCGCGATGGCCGCAACAGCCTATTGCCGGGCGCAGTGCCACTTCCAGGGTTGGGCCGAACAGGATGACCAGGCCCGCAACGAGGGTGTCGACCTCGCATGGCGGGCGGTCGAACTCGCGCCCGGCGATGCGCAGGTGCTGTGGATGGCCGCCTTCGCGATCTGGAACATGGCCAGGAGCGGGCGCGAGCGCGCGCGGGATCTCTTCCCCCGCTCGCTACTCCTCAACCCGAACTCTGCGATGGCATTGACGCTCGCGGGCTGGATCGAGGTGATGTGCGGCAATGGTAGCGAGGGCCGCGGCATGGTGGTCCGCGCTCAGCAGCTCAACCCGCGCGATCCGCGCGGTTGGCTGACGTCCGGCGTGATGGCAGTCGCAGACTTGATCGACGAGAACGACATCGGTGCGATCGGTTGGGCCGAGTTGGCCCTCGCGCAGAACCGCCGTTTCGCAGTGGCATTGCGCGTGCTCGCGGTCGCCAACGTAAGGCTGGGGCGGCTGGAGCGCGCTCGAGAGGCCGTTGACGACCTGCTGGCCATCGAGCCGAACTTGACGATCTCGGGCTACTTCGCTCGCATCCCCTTTCCGCTCGAGAGGACGGCGAAGATCTACGCCGAAGCTCTGGCGATCGCGGGCCTACCGGCATGATTGCCAAACGAGACTGAGCCGACATTCTATGGCCTACAAGGGCCGTCCAACAGTGGCCGGATCGCGTCTGGATCGAAACCGCGGAACGGATCGGTCGGACGTCCTAGAACCAGACCCTCCGGCCGTCCGAAATGGGTCGAGAGTGCCGGTTCGGCGCCTGCCGACGGAAGGTCGGCTCATGGCGCAATCCGGCTCGACGCTCCGGGGTGAGACGATGTTCGCTTCCGAGATACCGCCGAAGGTCGCTGAACGGCTGAAATGGGCGCAAAGCTGAATGTCCGGTTTTGTTTCCATCGGCGATACGGCATGCCGTAGATTAGCCGAATGCCGACTGGCTGCTTTCGGCTGTGCCATGCCCCTAACCGGACATCCCAGCAGTCTCATTTCTGGCACCTGAAGGACACGTTTTGCCGACGTTTGAATAGCCGTCGCGGTTTTCCGACAGATTTGCAGCCGCTCTGGCGGCCTTCACAGGCACGGTTGGCGACCTTCGGTAAAACGATGGTTTTCCGGACATGACGGCTTAACCACCTGAACGATCGCTTGAAGTGGTTCTGCGCCAGGCCGCTTCCGAGCAGCCGCGCTTCGAAGCGGACGTCGCCATGCTGCGCCGCTTGCGGACCTGCTCCGCCACTTGCTGCGTTGCTCCCCCGGACACGAGGAGCGCCCGATGCCAGACGAGCCAAAGACCGCGAACACGCAGGATCTCGCGAACCAGGAGTACGACGGCGAGCGTCGAGCGCGCGTCGGCGCAGAACAAGGTGCCGACCCCAAGAAAGCTACGCCGGCGGTTGAGAAGGCGCCTGAAGTCGGCCTGTCGCAGAAGGGCACGGACGAGGACGCGATCGTGAAGCGCGAGACTGAGGTGTGAGCGTCATGCCAGCATCGTCGCAACAACGAAGCAGGTAGCGCCTGCCGACGCCATTCGCATGGCGCTCCTGGTGTAAGGCTCGGTGTGATCAGGTCAGTCGAACTGCTGCAGGTAGGACGTCGCCGTTTGTTCAACGATCTTCACCACGTCAGCCTTTGATCGGTGCGTTGAGCGAAGGCAGTTCTTGCGCAAGTTCGTCCTCACTGCTGGAGGCCTCGCACTCGCGGCCACGTTGGCGCTTATCGCGTCGGTCGTAGCTTGCAATTGGTTCGCCCTCCCTCAACCTGTCGACGGATGGATGCGGCTTGGCTCCGGCATCGGCTATGTCGTGGCTATGTCCTTCGCGGCTTGCCGGGCTAATAGGGGCGACTACGTACGGAAGGCCAAAACGGATAAGGCCAGCGGGCGGGAGAGGTAGATTGCCTTCGCCTACGGTCGACCATGCGACGAGCCGAGATCAGGAGAGAGCAGAGTTCCACGCAGAAAGCGTTCGGCAGTTGCCTTTTCTTATGTTACCCAGAATACTAGAGTTTTTGTGAAATTTCGATTTTCTTTGATCGTGACTAACATGTGTCAGTGGTTAACGGATATTGGGACACGTACAGCTTCTATCAGCTCCGTTCTGCATCGGGGCTGCGCCTTCCGTCCGTCCGCAAATCAAGCCTGTAAACCATCTGATGAACACGACGCCGCTCCCACCAAGCGCTTTTAAGGACCCCGCTATCCTGCTTTCTGGCAGCGTTGACGCCGACATGTACCGGACGTTCCGGCAGCAGCTCGATCAGTCTTCCGAGCGAGATCTGGTCGTCGTCGAGCTGTCGACACTGGGGGGCGATCCCGAGGTCGCGCGCATGATGGGCGAAGATATCCGTTTCCACGGCGAGGTCTCGCCGGAGCGCCGGTTCGTCTTCCTGGGAAAGGCGGTGATCTATTCGGCTGGGACGACCTTCATGAGCTTCTTCGCGCAGCACAACCGTTACCTCACTCGGGGCACGCGCCTGATGATCCACGAGCGTAAGCTGGCCAAGGATCTCAGGCTCGACGGTCCGCTGACCCAATGCGTCGCGAGTGTGAAAGCGGCACTCAACGAGATCGAGTGCTCGATCGAGATGCAGAACGAAGGATTTTCCAGTCTGGTCCGTGGATCGCGCGTGACCCTGGATGAGGTTTTGGAACGTGCGCCGTCCAATTGGTACATCGAGGCGGAAGAAGCCCGCGCGCTTGAGTTGATCGCTGCCGTGCTATGATGCGGCGGCGGTCGGTGCAGCTCGGTTATTCCTTGTCTCATCACTGAGGCGCATCAGCGGTCGACCTCTCCGAACACGATGTCCAACGTGCCGAGAACACAGGCCACATCGGCCAGAAGGTGCCCGCGGCACATCCAGTCCATTGCCTGCAGGTGCGCGAAACCGGGCGAGCGGATCTTGCAGCGATAAGCTTTGTTCGTCCCGTCGGAGACAAGATACACGCCGAACTCGCCCTTGGGTGCCTCGGTGGCAACGTAGACCTCACCCTCCGGCACGTGGAAGCCTTCCGTGTAGAGCTTGAAGTGCCGGATCAGCGCTTCCATAGAGCGCTTCATCTCTCGGCGGGGTGGGGGCACCATCTTGCCGTCCAGGCAGGTGACCGGCCCTTGCCCGGCGGTTTCGCGCAGCTTGGCGCAGCACTGCTTCATGATGCGCACCGACTGACGCATTTCCTCCATGCGCAAGACCTGTCGATCGTAGGTGTCGCCGTTCTTCCCGACGGGGACGTCGAATTCGAGCTCGTCATAGCACTCATAGGGTTGTGCCTTGCGCAGGTCCCAGGGGATGCCGGATCCGCGCACCATCGGCCCGGAGAAGCCCCAGGCCATCGCCTCGTCTACCGACACGATCCCGATATCGACGGTACGCTGCTTGAAGATGCGGTTGCCCATGATCAAGCTGTCGAGGTCGTCCAGCACGTCGGGAAACGTGTGACACCAGGCCTCGATATCGTCGATGAGCTTGGGCGGTAGATCCTGCCGAACGCCGCCAACGCGGAAATAATTGGCATGCATGCGTGAACCTGAAGCGCGCTCGTAGAAGATCATCAGCTTCTCGCGCTCCTCGAAGCCCCAGAGCGGGGGCGTAAGGGCGCCGACGTCCATCGCGTGCGTGGTCACGTTAAGGAGGTGGGACAGGATCCGGGTAAGTTCGAGAAACAGCACGCGGATCAGCTGGGCGCGCCGCGGCACCGCGATACCCACGAGTTTCTCGATGGCAAGGACATAGGTCTCCTCCATGGCCATGGGTGAGACGTAATCGAGACGATCGAAATACGGGATCGTCTGCATGTACGGCTTGTATTCGATGAACTTTTCCGTGCCGCGGTGCAGGAGCCCGATATGTGGGTCGACTCGCTCGACCACTTCGCCATCGAGTTCCAACACCAAGCGCAGCACACCGTGAGCCGCTGGATGCTGCGGGCCGAAGTTGATGGCGAAGTTCCGGATATTGTGCTCAGCCATGCGCCACCGTCGCGAAAGTGCAAGCGATTACGAGAAGCATCCGCTTTGGCAACAACATATTTAATTATTGGACACCAACCACACGATAGGGATAATTTCAGCGCCTACGTGATAATAATATAGATCAACGCCCGCGGGTAACGGAAATCTTTGCGGTGTCGTATGCAGACTCGACAGTAGCGGACCCGTGACGAAGGCGTCGAAGTCAGCCGCCCGGTACCGAGGGCCCATAGGCCGCGGATCACTCGACTTCGGCCCCTTTGGCGACTGCATAGGCATTTCCGATCCACAAAATGCGTGATGCGGCGATCATCGCCAAGACCACGGTGGGCCCTTCGTGATCCAGAGGCCGAGGCATCACGCTGAGCTGTTGGGTGGAGCGTCGTCCGGCAATATCGCGCCTAACTGTGGTGTCTTCATGAAGCATATTCTTAATATGGGTGAATGCTAGGCACGCCGAACCTCGCCACGCTGTGCATTTGCTGGATGCCTCCCGCGAAGCAGAGAGGATTGTCTAATGGCAGGTTCAGTGACCGTCGATCACGCTGGCGCACAGGATCATAAGCCGCCGTTCTTGCGACGTTGGTTCATGTCCACGAACCACAAGGATATTGGCATCCTGTATCTGTTGTTCGCTTTCTGCGGCGGCATCATCGGCGCATTCCTCTCCTACGCGATGCGGATGGAGCTGGAGCAGCCCGGTCTGCAGTATTTCAGCAATCCACAGACCTACAACGTCTTTGTCACAGGTCATGGACTGATCATGATCTTCTTCATGACCATGCCCGCACTGATCGGAGGCTTCGGTAATTATTTTTTACCGCTGATGATCGGCGCGCCTGATATGGCGTTCCCGCGCATGAACAACCTGTCGTTCTGGTTCACTGTCGCGGGGTTTTCGAGCCTGCTCTGCTCGCTGTTCGTCGAAGGCGCGCCCGGCACGTCCGGCGCCGGCACCGGCTGGACAATGTATCCGCCATTCTCCTCAGCAGCTCATCCCGGCCCGGCCGTCGATTTCGCGATCTTCGCCCTGCACCTGTCCGGTGCGGGCTCAATCCTCGGGGCGATCAACTTCATCACCACGATCCTGAACATGCGCGCCCCGGGCATGACGCTGCACAAGATGCCGCTCTTCGCCTGGGCCCAGCTGGTCACGTCCTTCCTGCTTCTGCTGTCGCTGCCGGTCCTCGCGGGCGCCGTGACCATGCTGCTCACTGACCGCAACTTCGGCACGACCTTCTTCGACCCGGCCGGCGGCGGCGACCCGATCCTTTGGCAGCACCTGTTCTGGTTCTTCGGCCACCCAGAGGTGTACATCATGATCCTGCCGGCCTTCGGCATCGTCTCGCACATCATCGCCACGTTCTCGCGCAAGCCGGTCTTCGGCTATCTCGCGATGGCCTACGCGATGGTCGCGATCGGCGTCGTCGGCTTCGTGGTCTGGGCCCACCACATGTATGCCGATGGCCTGAGCCTCCAGACGCAGTCCTACTTCGTATTCGCCACCATGGTCATCGCGGTGCCCACCGGCGTGAAGATCTTTTCGTGGATCGCCACGATGTGGGGCGGCTCGATCCGATTCACCGCCGCGATGCACTGGGCGATCGGCTTCATTTTTCTGTTCACCGTCGGCGGCGTCACCGGCGTCGTGCTCGCGAATGCGGCGGTGGATTACTATCTGCACGACACGTACTATGTCGTTGCGCACTTCCACTACGTGCTCTCGCTCGGCGCGGTGTTCATCATCTTCGCTGCCGTGTACTACTGGTTCCCGAAGATGACCGGGCACATCATCCCGGAATGGGCCGGCAAGCTGCACTTCTGGCTGGCCTTCATCGGGGCCAACGTCCTGTTCTTCCCGATGCACTTCCTCGGGCTGGCAGGAATGCCGCGCCGCTACGCTGATTACGCGGACGCATTCGCGGGCTGGCATAAGGTCTCGACCTACGGCGGCCACATCTTCGCACTGGGCATGTTCGTGTTTGTGATCGGCGTCGTTCTGGCCTTCCGGTCCAAGGAGCGGGCTGCCGACAATCCCTGGGGCGAAGGTGCGACCACCCTCGAGTGGACGCTCTCCTCCCCGCCCCCGTACCACCAGTTCGAGACACTGCCCCGCATCGTGGAAGAGCCGCATCATTGATGCGGGCTGATTGGCGGACTTATAACAAGGGAGGAAGTAATGAGCCCTGAACTGATCGAGTCGCGAGCGTCGCTCATCCTCATGGCGATCGCCGTTATAGCCGTTCTTAGCTATGGAGCGGTGACGGTCATGATGGAGACTGGCTGAAGTAGAACTGACGTTAGTCGGACAGCATGCAACACAGGCCAGACCTCAGCATATCGGGCGCAGGCGCTCCGCCAAGGCTAATTCGGGGACTCAGACGAGACGGAACTCGACCGTGGCTACCCAACCTCCTATGGGACGTGAGGCTGCTGCGGGGGGGTCGTAATCAGCCGCGCACCCCTGCGGTAGGTCAGGTAGCGCCAGAGCCACTGGAGCGAGACACGAACGCGCTGAGCGAAGTCCACGAGTAACACCACGTGTACCGCCGCCCAGAGGAGCCAGGCCGCAAAGCCCCTGAGGCGCCAACCACGTCCGAAATCAAAGATGGCCGAGTGGCGGCCGACGATGGCGGCATTGCCGCGGTTGTGGAAGACGAAGGGCGGTGGCGTAGCCCCATGCGTCAGGTTCGCGCGCAAAGCCCGACCGAGGTGCGTCCCCTGCTGCTGGGCGACTTGAGCCAAGCCGGGCAGAGGCCGCCCGGCCTCATCCAGACAGAGCGCCGTGTCGCCGAGCGCGTAGACGTCCGTCATGCCCATTACAGAGAGGTCGGCCGCCACAGGAATGCGTCCGCCTCGGTCCGCCGTGACACCAAGCCAGGACGCCGCGGGCGAGGCGCGCACGCCCGCCCCCCAGATTACCGTTGCTGCCGGGATCAGCGTACCAGCTATGGTCACACCGCTGGCATCGATCGCCTCCACTGCCTGACCCGCCATCACCGTAATGCCGAGGCGATCAAGCGACCGCTGCGCGTAGGAAGCCAGCGTCTCGGGAAAGGCCGCGAGAAGGCGTGGCCCCGCCTCTACGAGGATGACACGCGCCTTGGTCGGATCGATCTGGCGGAAGTCACGCGCGAGGGCGTGACGCGCGAGTTCCGCGATCGAGCCCGCCATCTCGACACCCGTCGGACCGCCGCCCACGACCACGATGGTCATCAGCCGCTGCCGCTCGGCCGGATCCTGGGCCCGCTCCGCCTGTTCGAAGCTCTGGAGAACGCGAGTGCGGATCGCGCGGGCCTCCTCAATGCTCTTCAGCGACGGGGCATAGGGAGCCCACTCGTCGTGACCGAAATAGCTGCTGGTCGAGCCTGTGGCGATTACCAGGCGATCGTAGGCGACGGTATCGCCATCCGTGAGCCAGACGCGCTTCTCCGCGGCATCGACGCCGGCGACCCTGCCCATCACGACGCGGATATTAGGATAGGGTGCGAGGATGTGCCGGATCGGCTCGGCGATATCGGCGGGTGAGAGGGCCGCGGTCGCGACTTGGTACAGCAAGGGGACGAACAGGTGGTAATTGTTGCTGTCGATCAGCGTGACCGGGATATCCGATCTGGCTAGAGCCTGGGCCACTGCGAGGCCACCAAAGCCCGCACCGACGATGACCACGTGCGGCAAGTCAGCTCGATCGGGAAATGTCTGTCCAGGCATGATCTCTGAACCACCGTCGGCCCGCGAAGTATCCCGGTCCGCTCGACTCAGTTGCCCTCGGAGTGCTTCGAGAAAGCTGCCGTGCTGAACCGCGGTCGCGAAGGCAGCCTGTTGGTGCAAGGGGCACGGGGTAGGCATCTGACATTGAAGTGACGATCAGCCTGAACCGAGAGGCCTTCCGGCAGGTTGCTCGGCTACACAGGCCCAGAGCTTTGGGACCGGCGGGTCGAGCCGCACGTCCCTGCCTGACGCCTCAAGACAGTGAGGGAGCATCCCCACTGCGGCATCCTTCAGGACGGATGGAATTGAGGACGGCATGAGTGAGATGCGTTTCCCGGACGACGTTCGGCTTCAGCCGCCAGGTCCGCCCGAAATTGAGATCGCTGCCCAGACCCGCACCCTGGTCGTTGGCCCCTACCTGACCCACAGCGCCGCCGCCCTGGCTTCAGGCGCTGCCGAAGCTCGAAACCTGCGCTCCACGACTGCACGCCTGGACGAGGCGGCGGGGCTTGCCGCCGCCGTCGACCTCAACGTGATCGAGACGATGCCCCTGAGTCTGCCGCGCATCCGGCCCTCGACCTATCTCGGCAAGGGCCGCGTCGAGGAGATCGCCGGGCTGATCCGCGCTCGCGAGATCGGCCTCGTGGTGATGGATTGCGCGCTCTCGCCGGTGCAGCAGCGCAATCTCGAGAAAGAATGGGGTGCCAAGGTCATCGACCGGACCGGCCTGATCCTCGAGATCTTCGGGCGGCGCGCCTCGACTCGGGAGGGCACGCTCCAGGTCGAGCACGCGCATCTGGCCTACCAGAAGTCGCGGCTGGTCCGGTCCTGGACCCACTTGGAGCGGCAGCGCGGCGGCTTCGGCTTCCTGGGCGGCCCCGGCGAGACCCAGATCGAGGCCGACCGGCGCATGATCCAGGAGCGCATGACCCGGATCGAGCGCGACCTCGACGCGGTGGTGCGGACCCGCGGCCTGCACCGGCAGAGCCGCGCCCGGGTGCCCTACCCGATCGTCGCCCTGGTGGGCTACACGAACGCTGGTAAGTCGAGCCTGTTCAACGCCCTGACCCAGGCCGAGGTTACCGCCAAAGACATGCTGTTTGCCACCCTCGACCCGACCGCGCGGGCGACTAAGCTGCCGCACGGCGAGACCGTGATCCTGTCCGACACGGTGGGCTTCATCTCCGACCTACCGACACAGTTGATCGCCGCCTTCCGGGCAACCCTGGAGGACGTGATCGAGGCGGACATCCTGCTTCATGTCCGCGATGTCTCACACACCGACACGGAAGCTCAGGCTGAGGATGTAGGACATGTGCTCGATGAACTCGGCATCCGCTCTCACGCGGACCGGGTCATCGAAGTCTGGAACAAGGCCGACCTGCTGGATGAGGGCGAACGCACGCGCCTACTCAACCTCAGCAAAGGCGGCGGGGGCGCCCGCAACGATCAGGACAGCGCCGCACCGGTTCTGGTCTCGGCAGTGACCGGGGAGGGTCTCTCCGCTCTTACCAGCCGGATCGAGGCGCGCATCGCGCGCAGCCGATCGACCTTTGCGGTGGTTCTGCCGCCGGAGGATGGAGCGCAGCTGCACTGGCTCTACGAGAATGCCGAGATGCTCGACCGCCGCGAGGAGGTGAACGGCACGCTGCATCTCGCGATCCGCATCGCGCCCGAGAAGGAGCCGCGCTTCCTCAACCGCTTCGCAGGCGCGCGCCGCCTTCATCATGCTCGGTGAGGTGCGGTCAGATCTGGGCCGCGGCGGCGAGGCCTGAAGAGCCATCCCGATCAGAGAGCCAACTCTGCGGAGCTGAGTATAGAAGGCTAGATCAAAAGAAAGTTCGCCCTGGGTAAGGGCCGGGCTTGTCATCCGCCAGCGATGGGATGAGGACGTCTCGCCACGCCAGCGAGGCTTAGGCGCTCTGGCTAAACAGGGTGCGCGTACATCCGGCGGCACCGTGTTCAGACCTGGACCCGCCTTCCCAACCAGGCCGCTGTGCATAGCAGCGTAGACCAAGCTGGTATTCTAGGTTTCAATATTTGGTTGCGGGGACAGGATTTGAACCTGTGACCTTCAGGTTATGAGCCTGACGAGCTACCGGGCTGCTCCACCCCGCGCCAAGGTTGTGCGGCTGGTCCGGGCTGGCTGATCGCCTGTGGGGGCGGGCTCCGGGGCCGTCGCGCTGATCGTGATCGAGGGAATGGTGTGATTGCGTTGTGCGGGTCTGGCGGCGACCGACTCTCCCGTGCCTTGAGACACA
>NZ_LHCD01000065.1:0-18716 GCF_001262595.1 Methylobacterium sp. ARG-1
CCGGACAGAGGATCGCACCGATCAGCAGCGCCTGAGCGTGTCGCCACGACCGGTGGACGAACAGCGGAGCGAAGGACAGGATGATCCCGGCGAAGCGGGCAGGCAGGTGCGGCATGAGGCGTCTCTGGCGAGGGACACCATCAGCCTATCCGTCACGCCCGCTTCGTCACCCAGCGCGTCCCACGACCGGTCAAAATGGCCAAAGTCGAGCTTAGACGGCATGCACTTGACCCTTGAACCGGCAGCACACTGAAAAGCACCCTGGTCTATGGGAGCAAGTTGCAACGCCTGAAGAAGGGGCCAGTTGCTTCGGTTAGTTAGACTTGTACTTGCTCACGCGTTCACGTTCTCACGTGAAAACGTGAACGCGTGACACTCACGGCCGACGTGACACCGAGAGCTGATCTGCTACAGCTTAACCGTATGGACACGCGCTCACGTGAGAACGTGTACACGCGTCCCCGCGGAGAGCGCTCATGAAGATCCTCACCATCGCCGCTCGGAAGGGCGGATCGGGCAAGAGCACCATCGCCGCTTCCATGGCCGCTGCCGCGGCGCAGGCCGGCGAGGGCGTCGTTATCCTCGACCTCGACCCGCAGAAGTCCTTGGCTGAGTGGCATGAGCGTCGCGAGGTCGACGGAGTTCGCTATCAGGCGCGAGACGGTGCGAGCCTGGCGGAGCTGATGCCGAAGTTGAAGGCCGACAAGGTCAACACCCTCGTGCTCATCGACACGCAAGGTGATTTCAACGCCGACGTGACGGCGGCCCTGCGGGTGTCCGACCTGTGCCTGATCCCGGTCCGCGCCTCGGTCCTAGACGTGACGGCAGTGTCCCGAACGGTTGAAGGCCTACGGACGCTCGGCCGGCGGTACGCCTTTGTCCTATCGCAGATCATGCCCTCGTCACCCGCCCGAGCCGAGGAGGCCGCTGGGGCTTGTTGCAAACTGTGGCGTAGGCCGCAGGAGAGGTTAGATCCGCCTCATTTTCAGATTTTGTTAACCGCTTGAAGTCCGAAGCAGACTCCGAGCAGCTCATTCTGCTCACGGACGCTCCAGGCACCGGCAAAGCCGAAGCCCTTGCGCAGCCACAGCATGGCCTCGAAGCCGCAGATCGTGCGTCGCGCCGTGTTGAACGAGCGGAAGCCCCCGATCCGGGGCATGTTCTTCTTGACCCGGAAGTGGTCGCTCTCGATGCCTTGCTGCAGATGCTTGGTGACGTAGTGGGTCGGAGCACACGGCAAGAGGCCGCCGTTTCTGGCAGCCACGATCGCTGACGGATAGGTGCTGGCGCCATCCGTGCCGAACCGGTCAGGTGCGAGCAGAGGCTGATCGGCCAGCATCTTGCGGAAGAAGCGCTTGGCCGCGTCGAGATCCCGGTTGGCTGTGAGCAGGAAGTCGACCGGATTGCCGTGCTTGTCGACGGCTCGGTAGAGGTAGCGCCACTCCCCGCGGACCTTGATGTAGGTCTCGTCGATGCGGACCGAGCCGCAGTGCGGCTTGCGGAACGGGCGTAGTCGCTTCTCGATCAGCGGAGCGTAGGCCAGGACCCAGCGGTTCAGGGTGCTGTGATCGACCTCCAGGCCACGCTCGAGGAAGAGCTCCTCGATATCACGGTAGCTGAGTGGATAGCGCAGGTACCAGGAGACCGCCTGCACGATCAGGGCGGCCTCGCGTAGTGCCGGCCTTTGAAGTCGCCCTTGGCGCGCTGCTTGAGCTTCGCAGCGATGGCAGACAGGATCATCAGCAGCCACCGAAAACGGAAGCGCCATGCAGGCCGTATGGTCAACGCGGGGTAAATGCAGGCGCGATCGCGTTTGCGACAGGCCCCTTGCCGCTGCCTCGGCGGGGTTCCGCTCCTGTGCCGGATCCTCAGCGACTTCAGGCACGAGACGGTACTCGGACTTGATGTGAAAAGATCAAGCGTCCCTCCAACGGATAGACTTTGGCCGGGTTCATCAGCCATAACGGGTCGAAGACAGCGCGCACGCGCATTTGCTGCTGAAGATCGGCATCCGAGAACTGGATCTTCATCAGTTCGCGCTTCTCGATCCCGACGCCGTGTTCGCCGGTGATGCATCCACCCACGTCGACGCAGAGACGGAGGATCTCTTCGCCGACCGCTTCGGCCTTTTCCAGTTCACCGGGCTTGCCGATGTCGAACATCAGCATGGGATGCATGTTGCCATCCCCAGCATGGAGGACGGTGACCACCTTGAGGCCGGCCTTCCGCGTGATCTCGCCCATCCGGTCGAGGACGAAGGGGAGCTGGCCCGTCGGTATGGTCCCGTCCATGACGATGTAGTCCGCGATGCGCCCCGTCGCTCCGCCGATCGACTTGCGGCCCTTCCAGATCGCGACTGCTTCGGCGTCCGTCTCTGCCACCCGCAGCGTCGTCGCACCGAAGCGGCTCGCGATGGCGGCAATGCGGTTCAGGGCTGCCTGGATTTCATCCTCCGAGCCCTCAACCTCGACGATGAGCAGGGCCTGCGCGTCCAACGGATAACCGGCATGTGCAAAGTCCTCGCAGATCCGGATGGCATCGCGATCCATGTATTCCATAGCGACGGGGATAATCCCCGCCGCGATGATCGCCGCCACGCAGCTGCCGGCCGCATCAACGCTGTCGAAGCCGATCAGGGCGGGCCGGGCGTTCTCCGCCGCGCGCAGGATCCGCACGGTCGCCTCGGTGACGACGGCCAGTTGGCCCTCCGAGCCGCAGATCAGGGCGAGGAGATCGTAGCCGGGGCTGTCGAGATGTTGGCCGCCGATCTCGACGACGGTCCCATCCAGCAGCACTGCGGTGACGCCGAGCAGGTGATTGGTGGTGACTCCGTATTTGAGGCAGTGCGGCCCGCCGGAGTTCATGCCGATATTTCCGGCAATCGTGCAGGCCAGCTGACTCGATGGATCGGGCGCGTAGAAGAAGCCCTCGTGGGCAACGGCCTGGCTGATGGTGAGATTGGTCACCCCGGCTTGAACACGCGCAGTCCGGTTCTGAAAATCGACATCGAGGACGCGGCTGAGCTTGCTCACTCCGAGCACGATTGCGTCCTCCTGGGGAATGGCGCCTCCGGCGAGGGATGTCCCCGCCCCCCGCGGCACGACTTTCACGCTGTTCTCGTGGCAGAACCTCAGGATCGCGGAGACCTCTTCTGTGGACGACGGAAGGACGACCGCGAGCGGCATTTTCCGGT
Organism: Methylobacterium sp. ARG-1; assembly: GCF_001262595.1. Classification (NCBI taxonomy): domain Bacteria; kingdom Pseudomonadati; phylum Pseudomonadota; class Alphaproteobacteria; order Hyphomicrobiales; family Methylobacteriaceae; genus Methylobacterium; species Methylobacterium sp. ARG-1. Next base: position 3,194 of record NZ_LHCD01000065.1, read on the forward strand.
AGGCGGCGAGCGCATCCGTCTCGAAGGCGCGACGGGCCTCCTCGGATGCGAGAAGGGTGTTCGCCGGCACCAAAGCCGCGAGCGCGGCCAATATTTCGTGGCGGCGCGACAGGATGGTTTCGTCAGGTTGTGGGAATGGGATCGACATGGCCCCCGGCCACTCTCGTCGTTGTTGGTTTCACGATGGTCCGAGGCGTTGCAGTGGTGTTCGAAGCGATTCCACGGATGCTCGATCAAGATCCGTGATGTCCGGCGGATTGCTGACCGCATCCGGTCCGTAGATGTCCCTCTTCGATTTCTCTGACAGAATATTGCAGTCGACCTTCCGAATATCGGTGAGGCCGCAGAACGCCATCGTCAGGTCGATTTCGCGCGACAGGATCTGCAATGCTTTCAGCACGCCTTCCTCCCCGAAGGCGCCGAGGCCGTAATTGTACGCCCGGCCGACGTAGACCCCCTTGGCGCCGAGGGCGAGGGCTTTCACCACGTCCTGGCCGCACCGGATGCCGCCGTCCATGTGGACCTCAACGCTTCCGCCGACCGCGGAAACGATCGCGGGCAACGCCTCGATCGACGAGGGGGCGCCGTCGAGCTGCCGACCGCCGTGGTTGGAGACGACGATCGCGTCGGCCCCCGCATCGACGGCGAAACGCGCATCCTCCGGGGCCATGATGCCCTTGAGGATGAGCTTCCCCTTCCACAGCCTCCTGATCCAACGCACGTCGTCCCAGGTCATCGCCAGATCGAACTGCTCCGACACCCAACTGGCGAACGACGTCATGGTCTCGACGCCGCTCACATGGCCGACGATGTTCCCGAATGCCCTTCGCTTCGTCGCCAGCATGCCCATCGACCAGGGCAGGCGCGTGCACATGTCGAGGAGATTGCGCGCCGTGAGCTTGGGCGGAGCCGTCAGACCGTTCTTCAGGTCCTTGTGGCGCTGCCCCTGAACCTGAAGATCGAGGGTGAGGACGAGCGCGCTGCATCGCGCGGCCTCGGCCCGGGCGACCAGCTTCTCCACGAAGCCCCGGTTCTTCATGATGTACAACTGAAACCAGAACGGTTGCTGCACGTGCGCTGCGACGTCTTCGATGGAGCAGATGCTGACGGTGGATAGCGTGTAGGGAACTCCGAACCTTTCCGCGGCACGGGCGGCCAGGATCTCACCGTCGGCGTATTGCATCCCTGAGAGGCCCGTCGGGGCCAGCGCCACGGGCATTGCCACCTCCTGGCCGACCATGGTGCCGCGCAGGCTACGGTTCTCAAGGTTGACCGCGACGCGCTGGTTGAACTTGATCGACGCGAAGTCCGCGCTGTTGGCCCGGTAGGTCGACTCTGACCAGGAGCCGGAGTCGACATAGTCGTAGAACATGCGCGGCACTCGCCGCTTGGCGAGGACGCGGAGGTCCTCGATGCTGGTGACAACCGTCATGCGCGTGCCGCCGAGTTGCCGGCCGGAGGGCCGAGGATGGGCATGAGAGCGGACGAGGCAGCCGCAGGCGCCGCGTCGGCTGTCCGATTATCGCGTCGGATGCCCGGCAGGGCCCTTTGCCAGGACCGTGCGGGGCACGGACAGCAGGACCGTGACGCCTCCGGCCACGAGCAGGGCCGCCATGATGTAGAGGCCGCTGTTGAGGCTGCCCGTGAACTCCTTGGCCCATCCGATGACCGTCGGGCTGACGAAGCCCCCGATGAGCGCCAGGCTATTGATGGCCGCGATCCCGCCGGCGGCGGCCGTGCCGGACAGGTACGCGGTCGGGATCGCCCAGAAGACTGGCATACCGGCAAAGATGCTGGCGGTGCCGATGGACAGGGCGACGAGCGCGAGAGGCAGGTTGCCGCTGCTGAAGGCGATGCCGATCAGGCAGGCGGCACCGACGAAGGAGCAGAGGGCGAGGTGCCAGCGACGCTCGGCGTGACGGTCCGAGCTGCTGCCGATCAGAACCATCCCAATCGCGCCGACTCCATAGGGAATGACGGAGTACAGACCGATGGAGAAGATGCTGGTGACACCCGAACCCTTGAGAATCGTGGGTAGCCAGAAGCTGATCGCGTAGACGCCGCAGATGATCGCGAAATACATGAACGCGAAGGCGTAGATCTTCGGATCGCGCAGGGCCTCACCGAAGGAATGCGGCTGGTCGCCGCCACGGGACGCGTGATCGGACTCGACCGCATCGGCCACGATCGTCTTCTCGCGCGCCGTGAGCCACTTCGCGTCGGCGGGGCGATCGGCCAGGATGAACGGCACGATCAAGCCGAGGATGACGGTCGGGAGTCCTTCGAGCACGAACATCCACTGCCAGCCGCTGAGGCCCTGGTAGCCGCTCCAACTGTCCATGATCCAGCCGGAAAGGGGACCACCGACGACGCCCGCGACCGGGACCGCGCTCATAAAGATCGCGATGATGCGAGCGCGGCGCGAGCTGGGGTACCAATAGGTGAGATAGAAGATGATGCCCGGCAGGAAGCCGGCTTCGAACGCGCCCAGAAGGAAGCGCAGGATGTAGAAGACGGTTGGGCTGTTGACGAACATCATTCCCGCGGAGATCAAGCCCCACGCGATCATGATGCGCATCATGGTGCGGCGGGCGCCGAGCTTGACCATAAGCAGGTTGCTGGGCACTTCGAACAGGAAGTATCCAGCGAAGAAGATGCCGGCCCCGAAGCCATAGACGGCGTCGCTGAAGCCGAGTTCCTGCTTCATCTGCAACTGAGCGTACCCGACGTTAATCCGGTCAAGATAAGACATCGCGTAGCAGACGAACAAGAAGGCAACCAATCGCCAGGTCACCTTCCTGTACGTTGTCGCGATTTCGTCCGATGTGTACGATACCAGTGAACTGGAAATGCTTTGACTTGCCACGCTCATGTTGTCCTCCCAGAGGGCGAGTGCGGGCATTGTTTGCCCGTCTGTTCTCGGATTTTGCCGGATGGCGGGATCTGCCTGACGTTCAGGCGCTACTCGGCGACGATGTGGTTGCGCAGGACACCGATGCCGTCGATCTCGACTTCGACCATATCGCCCGGCTTCATGAAGAGCTGCGGCTTCCGCGAAACGCCGACGCCGGCCGGCGTCCCCGTGATGATCACGTCACCGGCCTGGAGAGTGAATGTCTCGCTGAGGAGCGAGACCAGGGTTTCAATGTCGAAGATGAGCTCGTCGATATTCGAGTCCTGAACCGTCTGGCCGTTCAAGCGGGCGGAAATCCGCAAGCCCCTGCAGCCCGGAGGAAGCGCGTCCGCGGACACCAGGTAAGGCCCGAAGGGTCCCGTTGAATCGAAGTTCTTTCCAACAGTCCACTGCGTGGTCCGGAACTGGTAATCGCGCAGGGTAGCGTCGTTGAAAACGGAGTAGCCGGCGACGTGGCTGAGCGCCGCCGCCTTCGGAATGCGGCGCCCGCCCTTGCCGATGATGACCGCCAGCTCGGCTTCGAAGTCGAGCTGATCGGAACTGCCGGGCTTCACGATCGCCGCCCGATCTCCAATCAGGCTCGATGCGAAGCGGGTGAAGACTGTCGGATAATCGGGGATGGCCATCCCGACTTCCTCGGCATGATCCCGATAGTTCAAACCGATGCAGATGATCTTGGGCGGATTTGCGATCGGCGGCAGGATGTCGACCGTATTGACATCGAGCTGCGGGCCCGCCAGCACGATCGCTGCGAGTTCATTCAGCCCGAGCCCCTTCTGCAGAGCCTCAACGATCGTTCCGGGATAGTTGCGGTCTCCCTCGAACAGGACGTGAAAACTGCCGCCGTCGCTGACTGCGATGCCGGCTCGACTGTCCTTGCGAATCGTGGCGAACTTCATCGACCTCACCTTTCCGATGCGGCCACCATACGCAGAGCAAACCGACATTCAACCAAAAAATCGATTTTCCGAGAAATTGTGTTTTTCGGCGCCTATGATAGGCAGGGCCCATGGCACGGACCTCCAGTTCGCCCGCTTCGAGCCTCGCTCAGTCCGCCTATCTCCGGCTTCGCGCCGAGATATTGTCGGGGAAGCTCGCGCCTGGCTCGAAGCTGAAGATCGCCGACTTGGCGCGGGACCACGGCATCAGCGCCGCGGGTATCCGCGAGGCCCTGTCGCGACTGGCGGCGGAGGGATTGGCTCTCGCCGAGCCGCAGAAAGGGTTTCGTGCGGCGCTCATGACCGAGGCGGAGCTCCTCGATCTGACCATGGTCCGGACCCACATCGAGAATCTCTGTCTGGAACAGGCGGTCGAGGCCGGTGATCTCAGCTGGGAAGCCGGAATAGCAGCCGCCATTCACCGTCTTTCACGGGTGCCGGAACACGGGACGGCGGACGAGGCGGCGTTCGGTACGAGCTGGGCGGCGGCCCACGAGGCGTTTCATTCGAGCCTGGTGGCCGCCTGCCCTTCGCCTTGGCTGCTGAATTTGCGCAGGCAGCTCTGGTCGCAGAGCGAGCGTTATCGGCAGGCTTCGGTGGCGGTCGCCGGCGAAAAGCGCGACGTCCGTCGAGAACACGAAGATCTCGCGGAGGCGGCCCTGGCAAGGGACACGGCAGGTCTCAAGACCTTGATGTCTGAGCACCTTGAAAGGACGACAAGGGATCTGATCACCAGAATGAATGTGAAGAGACCCGCCCGTGTCAATCCGGGAGATAAAATCGACAGCGCAAGGCGAACCGTCGCCGATCGAAAGGCAGGCTTCAGCTCCGGTGCGTAAATATTGCGTCTTGTAATCTTAAGCTTCGATTTCCTGCTGGGAAGGTAGATTACGTCGCGAGCACTGATTCTGCACGGAGAAGTAGGGGGCACCTCAAGGTTTGTGCGCTGAACCGCGTTTTCCTGGACAGACAGGGAACGCGGCGGTTTGCTTTTGCGACCGAGCAGTTTCTCACCGTCTGGCCTGAGCTCGCCCGTCGGCGTCACGTGGCGATAGAGCGTCTGGCGCGTGACGCCGAGCTCGGCGCACAGCTCGGCGATCCTCGTCTCGGGCTTGCCCATCGCCGCCTGGGTCAGCCGCAGCTTCGCCGCCGTCATCTTGAACGGCCGCCCGCCATTGCGGACGGGCCTGTCGCAAACTCGGCCATAGGCCTTAGAAGGGGTTCCGCCACCCTGTTTTCATGCTTTGTTCGCCGCGGGAAGTCCGAAGCAGATCCCAAGCAGCCGGTTCTGCTCGCGCACGGTCCACGCGCCGGCAAACCCAAAGCCCTTGCGCAGCCAGAGCATGGCCTCGAAGCCCTGGATGGTCCGCCGCGCCGTGTGGAAGGAGCGAAAGCCGCCCACACGCGGCATGGCACGCTTGACGCGGAAGTGATCGCTCTCAATACCCTGCTGCAGGTGCTTAGTGACGTGGTGGAGCGGCATGCGGGGCAGCAGGCCCTCCTTGCGGCTGTCAGCGATGGCCGGCGGGTAGGTACCGGCGCCATCGGTACCAATACGGTCCGGAGCGAAGAGGGGGCCGGCCGAAAGCATTTTGCGGAAGAAGCGTTTGGTCGCGTCGAGGTCGCGCTTGGCGGTCAGCAGGAAGTCGACGGGATTGGCGTGCTTGTCGATGGCTCTGTACAGGTAGCGCCACTCACCGCGGACCTTGATGTAGGTCTCGTCGATCCGGACCGAGCCGCAGTGAGGCTTGCGGAACTGCCGCAACCGCTTCTCGATCAGCGGTGCGTAGGCGAGCACCCAGCGGTTTAAGGTGGAGTGGTCCACCTCGACCCCACGCTCCAGGAAGAGCTCCTCGATGTCACGGTAGCTCAGCGGGTAGCGCAGGTACCAAGCGACGGCCTGGACAATGAGCGCCGCCTCATAGTGCCGACCCTTGAAGTCGCCTTTGGCACGCTGCTTGAGCTTGGCGGCGATGGCGGACAGGATCATGGGCGACCTCCAAAACGGAAGGCGCCATGCGGGCTGTATGGTCAACGCGGGGTAAACGCCGGTGCTATCGCGTTTGCGACACGCCCATCGCCATCAGCATGGACGGCACGGGCGCGTGGCGCGACAACGTCTTCGTCGAACGATTGTGGCGGTCAGTCAAGTACGAGGAGATCTACCTGCGGGCCTACGATACCGTCAGCATGGCGCGCGCGTCGATCGGCCGGTATCTCGCCTTCTACAACGAACGCAGGCCCCATTCGAGCCTTGACCGGCGCACCCCAGACCAAGCCTACTTCGACAGGCTGCCGCATCCCGTGGCGGCCTGAACCCGGCAGGATATCCACTCATCCAAGCCCAGTTCGCTGTTCAGACAAACCAAACCACCTCTGTCCGGATCGATGAGACTTACATCAAGGTCCGCGGCGAGTGGCGCTACCTCTATCGGGCCGTCGACAAGCACGACGAGGCGGTCGACTTCCTGCTGACCGCCCACCGCGACCTCGATGCGGCCAAGCGGTTCTTCCGCATAATGCTGGCGGATCAGCCGCTTCTCGCCCCGGACCGGATCGGCACGGATGGCGCTGGTCCGTACCCGCCGGCCATTGCCGAGAGCTGCAAGGAGGGTCTGCTACCCCGCACGCCAGTCCACTACGTCACCAAGCACCTGCCGCAGGGGATCGAGAGCGATCACTTCCGGGTGAAGCGGGCGATGCCGCGGGTGGGCGGCTTCCGCTCGTTCAACACGGCGCGGCGCACGATCTGCGGCTTCGAAGCCATGCTGTGGCTGCGCAAGGGCTTCGGGTTCGCCGGCGCGTGGACCGTGCGCGAGCAGAACCGGCTGCTCGGGGTCTGCTTCGGACTACAAAAGGTTAACGAAATCTGAAACCGAGGTCGGACCAGCCTCTCCTGCTGGCTACGCCACGGTTTGCAACAAGCCCGTCCACCTTACCGGCTAACGAAAAGGCGCCCCGTTACCGAGGCGCCTAAGTCGCGTTGAGAAACCCCTTGGGGGGGCATCTCACAGTCTGGAGCAAGCCCTGCAGCTTGTCGACAGGGTCAAAAGAAGGGGCGTGATGGGCCGGAGGGACATCCTTGACCTCCCGGATCACGGCGCGTTGGCGCCTGAACCCGAAAACGCCACCCCTCTCAAACCGACACACCCGGTTCACCAGCAGTATTTTTCTCGGAGCAAGTCTCCAAGTCCGCCGTCCGTTACGGCTCGCCGGTGCGAACGCGGCGCAGGTGAAGGCACTCCGCCGACTTGGGGGCAGTCTCAGGCTCCCTGAGGGCAAGCATCGCCCGGCTCACCCGTTCGGCGACTTCGGTGCTGCTGTCGGAGGTGCGGTCGCTGAGCCGTCCATCGAGGAATAGGCTCGCGAGTCCGTGAGTCAGGGACCAGCAGCCGAGGATCAGTGCATCGTGCTCCGCGTGGGGATAGGCGCGCGTGACAGCATCCGAAAGAACGGCGTAGGTCGCGTCACGCACCGCGCGCAGCTCCGGGTCACTCGATTGGCAGCGCGACCCGAACATCATCCGAAACAGGGCCGGATTGTCGAGTGCGTAAGTCACGTAGGCGAGCCCGATCCCCACAAGCGCCTCACGCGGATCGTCGACTGCGGCCGCTGCCCTCATCGCGGCGCCGAGCGCTTCAAAACCGCGCCGGGCGACTGCCGCCAACAGAGCCGCCTTATCGGGAAAGTAGCGGTAAGGCGCCATTGCCGATACCCCGACGCGCCGGGCGACACCGCGCAGGGACAGGGCGTCTACCCCTTCATCGGCGAGGAGATCGAGGGCGGCCCCGATAAGCGCCGGTCCGAGATCGCCGCGCTGGCGCTGGGTCGGTTCAACCTCATCCATCAGCATTTCCTCGCCGGTCGCGCTGTATCCGCGCGGGTCCGGCGACCTTCTTTGCCATGGACGAGGCCGGCGGACGAGGTTTCGGTCCGGCCTCAGGTCCGCGGCCGCTGAGCCTCACTCGCCGGTGTAGCCAAGCGGGTTGACTGGGCTCGGCAGCCCCGGGCTGCGGCGGCCCCAGTTCGACGTGTCGACCACTGTTCCGAAGACCGGAGCGGACGGAGCGGCGATGCTGCCGGTGGTGAGCGGCGCCGGGGCGCGGCTGTTGGTGACCGACGGGGCCGGGGCACGCTCGCTCTGGCGCGGTGCTGCGGTCGCGGCGGAGGTGCCGATAAGGACGAGACTGAGAGCGAGAGCAGGGATGCGCATGGGATTCTCCTTTGACAGACGGACGACCCCTCGGGTCCGCGGCGGCTTGCTTACGATGTAAGCTTCCGCAGGAGACTTGTATGCACTGTAAGTTCTGACCTCGTCCGTCGTCAGGCAGCATCGGACCGAGCGGGAGTTTTAGTCGGTAAGGCGAAGAAGGCGGGAAACTGGACCGCGGGCAAGCTGGCCACTGCGGGCCTGGCGAAGAGATAGCCTTGGAACAGCTGGATCCCAGCTGCACGCAGGGCCATCAGCTCCGCTTCGGTCTCAACGCCCTCGGCGATCATGACAATGCCCAGCTGGCGTGCCATCATGATAACGCCGGCCACGATGGTTTGCCGTGCCGGCGTGGTGGCGATGCCGCGGATCAGATCCATGTCGAGCTTGATGAAGTCGGGCTGGAAGCTCGCCAGCAGATTGAGCCCAGCGTAGCCTGCACCGAAATCGTCGAGGGCGGTCACGAAGCCCTGCTTGCGGTACTCGGCGATGATCCGCTGGACATGGGCGACGTCGGTCATGCGCTCGTTTTCGGTGAACTCGAACATGATCTGTCGATGTGCAAAGCCAACGCGACGGGCGGCCTCAAGCGTCGCGCGGATACAGGCGGCAGGCTCGTAGACGGCGTTGGGCATGAAGTTGATGGACAGTCGGGTCTCGACATCCTGGAACAGCTGACCGGCAAGCTCGATGGCTTTCACGCGGCAAGCTTGGTCAAACTTGTAGCGGTTTCTCTCGTCGACCATGCCGAGGATCTGCCCGGCACCCTGGCCATCCGTGCCCCTGACCAGAGCCTCGTAGCCCCAGACTGTGCCCCGACTGGCATCCACGATGGGATGGAACGCCATCGTGAACTCGAACGGCAGCGGTTGTCCGTCTTTGCACTCCTGGCAGCCGCGCTTCATGGATCAGTCTTTCAGAACGTAATCCCCGAACTGAATGCGTACGTCTCGGTCGTTTCGCCCAGGTAAACGCTACTCGAATGGTTGAAAAATAACTTTTCCAGAGTTTGGATCGGACACTCACCGATAAATGCATTATCATATGTTTGAATGCGGCGGCTGCATGGACCAGATTGACAGGCCGCTGCCTCGCGACCTCTCGGCGCATGTCCCGGCTTGCTGGATAAACAGCTCGATCAGAACCAGCCCCTTGCTCGCCGCGACGCTGAGGTTGTCGTTGATGGTGTCGAGCTGAATGACGCCGCTCGGCGGGCGTGCCTGCAGGTCGGCGAGCAATGCAAACATTTCGGTTCGCTGTACACCTAGCTTCGCCAGGATCACCTCAATCCGGGCAGCTGACAGACTGATAGCACGTCCCTCAGTCAGCATCTCGGCTGCGATCACGTCGAAGCTGGCGAGGGCTGATGCCTCACCGCTCTTAGGCCGCAGCGGGATGATCGTTCCGGTCATGCCTTGTCCCGCCCTGCCCGGTCCAGCTCTCGCTGGCGTCCTTCAGCCCGCCGCGCATGCAGCCTCCCGCACCTGACGCGTGGCCGTGTCGACCCGCTCGCTCGCCCGCGCAATCGCCTCCATGCCACCGGCAATCGTCGCCACCCCGTGAGCGGCCGTCTGCATGCTGCCCGACATCTCCCGCGTGACTGCGGATTGCTCCTCCACCGCCGCCGCAATCGCCGCTGAGATCTCATCCAGCTTGCTGATGGTGCCCTGGATTGAGCCGATTGCTTCCACCGCGCCCTGCGCGGCCGCTTGCGTCGATGCGATCTGCCCGCGGATCTGATCCGTCGCCTTGGAGGTCTGTTCGGCCAAGGCCTTTACCTCGGAGGCCACCACCGCGAAGCCGCGGCCGGCCTCGCCGGCCCGCGCTGCCTCGATGGTCGCATTCAGCGCCAACAGGTTGGTCTGGCCAGCGATGCCCTGGATCAGGGTCACGACGTCACCGATCTGCGCCGCCTGACCGCTCAAGCCCTCCACGATGCTGCCAGTGTGCCGGGCCTGCTCGACCGCCTCACCGGCCATCCGGGCGGCTTGGCTGACCTGCTGGCTGATCTCGCCGACCGACGCCGACAGCTCCTCGGCTCCCGAAGCGACGCTCTGGATGTCGTTCGAGACCCGACCGACCGTGCCGGCTGCCTCCGCCGTCTGGCGCGTGACATCCTCGATCGCGGTGCCGATCGCGTTGAGATCCGCGCTGATCGTCCGCTGCGCCTCGGCCCGACGCTGCCGCTCATGCACCTGTGCGGTGATGTCGGCGGCGAACTTCACCACCTTGAGTACCGTCCCATCCACGTCTGTGATCGGGTTGTAGGTGGCCTGGATCCAGACCTCACGGCCGCCCTTGGCGATGCGCCGGAACTCGCCCGAGGCGAACTCGCCCCGGCCCAGTCGGTCCCAGAACCCGCGATAGATTGCAGCGGTCTGCTCAGCGGCGTCCACGAACAGGCTGTGGTGGCGCCCGCGGATCTCGTCGAGCCGGTAGCCCATCGCGTCGAGGAAGTTGGCATTGGCGTCGAGGATCATGCCGGTCGGATCGAAGGGGATGACTGCTTGCGAGCGGTGCAGGCCGGCGATCTGCCCTTCCATGTCGAGGGCTCGCATCTTCTGGGCGGGGGCGGGCACTACTACCGGTGCAGGCTGGAGGATGCAGCCTGAGGCGGGAAGGCCGCCTACTTGGCGGACAAATCGCCTTGGACACATTTGGAGCAGCCTCACGTCCATAGGCGCCCATTACCCTCGGTCAGCTATCGACGTAATCGCATCGGCGACGCAGCGTGAGGCGACAAGCATGACTCTGAACTCCACCGGCGCCCTCAGCATCTTCGGCGTCAAACTCATCGGCGCGACGCCTGAGAATGGGCGCCGTCTCCTTCTGACGATGGCGTTCGTTGTCGTTGTGCTGCTTGCCGGACGGGTGCTGAAGTGGAGCGTGTGGCGCCTCAATCGCGGCATCAAGGATCGGCGGCCTGCCTTCTGGAGCCGGCAAGCCGTCAACATCGGCATCGCCGTGCTCCTGGTTCTCGGCGTGCTCTCGATCTGGTTCGATGATCCGACGCGCCTGACCACGGCGCTCGGCCTCGTGACCGCCGGTCTGGCCTTCGCGCTTCAGCGGGTGGTGACCGCGATTGCGGGCTACGTGATCATCCTGCGCGGCGATACCTTCAACCTGGGGGACCGCATCGTGATGAGCGGGGTCCGCGGCGACGTGATCGCGCTCTCGTTCATGCAGACGACCATCCTGGAGATGGGCGAGCCAGCCTCGGTCACCTCCGCGTCGTCCCCAAGTTCCTCGACGTGGATACACTCGCGCCAGTACACGGGACGCATCGTGACCGTCTCGAACGCCAAGGTGTTCGACGAGCCCGTCTATAACTATACGCGCGACTTTCCATACCTCTGGGAGGAGATGTTGATACCGATCCGTTACGGCTCTGATCTTGAGATTGCCGAGAAGATCCTGCTGGCGGCGGCGGTGAAGCATACCGGCCCAATCGTCCAGCTTGGTGCCAATGAAGCCGCTGAATTGCAGCGCCGCTACCAGCTTCCGACCGCCGGCGTGGAACCACGCGTCTACATACGGCTGACCACAAGCTGGCTGGAGATCACGGTGCGGTTCCTGACGCGCACGCACGGCGTTCGCGAACTGAAGAGCGCGATTAGCCGTGACATCCTCAAGGAATTCGAGGCGGCGGGCATACGGATCGCGACGAACACGTACGAGATCATCGGCAGCCCGGTCATCCGCATGGACGGCCAGGACGGGCACTCGTATGGACATCGTACGCCGATGCCCCCGGCCGACTGACGACAGGTCGATCCCCAAAGATGGCCTTGAGGGCATCGAGGATGTGCCCCAGCTGACGGGATACGGCGCTTGGTACCATGAAGCCGCCCAGTCTCCCTATGCGCGATCCGAGGCCCGATGACGAAGCTGTCCGCCGAACACCTGCGCGTTGTCGACGTAATGTCACGGGACGTGGAGTTCATCGAGCCGCATGCGAGCGCGCAGGATGCGGCCATCTTGATGGGCGAGATCGAGGTCGGGGCCCTGCCGGTCGGCACCGCCGACCGGCTCGACGGCATCTTGACCGACCGGGACCTCCTCTACCGGGTGGTGGCACGGGGCCGGGACCCGTCGACGGTTTCCGTGAAGGAGGTTGCGTCCCGGCCCGTCCTGACCTGCGGCCCCGAAGACTCCCTTCGCGTCGCCATGGATCTGATGGTCGCCAACTACGTCCGGCGCCTGCCGGTCGTGGACGGCGCGAGAGTGGTGGCCGGATGGCTGACGCTGGCCGACATCTCACGCCACCTCCTCGTGGAGGACACCGCGCTCCAATCCGTGCTTCAGGCGCTGACCGAGGGGTCCGAAGGACCCTGATCAGGAACGATGGCGCCGCAAGGCTGCGCGCACGGTCGCCGTTGGGATGGACCGGTGTGCTGCGACGTAATCGGCGAATGCCCGTGCCGCCGGTCCGGCGGCACGGGCGGCGACCAGCGCCAGCACGAAGGCGACGAGCGCGAGGTCCACGTTCGTGATGGCGGCCAGCGCTTTGTCCAGGGCGGGCGGTGATTGCAGCGACGCGTCGTAGGTGGCGAGCAGGTCGGGTGAGGTCCCGGCCCCGGCAAGCCAGGACCTGACCACGCCGGGAGCCGATGCCTCCCCACCGGCGAGCGCAGCGACGGCAGCGAAGCGGACGATAGCCTCCGCCTCAGAGTGGTGAAGGCGGCCGATGTTGATGTTCAGGGGAATGGCGGTCTGGTGCCGGTTCTGAAGCCAGCCGTGAAGCACCTTCTGTCCGATCACCTCGGCGATCTGCCGCTGGGCAGACGCGACCTCGCGCTGGCGGCGGTCCACGCCCCTGTCAGGTGACTGGGGCTCCAGTTCCTCCTGCGCATCTGGGGATGCATGGGGCTGGTCGATGCGAAGGTTCATCGCGGATGGCCCGCCGAGTGAACGCCCGAGCCTCCGGCGGGTTGGGGGCCGTACCGCCCACTGGATCGCCGCATGCCCGTCTCCATTCCACGCCTCCCGCCACTGCGGTCCTCCCAGGTGCTCACCCGATGACCCTCGATCAAGTGCTCGCCTTCGGCCTGATCGGCATCACCGTGGCCGCCTTCATTTGGGACCGGTTGCCCTACGATCTCATTGCGCTCACCGCCCTGGCCGCTGGGATCGCGCTCGGCCTGGTACCGGCCGAGAAGGCGTTCTCGGGCTTCTCGGACGACATCGTCATCATCGTCGGGGGCGCCCTCGTCCTGTCGACGGCGATTGCACGCTCTGGTGCGGTCGAGACGTTGATGCGTCCCATCCTGCCGCACCTAACGAGCGCACAACGGCAGGTCACCGCCCTCGCAGGAGGAGTCCTGCTCCTCTCCATGGTGACGAAGAACGTCGGCGCGCTGGCGATCTTCATGCCCATCGCCCTGCAACTCGCCCGCCGCACCGGCACCTCGCCTTCCACGCTCCTGATGCCGATGGCATTCGCGTCCCTGATCGGCGGCATCGTCACCCTGGTGGGAACATCGCCCAACGTCATCGTCTCTAAGGTCCGGGCCGATCTGACCGGGCAGCCCTTCGGCATGTTCGACTACGCGCCGGTCGGGCTGTGCGTGGCCGGTGTCGGCTTCCTCTTCCTGTGCCTGGGCTGGCGGCTGCTGCCACGACGCGACAGCGGGGCACGCGCCATGGACGCCGCGTTCAACCTGGAACGCTACACCACCGAGGCAAGCCTGCCGGCCGGTCATCCTGGGATCGGCGGCACCCTGGGGGAGCTTGAGGCCCTGGCCGACGGCGATGTCCGGATCGCGACTGTCCTGCGCGAGCGCTTCCGTCGGTATCCGGCCAGCCCGGACTTCAGGCTTCGAGCCGATGACGTGCTGCTCCTCAGCGGAGAGCCGGACGCCCTCGAACGCTTCGTGGCGCGAGCGGACCTTGTGCTGGCCGGGGCGCTGCCGGAGGCCGAGGCCGTGGTCATGGAAGGGGTGGTTACCGCCGAGTCCGGGCTCGTCGGGCACACCGCAGCCCAGCTCGACCTGGAGCAACGACAGGGTGTCCTCATCCTCGCCGTCAGTCGACGCGGCCGCCGCATCGAACAACGCCTCTCGGCCGTGCGGTTCCGTGCAGGGGATGTCGTGGTGATGCGCGGGCGCACGGCAGCTCTCGGTCCAAGTCTCGGCGCGCTCGGCGTGCTCCCCCTTGCCGCCCGGGAGATCGCGCTTGGCCGAAACGACCGGAGCTGGATACCGGCCGCGATCTTGGCCGTTGCCATGGGTCTCGTGGCCCTGCACGTGGTGCCCGTGGCCGTGGCCTTTTTCGGGGCCGTCGTCGCGGTGTTGCTCCTGCGCAGCATGACACCGCACGAGGCCTACCAAGCCGTCGAGTGGCCCGTGCTCGTGCTGCTCGGTGCCCTCATCCCCATTTCGGAGACCGTGACCAGCACAGGTGGCGCGGACCTCATTGCAGCGCATCTGACGACGTTGGTGCAGGATCTGCCGCCCATCGCGGCGATGGGCACCATCCTGGTGCTGGCCATGGCTGTGACACCGTTCCTCAACAACGCCGCGACGGTGCTGGTCATGGGTCCCATCGCCGCCAAGCTCGCGACGAAGCTCGGCTTGGCGCCGGACCCGTTCCTCATGGCCGTGGCCCTGGGGGCTGCATGCGATTTCCTCACGCCCATCGGCCACCAGTGCAACACCTTGGTCATGGGTCCGGGAGGGTATCGCTTCGGCGATTATGCCCGGCTTGGACTGCCGCTCTCGCTCATCGTCGTGGCGGCTGGGATACCTATGGTTGCGTTGGTCTGGCCATTGCGCCCGGTCTGAGTGCAACCGGTGCCGGTGCCATCGTGAGGATTTCGGCATGGATTAGATTCTCAATCGGACCTCGGCTAGCGAAAGCCGGGGCCCACTCCATGTCTCGCCAAATAGCTTGGCGGAGTCGGGTTCAGCGATTGAGAAGCACGGCCTCAGAATTTAGTAACCGCCTGAGCCTTCTCATCTCTAGTCGGGTCTCCCCGATGAGGAGACCTTTGGGAAATCGAATGTGAATGTTCGTGGAGGGCGAGAGGCGGCCGAGCGCCGCTTACGGAGCCAGCTTCCACTCTTCCAATCTTTGAACCCGAAACAGGACTGGCAGAAATCTACTTAACCCAGTCATTCCAAGCCGCATCTCGACCAGCATGTCCCGCAACGGCTCCGCCTGCGAGCAGCGCATAGCTTGGCGGCGTCGGATATCCGATGATTTTTCCGACAATCAGGGGCGGCCGCTACCGACCCATTATTGGCCTTTGGAAGGTCTGCTTTCAGGCTACTGACAGCAGCTCGTCAACAGCCGGCCTCCTGGGTGTATGCTTTAGCCCACCAGCACGTGCAGGTTCTGGTCGATGTCCGATACGCCTTCCGAGGCGATCTGCATACTCGCTGAGATCTCGCGCGTCGCCACGGCCTGCTGCTCGACAGCCGAGGTGACGCCAGAGACCGCTTCGCGCACCGAGGTGATCGA